>JBEKIU010000212.1:0-6302 GCA_050011635.1 Acidimicrobiales bacterium
CCTGGCCGAAGCCCTTGGTGTTGCGCGCCGCGTCAGCGCATGCTCGACGGCTTCGTTCCACGGCCACCACCGAGCCCGCCGGTCCGACGGCCTCGGCCAGTGGGACGGTGAAGAGACCGGCCCCGGCGAAGAGGTCGGCCGCCCGTTCTCCGGGCTGCGGGTCGAGTCCTTCGAGGACGCAGCGGGTGAGGACGACCGCAGCCCGGGGGTGCACCTGCCAGAACACCCCGGAGCTGACTTCGAAGCCATGGCCGAGGACCTCGAAACGGGTCCTCTGCGGTCCCCGCACCGATCGACCGTCGACGACCAGGCCGCCGGCGGTCCCCGGGCGGGTGGCCAGACCTCGGCGCCCCGTCTCGACGGACACAATCGCTGCCCCACCGTCCGGCGAGGCGGTCACCTCCACATGACGTGCCCCGTTCCACAGGATCGATCCGGCTCCCACCCGGTTCACCGCCGGCGCGGCGATCGGACAGCTCTCCACCGGCTCGATGTCGTGGGAGCGATGGCGATGGAACCCCACATGCCCGGCGCGGTCGACGGCGAACCTGACTCTCGTCCTCCAGCCCAGGCCGTCCGGCGCCCCATCCAACCCCTCGATGTCCACGACCCGATCGATCCCGGCCAACCGGCGCAACTGCTCCGACACCAGCGCCGATTTGAGGCGTCGCTGGGCCGGAAGTGAGACGTGCTGCCAGTCGCATCCCCCGCAGCGCCCCGGTCCCGAATGCGGGCACCGCGGTTCCACCCGATCGGCCGACGGTTCGATGACCTCCACCGCATCTGCCCGCAGGAACGAGGCCGTTTCGGCCGTCACCTCGGCGACCACCCGCTCGCCCGGCAGGGCATGCCGCACGAAGACCACCCGTCCGTCCTCGGCCCGGGCCACGCAGCCCCCGCCGGCGGCGATGGCTCCTGTCACCAGCTCCATCACCATGACACCGGTCTTAGCAGGTCCGCCGGAGATACGGTGAGCCGACCGAGATCGCTGCTCCGCAGCGCAAGGAGGAGGCACCGTGGACGTCGAGGAAGCGCTCTACACGACAAGGGCCATGCGGAGGGTACGACCCGATGCCGTGCCACTCGACGTCCAGGAGAAGATCCTCGACGCCGCCATCCGGGCCCCGACGGGCGGGAACGCGCAGAACTGGCGGTTCCTGCTGGTCGATGACGTCGGTGTCATCTCCCGAATCGGCCCCCTCTTCCGCGACTCGGTCGACCAGCTCTGGAAGACCATCTACGCCGACCGGCTCGCAGCTGCGGCAGAGAATCCGGAGGCCGACGAGAACGTGCAGTGGATGAAGGTCCAGCGGTCCGCACAGTGGCTGGCCGATCACTTCGAAGAGGTGCCGCTGTACCTGTTCGGCTTCGTCCACGCAGATCCGACCGGCGGCTCCATCTTTCCTGCCGTCTGGAGCGCCCAGCTGGCGGCGCGGGCACAGGGCGTCGGCAGCTCGCTGACCATGGTCCTGGGCGTGTTCCATCCGGATGAAGTCTTCGACATCCTCGGGGTTCCCCGGGACGAGCACTGGGTCATGTCCTGCTGCGTGAGCTTCGGCTACCCGACCGGGCGGTGGGGAGTGGCACCCCGACGGCCCGCGCACGAGGTCTCCTATCGCAATCAGTGGGGTTCGCCCGTGGGATTCGTCCTGGACAAGCCGCTGTGGCCGGCCGGCTAGTTGCGCGCAGCCGGCCGCCGGTGCCGGTCTCGTCCGCACCCCGGTCGTCGGTCGCGGACCCATAAACCCTGGTCAGAGGCGTCTCGGCGGCAGAGGGCGCCCCGTCCGCCCTGTGTCCGGCCTCTTGTCCGCTGCCGAGGTACCCTTGCTGCGTGCGGATTTCCCGAGTTGCGTTGATCATCGCCGTCCTGGTCCTCGTGGCCGCCGGCCTCACCGCCGTGCTCGCCGGGGGAAGCAAGGCCCAGGCATCGGCCCACCCCGTCACGACGATCTCCATCAAGCAGGCGGAGTCCTACACGCCGAAGGCGCCGGCAGGGGCGACGGACGACTACCACTGCACCGTGATGAACCCCCACGTCAAGCAGACCTCCTACATCATCTCGAGCCAGTTCTTCCCCGGCAGCCCGGAGGACCACCACGCCATCTTGTTCCTGGTGCCGCCGGACCTGGCGGCCAAGGCCGAGGCTGACAATGTCGGCAACAAGGGCTGGTCGTGCTTCGGCGAGACGCCCATCCCGAACACCGGCCTGGGCCAGATCTCCAATACCCCTTGGCTGAGCGCCTGGGCCCCCGGCCACGGGTTGGACAACCTGCCCAAGGGGACCGGAATCCTGCTCCCGGCGGGAAGCCTGGTGGTCATGCAGGTTCACTACAACCTGCTCGTCGGGGACAAGCCGGTCAAGAACTCGCTGGTGCTCCACACCGTGCCGGCCACGACACCGCTGCTGCCCCTCAAGCTCGACCTGCTGCCCGCCCCGCCGGACATCCCCTGCCCCACAGGCGTGACCGGTCCGCTCTGCAACCGGACGGCCTCGTTGGCCAACCTCGGTCAGCGGTTCGGCCAGAGTGCAGTGGGCTTTGTGAACACCCTCGAGACGATATGCGGGCGCAATCCGGCCGATCCTCCGGAAGGCGACTCCACGTCGTGCTCGTGGCCGATCTACAGCAACGGTTACATCGTCAGAGTCGGAGCCCATATGCACCTTCTGGGCGCCACCTTCAAGATGGTCCTGAATCCGGGCACGCCCGACGCGAAGACAATTCTCGACGTCCCCGACTACAACTTCCACTACCAGCGCGCCTACAACCTGAAGACACCGATTGCAGTGAAGCCCGGTGACCAGGTCCAGGTCACCTGCACCTACGATCCCACCCTGGCCCAGGAGCTGCCGACCCTTCGCAAGGTCCCGCCCCACTTCGTGACGTGGGGAGACGGATCCTCGGACGAGATGTGCCTCGGGTTGACGGAGACCTCGGCCACGCTCCCCAACCCCAACTACCCGGTCTAGGAACCGCCAAGGATGAAGGGAATGGCCGACGTGAGAGCGGTGGCGGGCCGTAGCCCGTCGTCGAGCCCGCTCCGGGGCGGACGGTGGCGCCTCGCCCTGGTCCTCGGGAGTGCAGTGTCGGCACTGCTCGTGGCCGGCTGTGGATCCTCGTCGAGCACCACCACGACCAGCTCGACCTCCACCTCGACGACCGCATCTCCCTCCACCACGGTGGCCGCGACCACGACCACCGGAGCACAAGAGGCCTACGTGGTGGGCACCGGGACCGTCAAGGGCCTCGGCACGGTGCTGGTCGACGGCCACGGGTTGACCCTCTATCTGTTCGTTCCGGACAATCAACAGGGCAAGTCCACCTGCTACGGAGCCTGTGCCACGGCCTGGCCCCCACTGCTCCTCCCTGCAGGCGTGAAAACCCCGGTGGCCGGAGCCGGCGTGCAGTCGTCACTCCTCGGAACCACCCAACGGACCGACGGCACGACGCAGATCACCTACAACAAATGGCCGCTGTACCTCTGGGTCAACGATTCCCAGCCGGGTCAGGCCACAGGGCAGGGCATCAACAACCTCGGTGGTCTGTGGTACGTCCTGTCGCCCGATGGCCACGAAATCACCACCACCCCCTGATCATTTCGCCGATCCTTTGATTGACGGGCATGGGAGCTGATACCCTCTTGTTTCTCAAAGACATGGAGGAATCGCCTGCCGGTTTGGCGCCGCGTTCCACCACCAGGCCGATGAGAAAGTGGGGCTGCACCGGCACATGAGCGAGGGGGACGCAATCTCAAGCAGCCGTGTAGGCGCGGACGAGGACCAGGTGGTGACGAGCCGGTTCTCAGTCGTCGAAACCGAGGTCTACGAGCCGCGTTTCAGTGCGGACCCGTCGTCCTCAACTTCGAACCAGCACGCAACGGACAGGGTCGGTTCCGTCTCGGTTCGGGAAGCCCGGTCGAAGCGCCGGGCCCATATTCTCCGGTTGGCCCGTTATGCCGCGACCTCGGGGATGGCGTTCGCCCTGAGTGAGGCGACACTGCTCATCCTCTATGGAAACCACTTGGTGGGCGCCACCACGGCGGCCCTGATCGCCAATGTGGTCGCCACGGTCCCCTCCTACCTGATGAGCAGGTACTGGATCTGGAAGGACGCCGAGCGCACGCGGGTCGGACGTCAGGTGGTTCTGTACTGGGCCACCTCGGCGGCCAGCATCTTGCTGACCAGCCTGGCCACCGGAGCCATCGCCCATCACATTCCAACCGGGCACAGCTATCACCTGGCCATCGTGGGCTTCGCATTTCTCGTGGTCAACGTCGTCTTCTGGCTTCTCAAGTTCGTCGTGTACCACAAGTTCATCTTCCCGACCGATCGCAACGGCGCCGTCCGGACCGCTGGCGCTCCTTCGTAGCGCTGATTCAGTGCGCCGGTGGCCCGTAAGGGTGCCGTCGCCCGGTTCTCCGTCGTCGACCTCCGCGCTGTAGCTGCGGGCATTCGTACTTCACAGGGACGTAGGCTTCGAGCGGTCGGTCCGGTTACGGTCCTCGCACACGGGAACCGATTCCTGCGAATGTTATGCTCGCTCCTCCGAAACACGCGGCTGTAGCTCAATGGTAGAGCCTCAGTTTTCCAAACTGATGACGAGGGTTCGATCCCCTTCAGCCGCTCGCCGTGGGTCGACCGCCCTGCCAGGACTTACTGGCAGGGTTCCTCCACCCAGTTGTCAATGCCTTCTCAGGATCGACCGTGACCGAGCTTCGGTGAGCACGTCAGGCAGGTGGCGAGCGTGTTGCGCTCAGGTTCCACGCCGAGGCCAATCGATGCAGCTTCGGCGCACCACGACACAGCCTCAAGCAGAGGCAGCCTCAAGCAGATACAGCCTCAAGCAGATACAGCCTCAAGCAGACGCAGCATCCTTCGCCTTGGCCTACTCTTTTCGGGTATCGCAACGGCGGCGTGAGAAGGCGGGTCCATCATGCGGGCGATGTCGGAGAGCAGGTCGATTCACCATCGAGGCCTCTTGAGGTACGGAGCGGGCAGGCTGGCCACCCTGGGCCTTGTCGGGGCCGTTTTGACGCTCGGGTCGATTGGCATCGGCGTCGCCGCAGTAGGAGCAGCTCCATACCAGGCCCCTCCTGTTCCGGGCCGTCTGGGTCGTCCCTCCATGCCGGCGCCGACGCAGCCGGGTTCTGCGTTCACCGCCGACCTTCCGGGTTCGACCGCGCCTTTGTCCGACCTCCCCTGGGATGGCCCTGTTCGGTTTGACCCTGGTTCGGTGGCTCGGCCCGCTTCCAATGCTCAGCCCGAAGCCCGCTCGAAGTGGTCGATCGAGGCCACTCCCAATGTTCTGAAACCTCAGGGACAACTCGGCGCCGATGACTGTGCGAACGCCAGTTGGTGTGTGGCAGTGGGTTACCATCCGAACAGCTCAGATGTGCAAGTGACGCTGGCGGAGGTGTGGAACGGTGCCTCCTGGACCGTACAGACCACCCCCAACCCGTCGGGCGCCACCGACAGCGACCTGGATGCAGTGTCGTGCCGGTCGGCAACCGCCTGCACCGCCGTCGGGGCTTACGAGAGCCGTTCCGGTGCTCAAGTGACGTTGGCGGAGGTGTGGAACGGCAATTCCTGGACCGTGCGGACCACCCCCAACCCCAAAGGCGCCACTGACAGCGGGTTGGATGGAGTGGCGTGCAGGTCGGCAACCGCCTGCACCGCCGTCGGAGAGTACAAGAGCAGCTCCGGCGCTTTTGAGACGTTGGTGGAGGTGTGGAACGGCACCTCGTGGACCGTACAGACCACCCCCAACCCCAAAGGTGCCCTCGGCAGCCACCTGGACGCAGTGTCGTGCAGCTCGGCCACCGCCTGCACTGCCGTCGGGACGTACCAGAGCAGTTACGGTGCCGAAGTGACGTTGGGCGAGGTGTGGAACGGCACCTCTTGGACCGTGCAGGCCACGGCCAACCCGTCAGGCGCCAGCTACAGCGACCTGTACGCGGTGTCGTGCACGTCGGCCACCGCCTGCACCGCCGTCGGAGGGTCCGGGAACAGCTCCGGCACTTCCGAGACATTGGCCGAAGTGTGGAACGGTACCTCCTGGGCCGTGCAGACCACCCCCAACCCATCGGGCGCCGTCTTCGGCAGCGAGCTGGATGCAGTGTCGTGCCGGTCGGCCATCGCCTGCACCGCAGTCGGGGCTTACCAGGGCAGCTCCAGCGCATCCGAGATGTTGGCGGAGGTGCGGAACGGCACCTCGTGGGCCATGCAGACCACCCCCAACCCATCGGGCGCCACCGACAGCGACCTGGATGCAGTGTCGTGCGGTTCGGCCGCCGCCTGTACTGCC
>JBEKIU010000213.1:0-6299 GCA_050011635.1 Acidimicrobiales bacterium
ACCGCTCGGGCACGCCGAGCGCGGCGTGCAGCGCGTCCTCTCCCCTGAAATTGCCGAGGAAGGCGGCGCCGAGGCCCACCTCGGTGGCGCCGAGGAGCATGGTCATGACCGAGAAACCGGCGTCGACGAACCAGTAGGGCACCACCCACTCGACCGCCCTCCCGTCCCGGCGCTCCTTGTCGGGCTCCCGGTAGCGGTCCAGGTAGGCGTCGGGATCGGCGAACGGGAGCACCACCACCGGCGCCCGGGACAGCCCCGCATAGCGCCGCGAATCCGTCCGCCAGGCCGGGTCGGTGGTGGCGTCCCAGAAGCGCGAGGTCTCGTCCTCCCCCTCGAGGACGACGAACTCCCGGCCTTGGGTGTTCCCGGCCGACGGCGCCCGGAGGGCGGCCGCCACCAGCCGGTCGACGACGCCCGCACCGGGCGGCCGTCCACTGAAATTCCTGGTCATCCGGCGCCGCCAGACGGCCTCGTTCAGTTCCATGTCGCCTCCACCGGGCGAACGCTATCGGCCCGCTCCCGACACCGGCGGTGCTCCGGTGGTGGCCGCCGGCCCCGGGGTTCGGAGCGACATCGGGCCCGGTCCCGGTGGCCAGGTGGGAATGTTGACCCAACTGGTAGCGTTTGCACTGATGTCGGACATTGCGCCGGGCCGGTCACGACCGGAGACGGTGCCATCGAACCAAGGATCGTGATCGTTGTGCCTACCTTCAGGGAAATGTTGGCCGAGGCCAAGGCGGCCGTCCGAGAGGTCGAGCCGGCCCAGGCCGAGCAGGAGATCGCCGCCGGCGGTGCCGTGGTCCTCGACGTGCGTGAACCGGACGAGTACGAGCAGGGTGCGCTACCCGGTGCCGTGCACATCCCCCGGGGCACCCTCGAGACCTCGGTGGAGGGCCGGATCCCCGACAAGTCCAGCCACGTGGTCGTCTACTGCGCCGGGGGCACCCGCTCCGCGTTCGCGGCCAAGACCATGCAGGAGTTGGGCTATACGGACGTGGCCTCGGTCATCGGTGGCTTCAACCGGTGGAAGGACGAGGGTCGGGACTGGTCGGCTCCCGCCTCGCTGACGCCCGAGCAGCGCAACCGGTACCAGCGGCACCTGTTGCTCCCCGAGGTCGGCGAGGTCGGGCAGCTCAAGCTGCTCGACTCGAAGGTGCTGCTGTTGGGTGCGGGAGGGCTCGGGTCGCCGGCCGCCCTCTACCTGGCCGCGGCCGGGGTGGGGACGCTCGGCATCATCGACATGGACGTGGTCGACGCCTCCAACCTCCAGCGACAGATCCTCCACAACATGGACCGGATCGGCGAGCGGAAGGTGGACTCGGCCAAGAAGACGCTGACGCTCCTCAACCCCGACGTCAACGTCGTGACCCACGACGTCCGGCTCGGCGCCGACAACATCCTCGAGATCATCGACGGCTACGACGTGATCGTGGACGGCACCGACAACTTCCCGACCCGGTACCTGGTCAACGACGCCTCCCTGCTCAAGCGGATCCCCGTGGTGCACGGCTCGATCTTCCGGTTCGAGGGACAGGCCACGTTGTTCAACCCCTACGAGGGGCCCTGCTACCGGTGCATGATCCCCGAACCCCCTCCGGCCGAGCTGGCCCCGAGCTGTGCCGAGGCCGGTGTCCTCGGCGTGCTGCCCGGTATCGTCGGATCGATCCAGGCCGTCGAGGCCATCAAGTTCCTGTTGGGGATCGGTGAGACGCTCCAGGGCCGTCTGCTGGCCTACGACGCGCTCGAGCAGAGCTTCCGCACGTTCAAGGTCCACCGTGATCCCGACTGTCCCGCATGCGGTCCCAACGCCGCTGAGATCGTCATCGCCGAGTACGACGACCTGTGCATGCCCCACGCGGTGGAGGCGCCGGCCGCCGGCTGACGGGCCCGGCCCTTTTCCGGGCCGTCGGCGGACACCGTAACCTGTGCCCATGGCACCGAAGAGCGCGTCCAGCAAGCCCGACGACAAACGGTTCACCGACTCGGGTATCGAGATCCGACCCGTCTACGGGCCGGCGGACCTCGAGGGTTGGGACCCCGACGAGCGGCTGGGGACGCCCGGTCGGTACCCCTACACCCGGGGCATCAGGGCCGACATGTACCGCGGGCGGCTGTGGACCATGCGCCAGTACGCCGGGTTCGGCACGGCCGAGTCGACCAACGAGCGGTTCAAGTTCCTGCTGGGGGCGGGCCAGACGGGGTTGTCCTGCGCCTTCGACCTGCCCACCCAGATGGGCTACGACTCGGACCATCCGCGCTCGGAGGGCGAGGTGGGAAAAGTGGGGGTGGCCATCGACTCGATGGCGGACATGCGGCTCCTGCTGGCGGACCTCCCGCTCGACAAGGTGACCACCTCGATGACCATCAACGCCACCGCCGCCATCCTCCTGCTCTTCTACCAACTGGTGGCCGAGGAGAACGGGGTCGACCCTGCGCTGCTCGGCGGCACCATCCAGAACGACATCTTGAAGGAGTACGTGGCCCGGGGCACCTATATCTACCCACCCCGGCCGTCGATGCGTCTGGTGACCGACACCTTCTCCTACTGCGCCGACCACCTGCCGGCGTGGAACACCATCTCCATCTCCGGCTACCACATCCGCGAGGCGGGCTCGACGGCGGTGCAGGAGATCGCCTTCACCATCGCCAACGGGATCGCCTACGTGGAGGCGGCGCTGGCCGCCGGGCTCGACGTCGATGCCTTTGCACCGCGGCTCAGCTTCTTCTGGAACGCCCACAACAACCTCTTCGAGGAAGTGGCCAAGTACCGGGCCTCGCGACGGATGTGGGCCAAGATCATGACCGAGCGGTTCGGGGCCAAGGACGAGAAGTCGACCCTGCTCCGCTTCCACACCCAGACCGGCGGCTCGACCCTGACCGCGCAACAGCCTGAGAACAACATCGTGAGGGTCACCGTGCAGGCCATGGCCGCGGCCCTGGGCGGTACCCAGAGCCTCCACACCAACGGGTTCGACGAGGCCCTCGGCCTCCCCACCCAGCGTGCCGCCAAGATCGCGCTGCGCACGCAGCAGATCGTGGGCTACGAGTCCGGGATCGCCGACACGGTCGACCCCCTGGCCGGGTCCTGGTTCGTCGAGTCGCTGACCGACGAGGTGGAGCGGGACGCCTGGGAGTACCTCGAACGGATCGATGCCATGGGTGGGGCGGTGGACGCCATCGAGGCCCAGTACATGCAGCACGAGATCGAGCAGGCCGCCTACGCCTTCGCCAAGGCGGTGGATGCCGACGAGAAGATCGTGGTCGGTGTGAACAAGTTCGTCGACGAGGAGCCCGATCCCACCGAGGTGTTCCCCATCGACGCCAAGCTGCAGCAGTCGCAGATGGACCGGGTCAAGCGGGTGAGGGCCGAGCGCGACCAGGCCGCGGTGGACGCGGCACTGGCCGATGTCGAGGCGGCGGCCCGGGGCACCCAGAACCTGCTCATCCCCATGAAGGTGGCGCTGGCCCGCATGGCCACCCTGGGCGAGGTGTCCGACGTGCTCCGCGGGGTGTTCGGGGAGTACCACCCGAACACCTGAACCCCTGGAGCCCCGGCCAGCCGAAGGTCGGCTCAGTCGGCCAGCAGCCGATCCCGCAGGGGGCCGGTCTGGGCCGCGTCGATCACGGTCCAGGCCATGGACAGGGCGCCGTCGCGGACCGCGGTGTCGGCTGACGGTGTGATGCAGGCGGCCGCGAACTCCGGCTGGTGATTGACCGATCCGCCCGAGTCGATGCCCACCAGCGGGTGGATGGTCGGAACCACCAGCGACACGTTGGCCATGTCGGTGGAGAACGTCGGTCGCGGGGCTCGGTCGTCATCGAGGGCGAAGGTGCGCCCGAGCGCCTCGGCGTTGGCCCGGTAGAGGGAGACGAGGTCCTCGTCGCACTCCATGTGCGAGTAGGCCGGAGCCAGTGACAGATAGCTCACCGACGAGCCGGTGGCCCGGGCGCCGGCGTCGAAGCAGGCGGTCACCCGCGGCTCGAGGAGGGCCAACCCGGCCAAGGTCGCCGACCGGCACATGAACCGCCCGGTGACCTCCTCGGGGATGATGTTCGCCGCTTGTCCGCCGCCGGTCACGATGCCGTGCACCTGGTCGCCGGGACGCAACTGCTGGCGCAGCAGGCCGATGGCCACCTGGGCGATGGTCATGGCGTCACCGGCATTGACGCCCTCCCAGGGGGCCGCCGAGGCATGGGCCGACTTGCCGGTGAAGGTCACGTCGAAGTGGGAGACGGCCAGGCACGTCCCCTCGAGCCGGTCATCCGGCCACGGGTGGATCATCATGGCCGCGTGCACGTCGTCGAACACCCCGTCCTCCAGCATGGTCACCTTGCCGCCGCCGCCCTCCTCAGCCGGTGTCCCGAGCACTCGCACGGTGACCCCGAGCTCGTCGGCCACCCTGGCCAGCCCGAGACCGGCTCCCACTGCCGACGCGGCGATGATGTTGTGCCCGCAGGCATGGCCCACTCCGGGAAGCGCATCGTATTCGGCGCACACCGCCACCACCAGCGGCCCGGAGCCGCACTCGGCGCTGAAGGCGGTGGGCATGCCGGCCAGGCCGGGGGTCACCGTGAACCCGCCCGCGGCCAGTACCTCGGATGTCCAGGCGCACGCCCGATCCTCCTCGAACGCCGTCTCCGGGTGCCCGTGGATGGTGTGACTGAGCCGGACGAGGTCGTCCAGGTCCGCCTCGATCACCTCGCGGGCTGCGCTCTTCAGCGCCGGGATATCCGTCACGGGCACCGCCCCTCCACTAGTCGATGACGGCGATGACGTCACCGGGACCGACCGACGCTCCGGCCTGGACCCTGACGTCCGTGACGGTGCCGGCCTTTTCGGCATTGACGTTGTTCTCCATCTTCATGGCCTCGAGGACGCACACGGTCTGCCCGACCTCGACCACATCCCCCTCGGCCACCAGCACCTTGACGATCGTCCCCTGCATGGGCACGGCCACCGTGCCCGAACCGGCACCGGACGCGGTGGCCTTGGGTCGCTTGGGTCCTGCGCCGCGGGCCCCCTCCGGACCGGCGACCACCGTGTCGCCGGTATCGGGAACCCACAACTTGACCTGGTATCGCCGACCGTCCACCTCGGCGGTCACGTCCCGCAGCACCCGGTGTGGCTGCTCCTCGTCAGGCCCGGCCGGAGGGGCCAGGCCGACCCCGGCCGAGATGCCGCTCAGATCGAGGCGCTGCTCGACCCAGTTGGTCGAGTGCTCCCCGGCCACGAAATCGGGGTGCGAGAGGATGACCACGTCAGCCGGGAGGGTGGTGGCCACCCCTCCGATCACGGTCTCGCCGATGGCCCGGAGCATCCTCTTCCGGGCCGCCTCACGATCGTGTCCCCAGACGACCAGTTTAGCTACCAAGTTGTCGTAGAACTGGCTGACCGTGTCGCCGGATCCGTAGCCGGCGTCGAGCCTGACCCCGGGGCCTCCCGGTGTCACGAAGCTGGTGATGGTGCCCGGCGACGGCAGGAAGGCGCCGCCGGCGGTGTCCTCGGCATTGATCCGCACCTCGATGGCGTGCCCGTCGCGCCGCACCTCGTCCTGGGTGAAACCGAGAGGTTCGCCCGATGCCACCCGGAGCTGCCACTCGACCAGATCGAGTCCGGTGACCAGCTCGGTGACCGGGTGCTCGACCTGCAGACGGGTGTTCATCTCGAGGAAGAAGAACTCGCCGTCCTGATAGAGGAACTCGACCGTCCCGGCGTTGACGTACCCGCAGGCTTCGGCCACCTTGACCGCGGCCTCGCCCATGGCCCGCCGGATCTCGTCGGGGAAGTTCGGGGCCGGGCTCTCCTCCACCAGCTTCTGGTGCCGTCGTTGCGCCGAGCAGTCGCGCTCGCCCAGCCAGAGCGTGGAGCCGTGGGTGTCGGCGATGATCTGCATCTCGACGTGGCGGGGCCAGGCCAGATAGCGCTCCACGTAGCATTCGTCCCTGCCGAAGTAGGCCGCCGATTCCCGCATGGCGCTCTCGAGGGCGTCGGCGGCCTCATCGGGGCCGGCGACCACCTTCATGCCCCGGCCGCCCCCGCCGAAGGCGGCCTTGATGGCGACCGGCCAGCCGAACTCGTCACCGAAGGCGATGACCTGGCCCGGGGAGGTGAGAACCTCGGAGCGGCCCGGCACGCCGGACACGCCTGCTTTCTCCGCCGCGTGGCGTGAACTGATCTTGTCGCCCATGATGTCGATGGCTTCGGGCGGCGGCCCGATGAAGGCCACGCCGCGCTCGGTGATGGCCCGGGCGAAGTCGGTGTTCTCGGAGAAGAACCCGTAGCCGGGGTGGACGCCATC
>JBEKIU010000214.1:0-6293 GCA_050011635.1 Acidimicrobiales bacterium
ACGGGATCGCTCACCCTCAACCGGCCGGTGGTGGGCATGGCCGCCGCTCCCGACGGCAAGGGCTACTGGCTGGTGGCCTCGGACGGGGGGATCTTCAGTTTCGGGGATGCACCCTTCTACGGATCGGAGGGTGGAACCCGGCTCAGCGCCCCGGTCGTGGGCATGACGGCCGCCCCGACGGGCAACGGCTATTGGCTCGTGCTCGGATCTCCGTTGGCCCTGGCCGGGAAGATCGTCGGGATCGACCCGGGGCACAACGGACTGAATTACACCGCCCCCCAGATCATCAACCAACTGGTCTGGAATGGCCAGGAGGACGAGTCCTGTGACACGACCGGGACCGAAACCGCCAGTGGCTACACGGAAGCGCAGTACAACTTCAATGTTGCCAGCTACCTCCAGGCCGACCTCGAAGCAGAGGGCGGCCAGGTGGTCATGACTCGCCCGAACAACGATGGGATCGGGCCATGTGTCACCACCCGTGCGGCAATCATCAACAACGCCCGGGCCGATGTGGCCATCGATATCCACGCTGACGGCGGGCCCGTCGGTGGGCGAGGCTTCGCCGTCCTCGAACCGGTACCCGATGGACCCAACAATGCCGTGATCGAATCGTCGGCCTCCTTCGCCTCCATCCTGCGGGACTCCTTCCTCGCGGATACGGGCATGCCGGTGAGCACCTACGACGGCGTCGATGGACTGCAACCCCGGAACAACCTGGCCGGGCTCAATCTGACCACGGTTCCAAAGGTTCTCATCGAGTGCGGCAACATGCAGAATCCGACCGACGCAGCCATTCTGGAGACGAGCGCGTTCCAGCAATCGGCTGCCGCAGCCATGGCTCAGGCCATCACGCTGTACCTGACCGGATCTGGCACCTAAGCCACGGCGAAGGGCCGGCGCGAGCGGCCGGCGTTGGAGATCAGCTGGGGAGTGTCAGCCCGAGGCTGACGCAACGGATGGTCAGTAAGCTGGGCTGATGTCTGCGACGCAGTTCGGGGGGCCGGGTCCTGCGCATCTGGCTGTGGCCACGACCGCTTCGCCGCATGTGAGGGGTACTCGCTGGGTGGTCATCGCCGACAGCGTCTGCACCACTGACCGTGATTCGGGGACTCCGGGACCAACCGTCATCGTGCGATCCAGATGAGCTCACCGTCAAACGACCTCGATCTATTGCAGCGGCAAGTGCTGGAGCGCGCTGTGGCCGAGAATCCCGCGGGTGGCACTCCTCCGGCCCATGGAGGCCCGATGACCCCCGACCCGCCGGGCACCGCCGCCGGGTTCGGTATCTGCGCCCTGGCGCTGCCGGCCGTGGCCTTGCTCTGGTTCATCCACCGCTATGCAGTCAACATGATCTTTGCTGATCAGTGGCATGACATCCACATCATTGCGCTCTCGCACAGTGGGACCCTCACCCTCGGGGACCTCTGGGCCCAGCATGGCGAAAACCGGGTCTTCGTGCCCGATCTCCTGGTTCTCGTCCTTGCTCATACCACGCACTTCAATGTGGTCTACGAAGACTACGGAAGCGGGATCCTCCTCATCGCCACCGCGGCCCTGCTCATCCTGGCCCACAGGCGGCGGTCACCGTCGACCCCCTGGATCTACTACTTCCCCGTGGTCATCGTTCTTCTGTCGTTCAACCAGGGCACCATGACCACGTGGGGTTTTGCCGTGTCGTGGTACCTCGAGATTTTCGCGCTGGCGGCCGCCCTCTTCCTCCTCGACCGGGTGGCGCTCGGCTGGCTGGGCCTCGCCGGTGCGATCGCCGTCGCCATTGCCGGAGCCTTCTCGTCCCTGGAAGGTCTGTTGATCTGGCCCGTCGGGCTCCTGCTCCTCTACCACCGGAGGCGAGGCCCGGCGATGGTTCTGGCCTGGATCACCGCGGCCGTGGTCACCACCGGGGTGTACCTGTACCGCTTCGATTTCACCACTGCGGGGACCGGGACCAAGTCTTTTGTCCTGACCCACCCGGTCTTGGCCATCAGGTTCTTCTTCTTCGCCATCGGTGATGTCTTCGGCGTGCAGGTGCCCAACACACCCAGCGCCGGCGACTATCTCTTCTGCCTGCTCGGGGTCCTCATCTTTGTCGTTGCCGCCTGGGTGCTGGTCGCCGGGCTGCCGCGACGCGATCGATCGACTGCGAGCCCGATCGGTGTGGCGGCGGTCCTCTTCGGTGTGCTCTACACCGTGGCCCTTACCGAAGGGCGTGGTTCTCTGGGGCTGTCCGTCCTCCCCCGGTATGCAATCTTCGAGCTCCTGATCCTGGCCGGATGTTATCTGGCCATGCTCGACGGATCTCTCTTCGAGGAGAGGCACGGCCTTGTCGCAAACATCGGTCGGCGCATCTCGGTGGCGAGCGTCATGCGACGGATGGAGGGGACCGAACGCGGATCGACCGACGGACCCTGGTGGGTCAGGATCGACCACCTCGGGCTGCGCGCCGCTCTCATCGTCGCCCTGTGCCTTCAGGTCGTCATCGCCCCCTTCGAGGCCTTCAGCGCCGCTGAAACCTGGCACGACCAAGAACTGGCTGCCGCCGACATCGCCGTCAACATCGGCCGCGCTCCGAACTCGCTCGTCCGGACCGGGCTCGGCTCGTCGTGGCAACCGGTTTCGTTCATCCGGAGCATGGCCCAGGCGGCAAGGTCCGAACACCTGAGTCTGTTCAATACGGCATCGGCGGCCTACTACGCCAGCCGGGGACTCACGGCGGACAGGACACCACCCACTACGCGTGTGGTCATTCCTCGGGAGGGTTCCACAGTGACCGGTACCTCGGGCCTGATCGCGAAAGCTTCGGACCCTTACGGGGTCAAGCAGGTCACGTTCATTCTGACGGGCGGATCTCTGCACAACCTGGTGATCGGACGGGCCGATAAGACGATCTACGGTTGGGCCACCACGTGGAACACGTCATCTGTGGCCAACGGCACCTATTCGGTCCGAAGTGTCGCCTACGACACGATCGGTACGAGCAGTCTCAGCAACGAGGTTCAGGTTACCGTCAGAAATTGACCGCGGGCGCGTCGATGGGCACGTCCAGCGAGAAGGCATTCCACGTCGTAGCCGTCGACGATGCCATTGTCCAGTTGCCACCAGAGATCGCCCTTGGCCACCACCAAGGCGATGACCCCGACCTCGTCGAGCGCCGGGTCGTGCCTCGTGCCGACTCAGCCGGCTGGTTGTGGCAAGCGCCAGGCGTTGCCGATATCGAGATCGGCGCTGCGTGGCTCGAAGGGTTCGAGGCCGCCACCCGGATATGGCGTGACCTCGCCCAAGAACACCTGATCGCGCTCGATGTACATGTCCACACGTAGGAAATCGAAGCCTTTGGCCACAGTAGTGGCGGCTTCGAGCATCTCATCGAGGCGATGAGGCCTGGCGATCTCGCCCGATACGGGGACTCGGTCCCGATGAGGCATGGGTTGCCAATTGGGTCGATAGAAGCGGCTTTGATGATGGCCGAAACGGTCCAGATCGACCTGGACCATGTAGGGCGCGTCGTCGAAGACGAAGACCTTGAAATCGGTGGGCGAACCCGGGACTGGGCCGATGCGCTCTTCGACGAGGAAACCAGGAGCTGCCCGGGTGTAGGCCCACTCTCCTTTGGCAATGACCCGATTGTCGGACTTCCAAGTCTCGGTCAACTTGCAGATGGGCTCGACATCCGTACACCGCGAGTGCCCAAAGAAGACGAGTCCTGTGCGATCGTTTGGCTTCAACACCCAGGCAGCAGGTAGGTCCAGGTCGCGAAGCTCGCTCACGTCGGTCCCGGCCCACAGGGTTGGTACGACGCGGATCCCCCGCTCCTGGGCCAGTGCCTTGACGCGCATCTTGTCGCATGTCCATGCCAGGATCTCGCGGCGGTCATGAAGAATGCGCCAGTTGACCTTTTCGTTAAAAGTCTTGGGCCGTTTGAGGTGGCCGAGTCGTTTGTGGCGTGCAGTGAAAAGAACCTGACGCCGCAAGGAAAGTGGGAGTAGAGAAAAGGCGCTCCACGTTATTCGACGTTCGGCAATTTGCGTCATCGAGCGACTCAGGGTGCTCATTGAGTCGGGTGTTATCACACGAAGATGGTATGCGTTGTCTGGCGCCGGCGTCTAGGCCGCGCGGTTGTCCCTATCTCGGTGCGTCTCCGTTACCGTCACAAGCGGTGTGATGGCGACCACAAGCGGTGTGATGGCGACCACAGGCGGTGGATGGCGTCTCATTGACCGACGCTCGACGAACGGCCCTCGGTCTTCGGTCCGTCCGCTCCGATTGGTAGTGGGCGCGGCCGTTTTCTCTTCCCCGCCAGGGCGTCGACGGCGACATAGACGCAGCCGACGGCCTGAGAGAGTGCCCATGCCCAGGCGGCACCGGCGATTCCGAACGAGCCCATGAGGACCCAGGCGCCCCCCAAGGCCACGGCAGCCATGACGAGATTCATTGCTGCGGCTTTGTGAGGTTCACCCTTGATGCGCAGGAGCGTGACGTAGACGTTGGTCACTGCGTCGGGTACGGCCACGACGACGAAGAGCAGAAGAATACCGTAGCTGCTGGCAGCGTACGTGGGACCGAAGATCCCCAGGACCCATCGGCCGAAAACAACCAGGAAGATGCTGGGAGGCAACAGGAGGCCGGCGATCAAGCGAGATGCCTTGCGCAGCTTCTGCGGCATCGGCTCGTCGTCGTAGGAGAGCTCGGCCAACAGGTTGCCGGACACGGCCGCCGATACGGTGAGAAGAACGCTGGAGACGAGCCACGCAATGTAGAAATGCGCAGCGTCGGGAGGCGAAAGTCGAGCCACTACTAGAACAGGCATCAAGCTCGGGATCATCACGCTACCCAGCGATGTCAAATGATGAAGGATGAGGATCTTGAACCACTTTCTGACGTGGCCTGCGACACCCTTGATGCTGTAGCGGTGGGGACGTCCAAGGCGTCGGATCTGCCAGAACAGGGAGATTCCCGATGTGAGGAGAGACCCCACGACCCAAGCGACGATGAGCCAGGTCCCGCTCCCGACGCCGAGGAGGATCAGCGCGGTCAGCAGCGCGAGCTTGAGGACGCCGAAGGTAGCGCCTCTGAGGCCCACGTAGTGGGCCCGGCGCTCGGCTTGGAACACGTAATCGAGCAGGGTGGCGACGGTGAGTACCGACGTACCAAGGGCCACACAGATGGCAACGGTCGGCTGTCCCGCAAACGAGGCGAACTCCTGGTCCGACAACTGCGGCAGCACCGCTGCCGTGACCACGCCGGCGACCAGCCCCGCGGCGGCTCCTCCCAAGACCAAGGAGTTCACGGTGGTCGACCATGTCTCGTCGTCGGCGCGCGGCAGGATCTGCAACGCAGTCGTTCCAAGGCCCAAGAGGCCAACCGTGGAAGCGAATGTCATGGCGGCCAAAACGGCGCTCGCCGACCCGACGGCCGACTCGGAATACGAACGTGTGGCTTCGGCCCAGAAGACCAGACCGAGCAGGCCGTTCATTCCCGTGGCGAAGATAAGCCAGCCACTGTTACGAGCAAGGTGATTACGTCGGTAGCCGGCCAACGCGGCTCCCGCCAGACGGCGCACAGACGATGGGCGCTCGCGCACTACGGATTCCCCGATTGTCGAGCGTCGATATACGGTGCCGGACGCCAACGTTGGGCCCGGGCCACCAACAAGGCCACGTGACCGAGCACGAGGCACACTCCGGCTGAGAGACCGGATGTCCGGTCACGGTCCATGACCTCGGCCACAAAGGTCTCGAAGTCCGTGGCGTAACCCGTGACCGACATCGTGGCCGTCAGTTCGGGGGAGGGGCGAAGCGCAGGCTCGAGAGCGACCCTGACCATCCGCTCTTGGAGGTCGCTGGCTGAGCCGACCGGGAACACGTATCCCGCGATGCCCTCCGGTACTCGGCTGGCGATGTCCCCCGCGGCGTCGCTGACGATGACGGGAAGGCCGGCGGCGAGAGCCTCCTCGACCACGAGTCCATTGGGATCACCGTGAGTCGGGAAGACGAGGCAATCGGCCAGGGCATACCAGCGTGGTAACTCTGCGGGCTGGACGAAGCCAGGCATGACCACCCGAGGTAGCGATTCAAACAAATGACGGTAGTGGTGCTCGTCGACGCCGTCTCCGATGATCAGCAGGGAGATCTTGTCACCGACCTCGGCTTCGAGGTTCCGGTAGGCGGTCAGGAGCTCGTCCAGTCCTTTGCCTTTCCACAGTCGCCCCACGAACACAAACACGCAGCCCGACAACCCGAGGGACTGACGACAAGCTTCCCGTTCCGACGACGACATCTCGCGTGCAGAGCTAT
>JBEKIU010000215.1:0-6256 GCA_050011635.1 Acidimicrobiales bacterium
CCCTGAAGGTGACTCGTCATTTCCTACCTCCGGTGATCGGTCGGTGCCGTCGTCGGTCCGTTGACGGGTCCGTGGACGGCATCGGGTCACCGTAGACGCCATCGGCGGGTAGCGCGGTTCGATCCGACCTCGACCCGAGGCCTGCCGGGGTCGTCGGCACGGAGCCAACGGAGGCGGCGGCGGATGCGTCGGGTGACGGCGTCGTACCCGAGGTGTCAGGTTGCGAGTCGGGGCCGCGGACGACGGCGGCCCACAGCCACCCCGGTCAGGCCGCGGTCTGCCTCGACGACTTCGTCCCGCTCTTCCGCCGGTTGCGCCGCCGGCCCCGCTGCCTGGTCGACGTGTCGTAGGGCCGTTGGCTCGATGCCGGGCTCTCGTGCAGTGCGCACCAATCGGTGCTGTTGTACCTCGAGAGCCGGACCCGGCAGTCCGGTTCGATGCAGATGCGACCGGCTTCGTATACCTCGGGGGGAGTGCTCCCCGACAGCCCGTCGGCCAAGAAAGACCCGTCCTCTACCGGTCGCCTGTCAACCATGTCGCCTTTACCCCTTCGTCATCTGGAATCACTGCATGGATCACTGCATGATGAACTTCGTCCTTCCAATGGGGTCTTCGGCATGAAAAGACACAAACTGTAACGGTCTGTTCGGGGGAGGCAGAGGCGTGGCCGGAGCCGGCCCGACGGGTGCGTTGCTATCGTCATCGTCGTGCCCACGGCCGACCTGAACGAGCCGATCGGCGCCTCGCCCGGAGAGCCGACCCCGGCGACCGGGACTCCCTGGTGGAAGCAGGCGGTCTTCTACCAGATCTATCCCCGGTCGTTCGCCGATTCCGACGGCGACGGGATCGGGGACCTGGCCGGTATCCGGGCCCATCTCCCCGACCTCGCCTGGCTCGGGGTCGATGCCCTGTGGCTGTCCCCGTTCTACCGTTCGCCCATGGTCGACTTCGGGTACGACGTCAGCGACTACTGCGACGTCGACCCCATCTTCGGGACGCTGGAGGACTTCGACCGTCTGATCGAAGACGCCCACTCCCTCGGGCTTCGGGTCATCATCGACTGGGTGCCCAATCACACCTCGGACCGGCACCCCTGGTTCAGCGATGCGGTATCGGGAGCCGGCAGCAGGCATCGCAATTGGTACGTGTGGCGTGACGCCCGTCCCGACGGAGCCCCACCCAACAACTGGGTGGCGGCGTTCGATCTGTCCGCACCCGCCTGGACCTTCGACGAGTCCTCCGGCCAGTGGTATCTCCACCTGTTCGATGCCGGCCAACCCGACCTGAACTGGGACGAGCCCGACGTGGTGCGGGCCATGCACGATGTGCTGCGCTTCTGGCTCGATCGCGGTGTGGACGGGTTTCGGGCTGACGTGATCCACTGCATCGGCAAGGACCCGGAGCTGCCCGACGATCCGCCACCGGTGGCGGGGATCCCCCACAGCGCGCTCAACGACGTGCCGGTCACCCACGAACGACTGAGGGACATCCGCAGGCTCATCGACTCCTACCCGGGCGATCGGCTCATCGTCGGCGAGGTCTACCTGCTCTCGACGGCGGCGGTCGCCACCTACTACGGAGACGGTGACGAGCTCCAGCTGTCCTTCAACTTCCCGCCGCTGTACGCGCGCTGGCAGGCGGGTCCTTGGAGAGCGTGCATCGAGGAGACCGTCGAAGCCCTGGATGCACGAGATGCCTGGCCCAGCTGGGTGCTCTCCAACCACGACAACCTCCGCCACCGCAGCCGCTACGACCGGGCCGCGGCCGGCGGGGGCGAGGACGCACCCACCGCGGAGCGGCGGAGCGAGGCCAGGGCGAGGGCGGCCGCAGTGCTGCTCCTCACGCTCCGGGGCACACCGTTCCTCTACCAAGGCGAGGAGCTCGGGCTGCTCGACGCCGCCGTTCCGGCCGACCGCCGGGTCGACCCGGGCGGACGGGACGGCTGCCGGGCCCCCATCCCGTGGGACGGGACCAGCGACCACGGCTGGCCGGTGGTACGTGGAGGTGGTCCATGGCTCCCGTTCCCGCCCGACGCGGCGTGGCGGAACCACGACGATCTCCGCGATGACGCCTCGTCCATCCTCCATCTCTACCGGCGCCTGATCGCCCTGCGTCACCGGGTGCCGGCACTGTCGGTCGGCGCCTTCGAGCTCCTCGACCTACCGGCGGGGCTGCTCGGCTACCGACGGGGCCAGGGAGCCGACGAGTGGACGGTCGTGATCAACTTCGCCGGCGCCGCGGTGTCCGTCGATGGCGCCTCCGGAGAGCTGGCCGGACTGCGGGTGGAGGTGTCGAGCGACGGAGCGGGTGAGGGTCGGCCCTTCGACGGACGGATCGGGGCCGATCAGGCCGTCGTCCTTCGCCACTGACCGGGCGACGGGCTGTCAGAGCCAGGTCTCGCGCCAGTGGTCCGGCGAACCCGCGTCTCCCAATGCCATCGAGTGGGCGTCCTCGTGGCCGCTGCGCCTGATGCAGCAAACCAGCGTGCCCAGCCACGGGCCCCGATCGATGCAGTGGACGGCGCCACAGCGATGCCACTGCGGTGTCTCTGGCAACACCAGGTCATCGAGCTCGAAATCGGCGTCTGACCATTCACTGAGTTTCCGTACGTGAAACGGGTCGATCGTCACAGTCTTTCCTGCCCCTTTTGCGTGTCGTGTCCCTCTACACAGTGATCGGTTTGAGTTGGCCGTAGCTGTAGCGGCAATTGGGTCGGTGAACCCAGGCCGGGATTGGTCGCGGGCGATGGCGGGCCGGGGTCCACCCACTGACCGGCTCCCACGGTCATCATGGGGTCGAGACAGGACAGCGCCCGGTGAGGTAGACCAGATGCGAGTGGTGCCATCACGAGGAGTCCCACCCTCCCGGGCGGTGCGGCGCCGGCCCCATGGGCTCGACCGCACCGCGCCGACCACCCCCGGGGGTGGTCGCGGGTGCAAGCACCCGGATTGTTCAGAGTTTCATCGCTCGAAATGGGCCGAAATGGGCGGAAATACCTGTTCTCCGCACTTTTAGGTATCGGCACGCTTGACAATGATGTTCAATTTTCTTACATAGAGGTATCATGAGGCAATGAACGGCGAGCCGAGCAAGGGCATCGAGGACATCGTGCGGCGGAATGTGGCGGCCCTGAGGTCCAAGGCCAACCTCACCCAGCAGGGCCTGGCCGACGAGATGCTGCTCCGCGGCATCGCCTGGACCCGGGAGACGGTGGCCCAGGTGGAGACGACCAACCGCCGGCTCGGTTTCACCGAGGCCATCGTGGTGGCCGCATGCCTCGACGTCCCCGTCGCCCGGCTCACGGCCACCGGAGCGGCCACGGTGGCCGTGGGCGAGAGCGAGTGGACGGCTGCGTACCTCGGAGCCGCCATCGCCGGAACCACCGGTGACATCTTCCCACCGGAGAGCTACGCCTCACCCTCGGCCAGAACGGCGCAGCCACCCGAGGCCGCCGAACCGCCGGTGCGAGTGGCTGCTCCCGAAGAGGTCCCGGACCGACGCCGTGGCCCGGGCGAGCGACGGCTCGCCGGGGAGACCGAACCCGAGCAGCCGGGCCGCCGGGTCACGGACAGGCCGGTGCCCCAGGCCCCGCAGAAGGCGGCCGAGCGCATCGAACGCCGGCTCCGGCTGCGGGTCACGGCCAGCGACGTCGACGCCACCGCCCAACAGCTCTGGTCACGCAGCCTCGACGCCGAGCGCGAGCGCCGGGTGTCGGACCGGCATGCGCTGACCGGAGGCTCGCTGAAGACGATCCGCGGTCACGTGTCACGCGATCTCGATCGGGAGATCGCCTACGAGATGGAACGGAGTCCGGAGCGGGACGAGCCCCAGTCGGCGCGGCCCGGAGCGATGAGCTCGGACGAGGCGACGTGGGAAGCCACCCGGCTCAACATCGTGTTGGCCAACAAGGGCTACAGCGACAGTGACGTCACCAGGTGGTGGAACTTCACCCGGCACGCGGAACTCGACGACCGGACCATCGCCGAAGCATGGAAGGCCGGGGAGTACAGCGCGGTGAGCCGTCTGATCGAGTCGCTGCCCGACAAACACGGCGCCACCAACGCCGTCCACTTCGACGAGTAGGCCCCACCGGCTCACGATTCGCATCAGCCCGCCGTCCTGTGAGAATGGGCGGATGGACAGCGATCGATCCGACGACAGTGCCGGCCGGACGGGAGAGCGGGGCCGTGACCGGGCCCGTGACATCGTGGCCGGGATGACCACCGACGAGAAGCTCTGGTGCCTGGACGGCGATGCTCCGTTCTGGGCCGGCCTGACCTACCTGTCGGAGTCCGGCTACCACAAGAGCCCGTTCCGCGCCGCCGCGGTGGAGCGGCTCGGACTGCAGGGCTTCTCGTTCTCCGACGGCCCACGGGGAGTGGTTGTCGACCAGGCGACGTGCTTCCCGGTCAGCATGGCCCGGGGTGCCACCTGGGATGTCGACCTCGAGGAGCGCATCGGAGCCGCCATCGGTGAGGAGCTACGCGCCGTGGGCGCCGATCTCTACGGCGGGGTGTGCGTGAACGTCCTCCGGCATCCGGCGTGGGGGCGAGCGCAGGAGACCTACGGGGAGGACCCGCACCACGTGGGCGAGATGGGCGCCGCACTGGCCCGGGGCGTGCAACGCCACGCCATGGCCTGCGTCAAGCACTTCGCCTGCAACTCGATGGAGAACGCCCGCTTCACCGTGGACATCACCGTCGACGAGGCGGCCCTCCACGAGGTGTACCTGCCCCAATTCAAACGCATCGTCGGCGAAGGTGTGGCCGCGGTGATGAGCGCGTACAACAGTGTCAACGGCGAGTGGTGCGGCCAGAACCGTGCCTTGTTGACCGACGTACTCCGTACCGAATGGGGATTCGAGGGCTTCGTGATCAGCGACTGGATACTCGGCCTCCGCGACGCGGGGCGGTCGCTGCACGCCGGTCTCGACGTGGAGATGCCGTACCGGATGATCAGGGCCGAGCATCTCCGTGACGACCTCGATGGCGGCGAAGCCGCCTGGAGCGAGGTCGACCAGGCCGTCGAGCGGGTGGTCGCGGCCCAGCTCCGGTTCGCCGAGGTTCTGGCCAGGCCGGCGCCGGGACGGGATGTGCTGGCCGACGACGCCCATCGATCGTTGGCCCGGGAGGCGGCGGCAAAATCTGTCGTGCTCCTGCGGAACGAGCCGGTCGACGGAGCCCCGCTGCTGCCATTGGATCTCCCACCGGGTGGGTCGATCGCCCTGATCGGCACGCTGGCCGACACGGTCAACCTGGGTGACGGCGGATCGAGCGACGTCTGGGCCCCACGGGTGGTGACCGTGGCTCAAGGGCTGGCTTCGGCGCTGCCCGCCGGTACCCTCGACCTGGACGACGGGTCCGACCCCGACACGGCCGCCACGCTGGCCGCCTCCTCCGACATCGCAGTGGTCGTCGTGGGCTACACCCGGCTCGACGAGGGTGAGTACATCGGTGAGTTCGCCACGGCACACCTGGCCCACCTGTTCCCCGGCGACGACGACCCGGCGCTGGTCGAACGGTTCACCGAGAGCATCGCCGAAGAGCGGACGATCGAGCCTCCCGATCACGCCGCACCCAGCGCCGCGGCCGGCGGGTTCGCGGTGGGTGGTGACCGCAGTTCCCTGCACCTCCATGACCGGGACGTGGCCCTGATCAGAGCCGTGTCGGCAGCCAACCCGCGTACCGTGGTGGCCGTGGTGGCCGGAAGCGCGGTGGTGATCTCCGAGTGGGACGCTTCGGTCCCGGCCATCGTGCAGTCGTGGTACTCGGGAATGGAAGGGGGCCATGGTCTGGCCGACGTCCTGCTCGGAGCCGTCGACGCCTCCGGGCGGCTCCCGTTCTCGGTCCCGAGGCTGGCGTCCGATCTTCCGGCGTTCGACGCCGACGCCGACACGTTCGTCTACGACGCCTGGCACGGGTACTGGTACCTGGAGCGCAACGGTACCCCTCCCGCGTATCCATTCGGCTTCGGACTCAGCTACACGACGTTCTCCCTCGTATCGGCTGAAGCATTGTCGGACGACGCCGGTATCCGGGTCCGAGCGTCCGTCAGGAACTCCGGCCCGCGCCCGGGTACCGATGTCGTCCAGGTCTACGCCCGTCGCCAGGGATCGACCCGGCCGGCCCGGCTGGTGGGCTTTGCGCGCTTCGAGCTCGAGCCGGGAGGAGAGGCCGCGCTCGAAGTGGCCGTCGGGCTGGACGCCCTGGCCGAGCGGGATGTCGATGCCCATGCCATGGTTGTCCGCCCGGGCACC
>JBEKIU010000216.1:0-6237 GCA_050011635.1 Acidimicrobiales bacterium
CCCGGGCGAAGGCGGCGGCAAAGGAGTCGCCGGCGGTCGAGAACACGTGACCCTGTACTTGGCGATGGTCTCGTTGGAAATCTGGTCGTGGATCCGCAGTGACGCGGACATGGCGTCCGGGTCGGCAGCCCACAGACGTGTCGAACCGACTACATCGGAAGACAGGAAGGTGACCGTTCCCGTAGGGACTGGTGGTTGCCCGCCAGGCACGCCGTCAACCTAGCGGAGGCGCGGTGGAGTGGCCGAGGTATCTCCTAACGTGCCGATCATCGGCAGTTCGCGGACCGTGAGCACCGTCTGCTTCTGAACGGAAGTTGAGACCCGGTCCAATGCACGGGCCACCCTCATTCAGAGTGATCTCGTGTAGCGAACCTCGCTGACCCCATCGTGACGCAGTTCGATTCCGGGAACAGTCACCCAACCTCTTCTCTCGTACATTCGACGTGCCCTTTTGTTTGCCGCGATCGTCCACAAGCCCGCACTGTCATACAGCTGATCCCTCAGAGTCTCCACCGCTTTTTCGTGAAGCGCACTGCCGATCCCCCGTCCCCAGACATCAGGAAGCACGTGGAGTCCCAGTAGCTGCCCCTCTGGATCGAAATCGGGATCTCTGCGAACCACAACCATGCCCACGGTGCGACCATCCAGAGAAGCTGCGAAACCTCTGGTGCTCGGATCCGCCAGCCGCTCCTTCCACACGGAGGACAACTCCTCGATCGTGGGTACCAGAGACTCGGGTGGAAAGAAACTCTTATAGGCGATCAGGACTGTGCGGAAGTGGACGTTCGCGATGAGGGTTGCGTCCCGAGTGCTCTCGATGGTCAGTTCAAAGGAAGCATCACCCACCTGTGTATTGCAGCACATACCCGGCGATGGGAGACACCCCCGCCCGGTTCGTAGCCCACCAAGTGGCAGCAGGAGTGTGGCGAGTCCAGTCATGATGGGAAGGAACAGACGGAGGATTCACAATGTCAAGATTGCTCGTGCGCAACTTCGCGATCTCGCTCGATGGTTACGCCGCCGGGCCCCACCAGGATCTCGACCATCCGCTCGGCGTTGGGGGCACTCAGCTCCACGAATGGATCTTCGCCACCCGCAGCGGCAATCAGATGATCGGCGGAGAAGGCGGTAGTGATGGACTCGACGACGACTTCTTCTCGGGACGGCAATCTGGTGTGGGCGCCACAATCATGGGTCGGAACATGTTCGGACCTATACGTGGCCCGTGGGGCGAGAGCGGGTGGACCGGCTGGTGGGGGGAGGATCCCCCTTTTCATCACCCGGTCTTCGTGCTCACTCACCAACCGCATGCTCCTATCGAAATGCAGGGGCGAACAACCTTCCATTTCGTCAACAGTGGGATCGAAGCAGCTCTCAGTGCAGCCCTCGAAGCGGCCGGTGACCGTGATGTCCTCGTCGGAGGTGGCGCAGCCACCATCAGGCAGTACCTTCGTGCTTCGCTCATCGATGAAATGCACATTGCGATTGTGCCTGTCTTGCTGGGTAGCGGCGAACGACTGTTCGACGATCTCGGCCCCAGTACTGGGAACTACCGCTGCGTGGAACACGTTTGTTCGCCAGCCGTTACCCACGTTCGCATCGCTCGGACCGGTCGTGATGCCGTCGGTGGACTGCAACGCTGAGGGGACCAACATCGTCGACGAATCGGCTCCGATGGTCCCTGACCCCAATCCCCAGGGTGCCGGTCATGGGCAGTTCGCGGAGCAGGAGCGCCAGTCGTTTCCGAATGCAGACAACACCACCCACGGCCGGCGTTGCGGGGCACCGTCAGCCCATTCTCTGCCATAAGAGCTACCACTCGCGGGGCTGAGAGATTGCCATGTTCGGTTGCCGCCTCCGACGATCCGTGTTAGCAAAGTCGGCAGGCGGGTGCGTGATCGGCATCCTGAAGCGGAGGGTCCTGGTTGATAGGTATTGGTCGTCGGAGAAGTCTGCGAGCCGTACTGGCGGGTTCGCTCGCAATCGGGGGGCTCGCCGCCGTTTTTCTCGCAGCCACCAGCGCGCTGATGCAAGGCCCTGCGTCGGCAAGCACCAAGCCGTTGTTCGCTTCAACCGTCGGGACCGCATCGGAGGCACCCGGTGGCCCCGTTGGGGCAGGGTCGGCCCTTTCCCGATCCGGCGGCTCGCCACGACGGGGAACCCCACCGGGTGCGCCGAGCGATGTCACGGCGACCGCCGGTGAAGGCAGTGCCACGGTCAGCTGGTTGCCTCCGGCATCCGGCGGCGGCAGCGCCATCACCGGCTACATCATCGTGCCCTCGATCGGGTCGCCCGTCACCGTCGGGGACGTCACCAGCGATGTCGTCACCGGTCTCACCAACGGGACCACCTACACGTTCGTCGTGGAGGCGCTCAACGGGAGAGGCGTCGGGACAGCCTCGGCCCCGTCGAGCGGCGTCACGCCCAATCCACCGTCGACACCCGATCCACCGTCGACCCGCGGTGCGCCGTCGTTCCTGCTGCCCCTGTACGACAGCAGCGGGACCGACTGGTCGACTGCCTGCAACGGCTTGACGGGCACCGGTTCGTTCGTCGTGGCCGACATCGGCAATCCAGGTGGCCCCGGCACTGCGGCGAGCGGGGCATGGGCGTCCAAGATCAGCGATTGCGGGGCTACGCACGTCGGGGTGCTCGGCTATGTCGATACCGGGTACTGCCAGATCTCGCTGAGCACCGTCGAGAACGAGGTCGACGACTGGTACAGCTGGTACGGCACGGACGGATTGAGCGGCATCTTCTTCGATGAGGCAGCCAACCCGTCCAACCCATCGACCGCTGCTGACTGCCTGTCGCGGTCGACCTCGGCCGTCAGTTACTACCAGGCCATCGCGGCATACGTCCATGGCAAGGCAGCGGGCCAGACCGTCACGTTGAACTTCGGAGTCAATCCGGTGAGCAGCTGGCCCTTGTCGAGCACCGTCCCCAGCCAGAATGCCGACATCCTCGTCATCTTCGAGGACTCCTCCAGCGAGTATCTCGACTACGGCGGATCGGGTGTGGCGTGGTCTCCAGCGCCCTGGGAGGCAGGGTATGGGGCGCAGCACTTCTCCCTCCTCGTATACGACGCCTCGGAGACCAACCAGCCGGCCGAGTTCTGCTCGTCGGTATCGAGTCAAAACGTCGGCAACGTGTACGTCACCCCCAATGCTGGCTGGGAGAGCCTTCCGCCCGGTGCGTACTTCAGCAGCGAGCTGGCCGCCTGCTGACGTCAGTCGTTCAAGGTCCGAGAACCCGGAGGCGGGCCTACGGGGTACTGGAGAGTGCCGATCATGGGCAGTTCGCGGACTGCGAGCGCCGATCGCGCCCGGACGCAGATAACGCGACCCTCAGCCGGCGATATGTGGCAGGGGTCAGTGTGGTACAGGGGGCAGAGGGAAACCGAGGCTGCACGACTCCGATATGGCAGTTCATTGGGGGTGATCGAACTGCTGGTGAATCGCGGATTCGCCACGCTACATTCAGAGGCGGTGGGTACTCCTTGGGACGCTGGCACATATGACCGGTCCAGCCAGCCGCAGCAAGCTTGGGCTCTGGATGTGGTGGAACGGCTCAGAGGCATTTCTCCTGACGCGACAGTGCTGGATGTCGGCTGTGGCACCGGCCGCATCACGGAGGCTCTGCTAGCGCTCGTCCCACAGGGCGGGGTGATGGCAATGGATGCGTCGGCGGAGATGGTGACATTCGCACAACGACGGCTCGGCGATCGTGCAGAAGTGTGGTGTCAGGATGTCCTTGACCTCGAGCTAGACCAGCTGGTCGACGTGATCGTCTCGACGGCAGCGCTGCACTGGGTCACTGACCATGAACGTCTCTGGATCCGATTGGCTCGAGCCCTGCGGCCGGGCGGACTGCTCCAGGTCCAGTGCGGTGGACGGGGGAACATTCAGCGTGTTCGTGACGTGATCGATGCCGTCGCCCTTGATCTCGCACCACAACTGGTCGGCTGGTCACCGTGGCTATTCGCAGCGCCCCAGGAAACCGAACGCCGCCTACAGGGGGCTGGGTTCACTGATGTTGAGTGCTGGCTGGAGGAACGACCGACCTATCCTGAGGACGTTGCGGCTTTTCTTCCCGCCTCGATCCTCCCGGCGCACCTTGCCCGGCTCCCCGAAGAGCAGCGCGAACCATTCGCAGCCGCTGTCGTCCGTGGGGCCACGCTTCCACTCGACTACGTAAGGCTTAACGTCTCTGCAGTCCGGAATCGGGACTGAGGGGCAGGTAGATAGCACCTGTGGCATGGGCAGTTCTCGGATCGCGAGCACCGATCGCTTCCGAGGGCAGATAAAGCGCCGCCGAGCCGGTGACAGGGGATACCCGCTCCCGCCGTGGAGCATTCACCTTCTGATTGAGCCGATCGTTCCAATAGCATGCAACGTCGTGGGAGCGAATCCTTGGGAATCCACTGTGGTGACACGCGTCGGTGAGGGGCGTTACTCGGCCACGATTTCTCCGTCGTGGAACTTGGCAGTTGCCGCACAAGGCGGGGTGGTCGCGGCGATTGCCGCACGGGCAATGGAAGCCGAGCTCGGCACTGGACAGCTTCTCCGTTCATTTCACGGCGTGTTCGCCAGTCCGGTTCCGGTTGGACCGGTCGAGGTGGAGGTCGAAGTCATTCGCTCCGGTCGCTCAATCTCCCAGGTGCGGGCGAGCATTCGCGCAAGTGACGCTCGTACTGGATTCACAGCCCTTGCCGCCTTCGGACAGGAGCGCCCCGGTTTCAGGTACACCGAACTCGAGATGCCTTGCGTGCCCCCACCTGAGGAGTGCGAGGCGTTTCGCGACCCTCCTCCACCCGAGTCCGGGTTGCCGAGCGACCCTCTCTTTGAGTTCTGGAGAGAGGTCATTGAGGGCCGGCCTGCCCTTGGGCACGCTCCTTGGGATACCTCTGAGCGTGATGCAGCGGAAATTGCAACTTGGATCAGATTCGAACATCTACCCTCCGACGAGAACGGTCAGTTCGACCAGCTGGCGCTGCTCGTTGCTGCTGACATGATGCCGGGTGCCGTCTTGGAGAAGGTCGAACCGACCGAACGTGACTGGTTCGCGCCAAGCGTGGATCTCACCGTGCATCTCAATAACTTGCCGACTGGGCCTTGGATCCTCAATCACAATCGGGCGCACTTCGCCAACGATGGATACGCCTCTGCCGAAGTAGCCCTGTGGGATCCGCATGGGCCCGATGGCCCGACACTGTTGGCGTGGGCAACGCAGGTCATGTTCTTCACGCAACTCAAGTAGCCGCTACCAGGTGTGGTGTGGGGCAGTCGGTCCAGACGCGTCGGCGGCGCGCTGGTTCCATCGACGAAGAGCTGTTCACGGGAGCGCCGAGGGTTGCAAAGTCGATTGAACATCAAGGTTGGCGCAGGAGTAACCTTTTGCAAATGGACGGGCGGAAACCAATAGTCCGCGCTACGCCGACTGTTCAGATGCTGCCCGTAGAACTCGACGCTCGGCACATCGGACTGTTGACCGTAGATTTGCCGGGCCAGCGCGACGAGTGGGAGATGCACCCCGATCAGGACGAGTTGTTGTTCCTCGTTGAGGGGGCGATTGACGTCATTCTCCGCAAAGATCTCGAATTAGATGTCGAGCAAACGATTCATTTCGAAGCAGGCGAAGCCTGCCTAGTGCCCCAAGGAATGTGGCATCGCCAGGTCGTGCTCTCTCCCTGCAAGCTGCTATTCGTGACGCCAAAGACACTCCATGAGGAATATTCACCTAGTGGAGGATGGGAGGACGAGTCATAACGAGATCCCCGAGCCGGTTGTAGGGGATGGCCGTGCAGCGTCGGATAGCAGTCGGATACTCCGCCCGTCCTAGCCCCGAGGTGCGAAGAACTCGAGTGCGATGTTGTCGGGGTCTCGAAATGACAATGCCGAGTAGGAAGGTGCCTCCACGATGCCACCGTTGGGGATGCCGAGCTCGTTCAGGCGGATTTCCCACGCTTTTAACTCATCGCGATTGGCACAGCCGAAAGCCAGATGATCGAGACCCGGCCGGCGCTCATTGAACGGCTGAGTGCTGTTCAAATCGGGGAACTGAGTTAGGCCGACGATTGTGCCGCTCGTAAGCCAAGCGACACGCTTGAAAGGGCCTGTGTCCTCGTCAAGGATCGGGTCCGAGCCGAACAGAGCCTTGTACCAAGGCACGCTCCGTTCGAGGCTCGTAACCGTTAGCGCCACGTGAGTAATCGCAGGGAACTCTGGCATGTCTTTT
>JBEKIU010000217.1:0-6145 GCA_050011635.1 Acidimicrobiales bacterium
CGGCGTGGTCGAGGGGGATGATCCGGTCCTTCTCGCCCCACACGATGAGGGTGGGTATGCGCTCGGCCAGGTACAGCCGGTCGATCGCACTCACCGACTGCCCACCAGGGTCGATCACCGATCGCATGGTGCGGATGAAAGCCCGGCGGCTGTCGGAGTCCGTGAGCGAACGGTAGGAACGCCAGATCTCCAGCGCCGGTACGCTCCGGAGACCGACCCGGTCGGCGAAGCGGGCAACCGGGTCACCCCACCGTTGGGCGACGGCCGGGAACAGGACCGGCATCACGTATTCGGCAGCCGGCAGGGTGGCCAGGCGAAGGATCCAATTCACCTCGCGCCCGAGACCGCCCGCGTCCACCAGCACCAGTCGCTCACAGAGATCGGGGAACTGGTACGCGAACTGCATGGCCACTCCGCCCCCGAAGGATTGGCCGACCACGGTGGCCCGGTCGATGCCCAGCACCACGAGGAGGTCCCTCATCCAACTGGCGAAGTTGCCCAGCGAATAGTCTCCCGTCGGCTTGGACGAGTGGCCGTGGCCGAGGAAGTCGGGAGCCACCAACCGGTAGTCCGCCTGGAGAAGCTCCATGGCCGGGATCCACGTCTGGGAGCTGCCGGCAATGCCGTGGAGCAGCAACAGCACAGGCCCGTCACCGCCGATCCGGCAACCGATGCGCTGTCCGTGAATGGTCAGGTACCGGACCGGAAAGCTCCCTTCCGTCTGTCCGGACCCATCCGATTCCTCAGGGAATTGATCCATGCAGCCGTCTACCTCCCGGACACGGTGCCTTTGGCCACCGACTTCTTCGTCGCCGTCACCTTCTTGGCCACCGCCTTCTTCTTCGCCGGCACCCGCTTGGCCGTCGGCTTCTTCGTCGTCGGTGACCTCTTGGCCGCTGCCTTTTTCTTCGCTGACACCCTCTTTGTCGTCGCCACCCGCTTGGTGGCCCTTTGCGTCGTGGTCCGGCCCACCTCGGCGGCCCGCTCGGTCTGCTCGTTGATGGTCTTGACCACCTCGCCGACCATCCGGCGTTGGCCCTTGATGACCCGTTCACTGAAGTCGAAGACATCATCGACCAACCGTTCGAGGTCGGCGGAGATCGGTGGCACGAATCGCTCAGCCCCCTTGTTGACGCCTTTGGTCAACTCACGGCTTGCCTCCAGGATCTCCTCCTGCGCCCGTTCGATGAGGCGCTCGATGTTCCGTCGCAATTCCATCCGGTCGGGCATGGGGCCCTCCTTTCATTCGTACTGACTCTCATACCCGCTCTCAAACCCGATCTTGGACCACTCTCGATCCTGGCAGGAGGGTAAAAGGTCCCAACTTGGATCATCTCGATTCCGTGTCCGACTCCCTACGTGCGTCGAAGTCCACCCCACCCGGGGTATTCAGTGCCTCGATGACACGCTTCAGATGCCGGTCCACTGCTCGGCACGCCGGATGTGGCCGGCTCACACCCGGCCGTCGGCGACCCGACTGAGGCGGCTGCCACCGAGGTCGTGCAGTTCCGAGGTCAGGCCCCGCCGCATCAGCGATTGCACGGCATCCTCGGGTGACCGTACTCCGGTCAGCATCGCGCCCACCTGCTCGGCCACCGGCATCTCCACCCCCACCCGCCGGGCCAGGGCCAGCACGGCCGGTGTGGAGTCCACCCCTTCGGCGACCATGTTCGACTCCGTGAGGATGTCACTGAGGGCGCGGGCCTGCCCCAGGCCGACCCCCACCCGATGGTTGCGGCTCTCGTCGCTGCTGCAGGTGGCGATCAGGTCTCCGTTGCCGGCAAGACCGAGGAACGTGAGGGGATCGCCGCCCATGGCGACGCCCAGTCGGGCCAGCTCGGCCAGACCACGGGTGATGAGTGCAGCGCGACTGTTCCAACCGTACCCGAGCCCGTCGGCGACACCGGCGGCGATGGCGATGACGTTCTTGACCGCACCACCGATCTCGCATCCGATGACGTCATCGCTCGTATAGACGCGGAACCGTTTGCTGTTCAGAAGAGCCTGCAGCCACCGGGCGGTCGGGGTGTCCGGGGCCGCCACCACCGTTGCCGCCGGCTGCCCGGCCATCACCTCGAGAGCCAAATTGGGACCGGCGAGGACACCGATGCGATACTGCCCACGAGGCCCGAGCACCTGAGCCAGGATCTCCGAGGGCCGACACAGCGTGCCCAGCTCGACGCCCTTGGTGAGGCTCAGCATCACCACGCCAGGACCTACGAGCGTTGCGAACTGTTCGGCCACGCCCCGCATGTGCTGGGCCGGAACGGCCATGACGAGAAGTTGGCGGCCGTCGGCGGCCCGGCGATGATCAGTCGTCGCCTCGAGCGAGCCGGCCAGCGTGAAGCCGGCGAGATAGGCCGGGTTCTCATGGTGGTCCGAGATCGCCTCGGCGACCTCGGACCTCCGGGCCCAGAGCACGGTATCGAACCGTTCGGCGAGCATCGACGCCACCGTGGTCCCCCACGAACCTGCACCGATGACCGCTATCTTCACGTCCGTCAACTGGTCGGGACCAATGTCGTATCCCGGTCGGCCACCGCCGACCGGGCCGGTCCCGATGGACGATCCACACTGGTCACGGCGGCGATTCACCTCCGTACATCTCATCCACTTCCTTCTGGTGGTGTTCGATGACCACGTTCCGCTTGACCTTGAGGGTCTGGGTCATCTCGCCGGAGGCGACAGCGAAGTCGTGGTCGAGAATCCGGAAGGCACGCACATGCTCGACACGGGACCGCTTGGCGTTGACGTCCTCCACGATGCGGTCGATGGCCCCTTTGAATTCCGGGTCGGCGATCAGGTCATGCGGTTCGACGCCTTTTCCCCGTTGCCGGGCCCAGCGCAGTAATGCCTCGACGTCCAAGGTGAGGAGCGCGGTGAGATAGCGCCTACCGTCTCCGATCACGACCGCCTCGGACAGAAGTTCGCTGTTCCGCAGATCCGACTCGATGTCCTGCGGGGCCACGTTCTGACCGGCCGCTGTGATGATCAGGTCCTTCTTCCGGCCGGTGATGCGAAGATAGCCATCGGCGTCGACAGCACCCATGTCACCCGAGTGCAGCCACCCGTCGCCGTCGAAAAGCTGAGCCGATCCTTCAGGATCCCGGAAGTACCCCTCACAGACGTTTCCGCCCTGCACGAGGACCTCTTCATCCTCAGCGATGCGCAGGCGCACCCCGGGAAGGGGAATTCCGACCGTCCCCACTCTGTTGTCTTCGGGAGGATTGGCGGTGGTGGGTCCACAGGTCTCCGTCTGACCGTAGACTTCGAGCACCGGCAGGCCGACGGCAGCCAGCCAGCGGAGCAGGTCCGGATGGACCGGTGCCGCCGACGACACCAGGATGTGGGCCTTGTCGAGGCCGAGTTCGTGCCTGACCTGCGCACCGACAGTGGCGTCGAGGCCGCGCTGGAGAAGGTCCGCCCACGGGACCGGACGCCGACCGGCCTCCTTCCGCTGGGCGACGTGCTGGCTCATCTCCACGTAGTGGTCGACGATCATCCGCTGCAGGGCCCGGCTGTTCTCCAGTCTCTCGAGGATGGCCTCGCGGAGCTTCTCCCAGACACGCGGCACCGCGAAGAAGATCGTCGGCCGGCAGGCCCGGAGATCCTCGCCCACGGTGCCGATGCTACGGGCGAACCACGTCTCACCGCCGGTGGCAGCCGATGCGAAGTCGCTGATCATCCGCTCGGCGACATGGCTGAGGGGCAAGAACGACAGGAACCGCTCGCCCTCGTGCAGATCGAAGACCGAGATGGCGCTCCGGAGTGTCCACATGATGTTGGCATGGCTGATCATCGCCCCCTTGGGGGGGCCGGTCGTCCCACTGGTGTAGACGAGTGTCGCCAGCTGGTCGGCCGCGATGGCACCCGACCGTGACTCGATCAGATCCGGTTCACGTTCGAGGCGCTGGACGCCCGCGGCGCGTAGCTCGGCAAAGCTCGTCACGAACGAGTCGTCCCGCGGCCCGTCGTCGGCGAACACGATCACGTGATGGAGGCAGGACAGCTGGTCCCGCACCTCGAGAACCTTCTCCAATTGGAGCTCATCCTCGACAAAACAGAGGCGCGCCTCCGAATGACCGAGTACGTACGCCACCTGCTCGGGAGAGCTGGTCGGATAGATCGGCACCATCACGGCGCCACCGACGAGTCCCCCGACATCGGCCAGGTGCCACTCCGGCCGGTTGCCGGACAGGATGGCCACCCGATCGCCGGGGAGCGCCCCGACCTCGGCCAGGCCTGCCACCACCTCGTCCACCGCCCGGCCGTACCCGGACCACGTCAGCGCCGACCAGGTGCCGCCTTCACACCACCGCAGCGCGGCCCGGTCAGCTCGCCGCCTGACGCTGTGGCGAAATGCCTCCACGATGGTGTCGCCCTCAATCGATGCCGGTGCTCGATCGCTCATCTGGACTCCCCCACTGCTGGCGCACATGCGCACGGGCACGACCCCATCACAGAGCGGAGGCCCGATGCTGCCACCCTAGGTGACCGGGAGCCCTCGTCGTGACGGCACCCCTCGCAGGCCAGATCGGACGGGTTGCCCCTCAGCCCGACGACCGATCTGCCTGAGGCTCAACCTGTCCGGCTCCCTCTTTCTCCTTCCGCTCGGCCTCCGATATCGCCCATGCCGCATTGACCAGGCCTATGTGGCTGAATGCCTGGGGGAAGTTACCGATCAGCTCGCCTGTATCCGCGGCGACCTCCTCGGCGAGCAATCCCACGTCATTGGCAAACGACACCGCGCATTCGAAGGTCTTCCGGGCCTCCGGTACCCGACCGGCCAGGGCCTGAGCTTGAGCCAACCAGAATGTGCAGAGAAGGAACGACCCTTCAGATCCATCGAGCCCGTCGTGAGACAGATACCGGTAGACGAGGCCTCGTTCGTCGGTCAATGATCGGACGGTGGCGTCGATCGTGGCCAGCATGCGGGGATCGTCAGCCGGTATGAATCCCACAATCGGCATCATGAGATTGGAAGCGTCAAGGTCCTCCGAACCGAACGATTGGGTGAAGGTGCCCGTCCCCTCATTCCATCCGTGGGCCAGGATGGATTCGGCGATCTCTTCACGCACCTTCCGCCAGCCGTCGACTCGGTCCTTGGCATCGAGCCTCTCGGCCAAGGCGATGGCGCGGTCGAGGGCAACCCAGCACATCAGTTTGGAGTACACGAAGTCCTGCGGGTCGCTCCGGATCTCCCAGATCCCCTGATCCTTCTCGCGCCAGCGATCGGCCGCGGCGTCCGCCAGATCGACGAGGAATTGCCGGGTGGCCGGGCCGAGCCGATCGAGCTGCTCTGGAAATCGGTATGCCGCATCCAGCAGTTCGCCGTAGACGTCCAGTTGACGCTGTCTCCACGCCCCATTGCCCACTCGGACCGGGGCACTGTTCCGCCAGCCGGTGAGTTGAGGCAATTCCCGTTCGGTCAGATCCCGTTCCCCGCCCACTCCGAACATGATCTGGAGATCCGCGCCCCGGTGGAGCTGGGAGGCCGCGGCGTCAGCCATGAAGTCGAAGAATTTCCATGCCTCATCAGGACATGCCGCCACCCACAGTGCCTGCAACGTGAAGCTGGCATCTCGCACCCACGAATACCGGTAGTCCCAGTTGCGAGAGCCGCCCGGTGTCTCGGGCAGCGATGTCGTCGGCGCCGCCACCATGGCGCCGGTGGGAAAGTAGGTCAAGCCATAGAGAACCCGGCCGCTCAGTTGAACAAGATCTCGCCAGGGCCCGTCGTACGACTGGTGGAGCGCTGACCACGAGCGCCACGCGTCGACTGTCGAGTCGAGATGATCGGCGATCTCCTGTGGCGCCCAGAGCTCAGGCGCGTCTTCAGATGACGGACGGGCATGAAGCGAGAACATGAGCTCCTGGCCCTCGCTGACGGTCAAATGAGCGACCACCTTGGATCCTTCGATGGCGACCGGAATCTGGCACGACATCGCCAACCCGACTGCCCCGGCGCGTGCTCGGACACCGCCGTCGACTTGCTCCATGACCGGCCAGATCAACCCGTACTCCGGACGTGGCACATACTCGAATTCCAGGTCGACGGTTCCCTTCGCCCCGACGATCCGTCGAACCAGTGCGAAGGGTGCACCTGCGCCCAGCTGGTGCCCCCGGTCTTCTCGTCCCACGGCCA
>JBEKIU010000218.1:0-6078 GCA_050011635.1 Acidimicrobiales bacterium
TGGCCGCCGGGAAGTTCATGAGGAGCTTGTCGCCCTGTTTCATGGGGCACCCGTTGACCTCGACGTCCTCGGTCACGATGCGGGCCATCGTGACCGGCGAGTAGGCGCGGAGCAGCTCTTCGACGGCCGTGTCCATGATCCCCGGATCGGCCACGAGCCGCTCACGGTCCTCGTCGTTCGTCGCCAGGTGCCACAGCGAAGACCCGATCGCACTCCAGGTCGTGTCGATGCCGGCGATCATCGTCAGCATGGCCATCCCCAGGACGACCATGTCGTCGACCGGACCTCCATCGACCTCGGCGTGCAACAGGTAGGTCAACAGGTCGTCGCCATCGGTGTCCCGCCGCTCGTTGATCCGGTCCCAGAGGTAGTACCCGATACCGAACATCCCGCGCTTGGACCGTTCGGCGTCGTCTGCGAACTCGAGGGCATCGCGGACCCAGCCGGTGAAGGTCTCGGCCAGCTCCTCGGGGATGCCGAGGATCTTCCCGATGACGCGGACCGGGATCTGTTGGGCGTACTCGGCGGCGGCGTCGGCGCCACCGCCGGCCAGGTGGGTGTCGACCAGCGATCCGCACAGTGCTCTCGTCATCGGCTCGTACGACTCGACCCGCGGGTGGGAGAACCACGGAAGCAACAGCCGGCGCGTCCACGTGTGCAGCGGCGGATCCGAGGTGATGGGCGGGAGCCCGTAGGTGAGGATCTGGGTATCCGCCTCGTCGGCGGCATTGATGACGCTGGTGTTGGCCGAGCTGAAGTGCTCGATGTCCCTGGCCATCTCCGTGACGTCGGCATACGTGGTCGGCAGCCAGGCCCGTCCCCGGCGGTCGGTCCGTGCGATCGGGCACACCTGGCGCAGCTCGTCCCAGCGCGGAAACGGGTTGCGCACGTAGGAGTCATCGAGGACGTCGAAGTCCGACGTCCAGTCAGCCACCGGCTCGGTCCTGGCCATCTGCCGCCTCCAATACCCGGATCAGCCCGACCCGGGTTCTACCAGTATGACCAGTCGCCGATACCGGCGCAGTCCCGCACCGGTGATCGGGCTCACCCCGACAGGGCGGATTCGCAGCTCGGGGACGGGCTCCTGCCAGCGGGAGGGGACGACCCGGAGCGGCTCGCTCAGGGCACCGCCGCGGCCATGAGGTGTGACACGCTCCAAGGCCGGAGACCGTCGGTCCGACCGCCGAAGTACCGCCCGACGAGATCGTCGCGACTGGGATGGTCCACGACCCGGAGACCGCACCGCTCGACGATCATCTCCGCCTCGGCCGGCGACCATCCCCCGCCGGTCGTCAACGGCTCGCCGACATGGGCGGCCACCCGGGAGAAGCCGGTCACGAACTCCCGTCCGAGGTCGTCCATGAACGGCTGCGCCAGCCCGTACTCGAAGACGACTTCGGAACCGGAACGGCATCCGGCGATGGTCCGCAGCGTGGCCTCGACGGCGTCGAGGGTCAGGTACGGGACGACACCCAGCCACGAGAACAGGGTCGGCTCCCCCCACTCGAAGCCGGCCGCGTCGAGGCCGTCGCCCAACGACTCCACCTCGAAATCGACGGGGGCGAAGACCTGGTCGTCACTGGTGGCGAGGCCCAACTCGTCCATGCGCTCACGCTTCCACGCCTGCGAGGCCGGGTGATCCACCTCGAACAGACGCAGCGGGCCGAGCAGATCCGGTCGCCGCCACCGGAACGAGTCGAGGCCGGCCCCGAGCAGCACGTACTGGCGGAACCGGCCGAGCTCCAGCCGGTGCTCGGCGTACCGCGAGCGGAGGGCGATGGCCGCTCGTAGCTGGCGGCCCAGCTCACGCGAGTACCGGGCGTCGCTCGACGCGGCCATGTCGCGCCACGACGGCCCCACGAGCTCCAACGCGATGGGGTCGTCCAGAATCCACGGCGGGGCATCCTCCAGACGGTGCCTGCCGCGCACGACCGCCGCCATCATCGCCGTACGGCTCGGAGAGGCCTCCACGGGGCGATCATTGCCGACCGGCCGACCGGCCACAATCGGCGACGGAGGGTCGGCCGACGGGTGGTCAGTCTGTTCCGACGTTCCGATCGAGCCACGCCCGCAGCGGAGCGGTGGCCCGCAGGGCGTCGGCGATCCTGCGCTTGGGTGCCGCGGTGCCGAGCCACGGCCCCACCGCCCACTCCTTCCAGGCCGTGAGGCCCTTGTGCCGGAGAAGGTCGATCCGGGGGTGGTCGACCGGGTAGCCCCGCGGTGCCGATTTGAGGGTCTCGTGGGCCGATACCCGAAGTCGGCGCCGATGGAGCTCCTCGACCAGGGCGACGAGCTGCCGGCCGGTTCGCCCGTCGGCCACTGCGGCCCGGAAGCGGGCCAGCTGCGCCGGGGACGGCATGTACAGACCGGAACCGACACCGAGCGCGTCGGAGGACAGCGAGATGTAGCCGGCATCGTTGTGGGCCGCGATGGTGGTCTTGTAGGGGGACTTGTCCGGGCTGAACCGGGTGTCACGGTAGGGGCGGAAGACCCGGCCCTCACCGAACTCGGGGGCCAACCCAGCCAGAAGCGCCTCCATGGGACCGAGTACGTCGGCCACATAGAAATCCTTGTGCGCCGTCCAGTACGCCTTGGTGTTGTCCACTTCGAGCCCGTCGAAGAATTCGACAACCCCTGGTGGCCAGCCCCGGAACGGAGGGCGATCACCGGGCCGGCGGGCGGTCCCGGGAGTTGCGTCGGTCGGAGCCACCCGCGGAGCTTATTTCCCCGTCCCGGTGGGCGGAAGCGGATCGGGCGGCGATCAACCGAGATACGACGGGTTGGCCACCAGTAGTTGGTCGCGTGTCCCTTCGGCCAGCACCGCGCCCAGGCCGCGGAGATCATCGTCGTACCGTCCGGCGCGGATGGCCGCGGCCAGGGTCGGGTCATCGCCGAACCCGAGGGTGCGGAGGCGCTGGGCGTGGGCGGCCTGCAGGGTCGGACCCAGCTCCAATTGGCGGCCGACGATGGTCAAGACGTTGCCGGCCACACGGGCCTCGAACCGGGCGCCACCGTCGGCCGAGGCCATGACCTGGTCGAGATAGCCACGGACCGCCTCCACCAGCTCGGCCAGGGATGGCCGGCCGAAGAGCGGGCTCCAACCGGCCGGCCGGCCGTCCCCGACCTCGTCGGGGCCCGCGCCGGACTCCGGTCCGGGCACCGTCGGCATGGCCACCCCCATCAGGGCCAGGAGGTCCCACTCGCTCTCGCACACCCGCCGCCCGAGGGCGGCCAGCTCCACGGACCGGGTGGCTCCACTCAGATGGGTCGACGCCTGGAGCAGGCAGACCACCGCCCACTTGACCGTGGCATACGCCTCCCACCAGCGGATCCGGTCGGCATCCACCGTCCGTCCGCCGGCGTCGGCATAGGTGGCCAGGAACCGGTCGACGTCGCCGAAGCCACCCACCCGACCCGGACCACCGAACCGCCAGGCCCGGGCACAGAGCCACCCGATGTCCTCCGCCGGGTCCCCCTGGTGGGCGAGTTCCCAATCGAGCACGGCTCGCAGGCCGGTGGCGTCGATCAGGAAATTGCCCATCCGGAAGTCTCCATGGACCACCACACGCTCGTCGTCCGGCGGACGGCCGTGAGCCAACCACCGTGCCCCCAGCTCGATGACCGGTCGCACCTCGTGGAGGCCGTCGAGGAAATCGAGGGGCCGGCCGAGGGGATCGGTCGGCGGCAGTCCGGGGATCGTCGCCGGATCGATGGCGTGGATCGCGGCCAGGGCCCGGGCCGTCTGGTCGACCAGGGCGGGCCGCACGGCGGCGAGTCCCTCGTCCCGCAGGATTCGTCGGGGGATGGTCTCCCCGGCCAGCCGTTCGACGACCAACCACCCGGGAGGGAGCCCGTCCGCGGTGCCGGCGGCCACCACGTCCGGCACCGGGACCCCGACCCCGCGGGCCGCCCGCAGCAGGCCCGCTTCCATCCGGATGTCCGGACGTGGGGCGGGGCCCGCCGCCCTCACCTGCTGCAGGATCAGCTCCCGGACCGTCCCCGAGGGTGTCTCGAGATCGAAGGCGCTGGTGACCCGCGACGCCCCACCCGAGAGCCGGCGCAACGATGCCACCCGACCCCCGAGAGCCGCCCCCAGCTGCTCGGCCACGCTGGTGGTGTCCGTGCCCACCGGCGCACCCTATCCACTCGCCACCTACTCCACCGGAACGGTGGGCCTCCCGTCTTCGTCGACCTGGTGGAGGTACTCGGCGATGCCGTATCCGGTCACCGCGGATCCGTCGCCGGCCCGGTAGGTCCACCGGGTCAGCCCCTCGTTGACCACCGTGCCGCCCGACTTGCCGATGTCGGCCACCCGCAGCACCTCACCGGTCAGATCCCACGAGCGGCCCCGCTTGTCCAGGGCGACGAGATGCACCACCCGCTGGGTCAGCCCGTCGTCGGCCAGCTCGGTCCGGAGCTGCCACTCCTTGATGCTGGTCATCCGGCCCTCGTCGAAGACCCAGCCGCGGTGGAGGTCGCCGGCCACCGTACCGAGGCGGATTCCGCCGAAGTGCAGGGACTCATCGATGTTGATGCTGAACCAGCGCCACATCGGGGGCCCTCCCCAGCGGCGCGGTCCCCACGAGCGGTCACGATTGCCACGGGCCGCGCTCCACGGGTGGGTGACGCCGTCGACGGTGAGCGAGCCGGTCCACCGGCCGGCCTGTTCGAGGTGGCCCTTTCCGGTGGTGCCCGCGGCCGCCGACGCCTGATCGCTCCGCGGTCCGCCCGTCTGCTGGCCGTCGGTGCCCACCGCGGGCGAGACGGCGTCGAACCGGACGTCCACGACCAGGTGGACGGGGTGTGCCGTCCCCTCCGACGGATGGCAGGTGCGGGCCTCGGCGTCGACGTCGGCCAGGATGCGCCAGCTCTCCATGGCCTCGAGCAATTCGTAGCGGACGCCACCCACCACCAGTGGCGATCCCACCATCTCGTGCTGGTCGACCGTGTGCCGGTATTCGGCCAATTCGCCGCCGGGCAGCCACACCGACAGGCCGACGTCCATCGTCCCCTCGTTGGGACGGATCCCGATGCGGGTGAAGAACCCGCTGTCGGACACCGGGTCGTAGGCGTTGAAGTAGTACGACTCGCTCCAGGCGGTGTCGGGTTCGACCGGATGGGAATGGTCATGACTGGGTGCGAGGATGGGCATGCACCCAACTCTTGCCCATGGCACCCGGCGGCACAACGGCCGGGACCGGTGCCGCTCAGGACGCGGCGGCCGGCGGGGGGAACGGCCCGGACCGGCCCAGCTGGCCCGGGACCGGGTGGCCCAACACCCCTTCCAACCAGAGGGAGGTGGCCAGGAGCTTCTCCAGGCTCACCCCGGTCGGGATGTCCATGCGGTCGAGCAGGTGCACCAGGTCTTCGGTGGCGATGTTGCCGGACGCCCCCGGGGCGAAGGGGCACCCGCCGATGCCGCCGATGCTGGCATCGAGGGCCGACGCGCCGGCGGCAACGGCAGCCAGCGCATTGGCGTACCCGGTGTTCCGGCTGTTGTGCAGATGGACCCGCACGGGGAGTCCGGTGTCGGCCGCCACCCCGCGGACCAGCGCGTCGACCTCGGGCGGCACGGCGCACCCGATGGTGTCGGCCAGGGCGATCTCGATCGGCCCGTCCTCGGCCGCCCGCCGGGCCATCTCCCGCACGCGGGCCGGGTCCATCCACCCCTCGTAGGGGCAGCCGAAGGCCGCCGACAGGGTCACCGTGGCCCCGACGTGGGCCCCGGCGGCCCGGGCGGCCACCCGGCTCCACATGCGGAGCGCCTCTTCCAGTCCGAGGCCCTGGTTGCGCCGCGAGAACGTCTCGCTGACCAGCACCACCACGTTGATCTCGTCCACCCCGGCGGCCAGCGCCCGTTCGAGGCCCCGTTCGTTGAGTACCAGGCCGGCCAGCCGGACACCGGGTCGACGGTCCACTCCGGCCAGGACCGCCTCGGCATCGGCCATGGTGGGTACCCGTTCCGGGCGGGCGAAGCTCACCGCCTCGATCCGGCGCACCCCGGCGTCCATGGCCTGGCCGATCAGCGACACCTTGGTGGCGGTCGGGAGCACCGTCGGCTCGTCCTGCAACCCGTCG
>JBEKIU010000219.1:0-6074 GCA_050011635.1 Acidimicrobiales bacterium
AAGAGCGAACAGGCCCTGCGCCCCGGCCTGGTCGGGCTCGGCCTGGGTGGCCTGCACGGTCTGGGTCTGGTCGGTCGCCTCGGCCTGCGCGGCCACCCGACTGGTCTGGGTCTGCTCGGTCTCCGGGGCGATCACGGCCATGTCACAGGTTGCCAGGGGGGTGCGACAGTCCGGATTTGGATGAGACAACTGGGCGAGGCCGAGCAAACTGGACGAGGGATGAACCAACTGGGCGAGGCACGGGCAACTGTGCGCCCAGCTCCCGGGCGAACGGTCGGCCGGCGCCCCGCACCAGCTCCCAGCCGCCACCGTCCCCTACAACCGCTACACCATCAGCGTGCGGCGAAGGCCGGATTCGACGGGTGTGCGTACCGCCCGCTCATGGTGACAGGGGCCCGCACCGCACGACCCGTCTCCGAAACGACCGAGCCCTCGGGCCTCAGGTAGTGGAGCTTCCGTTCACGCTCCTCGGCCATGCGGCGCAGGTGCACCAACAGGACCACGTAGGCGGCCAGGGCGGCGCCGGACAGCGCGGTGAGCACCCATGCGGCCGAGGCCCCGGGGACGAACCCGATGCCCAGGGTGACGCCGAAGACGGCGGCCATCACCGTCAGGGTGTCGCGCCGGCGCCGGCGAACCAACAGGCGGGCGTCGGGCGGTCCCATGCGGCCCGACACGACGGTTCCTCCCACGGTGACGGGCGGAGCCGGCCGCGGCCCGATCTGGCCGGCGGTGGCATCGAAGACCAACCGCTGGCGGGTGGGTGGCCGGGGAGCGGAGCCGGCCGGATGCTGACCCGAATCGCCATGGCCAGGCTCCGACCGATAGCCCGAATCGCCATGGCTCGGCTCCGACCGCTGGCCCGGCTCGGACCGCTGGCCCGGCTCCGGCCGATAGCCCGGCCGGTGGCGAGGATCGCCACCGGGATCACTACCCGGATCGTCGCCCAGCAGATCGTCGCCCAGAAAGGCCAGCGCCGGCCGCGGCAGCTGGCTCGCCCCCACGACGGAGAGCACCGGGGCTGCGGCCTCGGGACCACCGGGCACCTGGGTCGTACCGCCCTCGCCGTCCACCGCACGCAGCCGGTAGGCCGGGGTCACGATGGGTTGGGGGCCGGAGTGCTCGAGCACCCGGAGCTGGCGGTGGAAGTGGGAGATCGAGCCGATCTCTCCGACGCTCTGCGAGCGACGTTTCATCAGACTGGGGGCCAGGATCACAATCCATGCCGCCGCAATGATGATCACAAGGATCATGGGCATCAGCTCCTCGACCTACGCTCCGTGCCCAAAAACCCTAACCACGGGCAATTCGGCAGTGGTGGATGGTCGGGAAACGACCGTGCCGACACCGGACGCGCGAGACCGCCCCATGGCACCCCCCGGTGTGTCAGCCCCCATTCCTACACCGGTCGGCGGACCGCCCTCAACTCGTGGGCAACGATGCAGGTGAGCGGCGTCCGAGCCCCGCCAGCATGACCGCGCAGAGCAGATCCGCACCCCGGTCGGTGTCCTCGACGAAGCCGATCCCGCACAGCTCGAGGGAGACCCATCCGTGGATGGAGGCCCAGATCATCTGCGAGGTCATCTCGGGATCACGATCATCGATGACCCCGGCCGCCATGGCCCGGCGCACGGCCGCCACCAGTCCCTCGAAGGCCCGGGTGGCGACGGCCTTGGCCTCGGCGCTGGGATCGAAGCCGGGCACAGCCCGCAGGAACATGAGCTGGTAGGCCATGGGGTGGGCCCGGGCCAGCGCCCGGTACCGGCGACCGCCCTCCACCAGCGCCTCGAGCGGATCGGCGATCTCGTTGAGGGTGACCATGGCCAGACCGAGCCGGTCGAACCCTTCGACGAACAGCGCCTCGACGATGCCCGACTTCGACGAGAAGTGGTTGTACACACCCATCGGGGCCACCCCGGCGGCGGCGGCGATGCGCCGGATGGACAGGGCGTCGGGCCCCTCCCGCTCGAGCAGCTCGGAGGCCGCGGCGAGCAGCGCCGATTCCATGCCCGCGCTCGGAGTCCTGGTCCTGGCCGTCGTGATCACAGATGCATGGTACAGAAGAACGACGTGCTATAACAATGGGACACTGTTCTTCACGGCCGAAGGAGCTCAGATGGCGCCCACCACCTCGCCCACCCCCTCGCCCACCACCTCGCCCACCACCTCGCCGACGGCGGCGGCCACCACGGCGCCCACGACCTCCCACGAACGCCGCTGGATGGTGCTCCCGGTGCTGTGCCTCTCGGTCTTCCTGGTCGTGGTGGACAACACCATCGTCAACGTGGCCCTGCCCACCCTCAGCCGCGACCTCGGGGCGTCGACCACCTCGCTGCAGTGGATCGTCGATGCCTACAGCCTGGCCTTCTCGGGACTGCTCCTGGCCGGGGGCGGGATCGGCGACCGGCTGGGCCGCAAGAGGGTGATGCAGGCCGGGCTCGTCTTCTTCGGGATCTTCTCCGCGGCCGCGGCGGCCAGCCACTCCACCGGCACCCTGATCGCGGCGCGGGCGTTGATGGGCGTGGCCGCCGCCTTCATCTTCCCGGCCACCCTGGCCATCCTGACCACCGTGTTCACCGACCACAGCGAGCGGCAGAAGGCGCTCGGCATCTGGGGGGCGACCTCGGGGATCGCAGTGGCCTTCGGGCCGATCACGGGCGGGGCGCTGCTCGAGCACTTCTGGTACGGGTCGATCTTCCTGGTCAACGTGCCCATCGTGGTGGTCACCCTCCTCGGCAGTCATTTCCTCATCCCGAAGCTCGACGCCGAGAAGCGGCACCGCTTCGACACCCGCGGGGTGCTCATCTCGACGGCCGGCGTGACCCTGCTGGTGCTGGGCATCATCGAGGGCCCGCAGTGGGGGTGGGCCTCGGCCGGCACCCTGGCCTGCTTCGCCGCCGCCGCCGGGCTCCTCGCCGTGTTCACGGTCGTCGAGCTCCGGACCGAGAAGCCGCTCCTCGACGTGCGCGTCTTCACCATCCCGCGCTTCAGCGGCGGGGCGGTGTCCATCGCCGTGGCCTTCTTCTGCCTCTTCGGCTTCATCTTCCTCGTGACGCAGTACTTCCAGTTCGTGAAGGGGTACTCGGCCCTGTCGGCCGGCGTGCACACCCTGCCCTTCGCCATCGTGGCCGCCATCGTCACGCCCATCGCCGCGGTGGTGGCCCTCAAGGTGGGGTCGCGGCTGGTGGTCGGGGTCGGGCTGCTGCTGATGGGGGCCGGGCTGGTCACGGCCGGCCTCACCTCCAAACCGGACACCGCCTTCTTCGGACCCATCATCGTGTCCATGGTGCTGCTCGCCCTCGGGCTCTCCTCGATAACCGCACCGGCCACCGAGGCGGTCATGGGCTCGCTGGCCGCCGACCAGTTCGGCGCCGGCGCGGCCGTCAACAACACCACCCGCGAGCTCGGCGGCACCCTGGGGGTGGCTCTGCTGGGCTCCGTCTTCGCTTCGGCCTACGCCCCGAGGATCATCCGGGCCTTCGGCCCCTACCCCATTCCCGCCGGGCCCAAGCAGGAAGCCCACCAGGCCATGGCCGCGGCGCTGGCCGTGGTCCACCACGCCCCGGCCGCGGTCCAGCCCCTGTTGCGGGCGTCGGCCTTCTCCGCCTTCGGCGCCGGGTTCAAGGTGGCCTGCCTGGTCGGCGCGGGCGTGGCCGTCATCGGCGCCCTCTACGCCTTCGCCTCCCTGCCCGGGCGGAGCGCGCCCGTCGACGACCCGGTGCCGGAGCCGGCCATCACCGTCGACGCCTGAGGCGGACCGGGGCCGGCGGGTTCAGTCGAAGGTGGGGGGTACGTCGCGGCTGCGCTTCAACTCGAAGAAGCCGGGGATGCCGGTGACGGCCAGCACGCCGTCCCACAGCACGCCGGCGGCCTCGCCCTTCGGCGCCGGTGTGACCACCGGGCCGAAGAAGGCCGCACCGTTGACACTGATGACCGGTGTGCCCACCTCGTAGCCGACCTGGTCCATGCCGGCGTGGTGCGACTTCTTCAACGCGTCGTCGAATTCGTCGCTGTCGGCGGCGGCGGCCAGGGACGTGGGAAGCCCGGCTTCGGCCAGTGCCTCTTCGAAGGTGGCCCGGTCCTTCGGCTTCTGCTCCAGGTGGAAGCGGTTGCCGAGGGCGGTGTAGAGGGGGCCGAGCACCTCGGGGCCGAACGACTGCTCGGCGGCCATGCACACCCGCACCGGACCCCACGCCTCGGCCAACCGCTTGCGGTACTCCTCGGGCAGGTCTTCCTTGTCCGAGTTGAGGTAGGCCAACGACATGATGTGCCACCGCACCTCCACCGGGCGCACCTCGGTGACGTTGAGGATCCAGCGCGAGGTGATCCAGGCCCACGGGCACAGCGGATCGAACCAGAAGTCGGCGGTGGCCGTCTCGGTCGCCTCCGGGGTTTCTTGGACTGTTCGGGTATCGGTCACGGCACTCCTCGGCGTTCGGACGGCGGGCACCGGCGGGCACCCGACAAGCGCCCACCAGCATCCTGTTCAACGCCGAGGGCCGCGGTCCTGTTCCCCCGACGCCGCCGGGGAGCTAGCCGAGGCCGAGGACCCGCAGGGCGTTGGTGCGCAGGAACTTGGGCCAGACCTCGTCCTTGAACCCGACGGCCGGGAGCTCGCCCATGATCCGCTCGAAGGAGAGGCCCATCGGGAAGTAGCCGGCGTAGATGATCTTGTCGGCCCCGCGGGTGTTGGCGTAGTCGACGATGGCCTGCGGGTAGTACTTGGGGGCGAAGGCACTGGTGGAGTAGTGCAGGCCGGGCCACTTGAGCATGAGCTTCACGGCCAGGTCGGTCCACGGCTCGCATCCGTGCCTGGTCACGAAGACCAGCTCGGGGAAGTCGAACATGACCTCGTCGATGAGCTCCACGTGCTGACAGGCGGCCTTGAGACGCGGCCCGGGAATGCCCGCGCAGCAGAAGATCGGGATCCCGAGCTCGACGCACTTGGCGTACAGCGGGTACATCTTCTTGTCGTTGATGGGGACCTGGGGGAAGGTGCCGGCCGGGAAGACCCCGACGGCACGGACACCGAAGGTCTCGTACTGCTCGACGAGGCGCCTGATCCCGACCATGCCGTCGTTGGGATCGGTGTTGGCGCAGGGAATGAACCGGTCGGGGAAGCGATTGAGGGCATCGGCGCCCACTCCCGCAGGGTCGTCCACCCCCACCATGGCCATCTCCACGCCCCACAGGTCCATCTCGCGCAGGGTGACCCCGATCGGGTCGGGCGAGCCCTCGAGCTCCTTGCCCGGGACACCCTTGAAGATGTACTCGACCGGGAACTCGAACTGCTCCTTGGACTCGACGTCCTTGGTCTGGCGGGTGATGAAGCGGTAGGCCTGTTTCATGTCCGCGTGCGGGAACCCCACCATGGTGTCCACCACGCCCACGTCCTTCGGCATGACCATGTCGGTGCCGTCCTCTCCGGACCGCCCGCAGCCGTCCGGGTCGGAGCGGTGACGCAGCGGTTCGGCGCGGATGCTATCGGTTGGTCTGTCCGGCCTCCACCGGCTCCCCCGGCGGCCGGGTGAACCTGGCCCGAAGGAGACAAGGTCCCGGTCCGCGTGGCCTCAATCCCCCGTGCGCTGATCCACCGGCCCCGCCGATCGGGCCGTCCACCGGCCGTCGCGCCGCTCCACCACCACGGGCACGCCGAAGGCGGCGGAGACCGCCTCCCCGGTGAGGACATCGGCCACCGGGCCCGACCCGACCATGGCCGCGCCGCGGAGCAGGGCGGCGTGGGTCACCCCGGGCGGGATCTCCTCCAGATGGTGGGTGACCAGCACCAGCGGAGGGACGGCCGGGTCGGCGGCCAGATCGGCCAGGCGGGCCAGCAGCCGCTCTCTGGCTCCGAGGTCCAGCCCGGCCGCGGGCTCGTCCATCAACAGGAGCTCCGGGTCGGCCATCAGGGCCCGGGCCAGCAGGACCTGTTGGCGCTCGCCCTCGGACAGCAGGCCGAAGGGCCGCTCGGCGAAGACCTGTCCGCCGAAACCGGCCTGGTCGAGCAACGTGCGGGCCTGGTCCCGGTCCTCGTCGGTGTACTCGTGCCACCAGGTTTCCAACGCGGCGTGGCG
>JBEKIU010000220.1:0-6011 GCA_050011635.1 Acidimicrobiales bacterium
GCCGACGCCGGCTCCAATCGGCAATGACAGCTGCCGGGCCCGAGGCCCGACCGCCCGAGGCCCGACCGCCGGAGGCCCGACCGCCGGAGGCCCGACCGCCGGAGGCCCGACCGCCGGAGGCCCGACCGCCGGGAACCCCTTCGCTCCGGGGACTCGTCCAACGGGGCACGGTCGGTGCGCTGGTCCGGTACCGGGTCATGGCCTTCATCGTGGGCACCGCGCTGATCTGTCTGTTCATCGTGGTCATCTTCCAGTTGTGTGGAGCCAAGGTGAAGCTGGCCGAGGAGATCGTGGCCCCGATCCACGGGTACCTCTACCTCGTGTACCTGGCCACGGCGGCCGACCTGGCCCGACGGGCCCACTGGAAGCTGGGACGGATCCTGATGGTGGTGGCCGCCGGCTTCGTGCCCACCCTGGCCTTCATCATCGAGCACCGCGTGTACCAGCAGATGCAGGCCGAATGGGCGGCAGAGGCCGTAGCGCGGCCCGATGCGGTCGGGTCGGCGATCAGCTCCGATCCCGGCCGACCGCCGCCGGGCCCACCGGCAGGACCGCCACCGGGCCAACCGGCAGGATCGCCACCGGGCCCACCACCGGGCCCACCGCCGGGCCAACCGTGAGGCCAATCGTGACCGGCACGGCTTCCCCGGTCGGACCGTGGGTCAGCGGGCGCCCCGCAGCAACGCCCCGGGCCGGGCGCCGGTGTCCTCGCCGTCGCTGAAGGTGGTCACCCCGGACTTGATGGTCTCGACGTAGCCCGTCGCTCCCTGGAGGAGCCGGCTGCCGCCGGCCGGGAGATCGTTGACCACGGTCGGGTTGCCCATCTGGAGGTGCTCGTAGTCGATCAGGTTGAGATCGGCCACCGCCCCGACCTCGATCGTCCCGCGGTCGGTCAGTCCGTAGAGGCGGGCCGTGTCCCGGGTCTGCTTCTTCACCATCCATTCGAGCGGGAGCCGCTCGCCGCGGGACCGGTCGCGGGTCCAGTGGGTGATCATGAAGGTGGGTTGAGAAGCGTCGCAGATGACCCCGCAGTGGGCGCCGCCGTCCCCGAGCCCGGCTGCCGAACGGGGATGGAGCAGCATCTCGCGGGCCGGCTCGAGGTCGCCGTCGGAGTAGTTGAGGATGGGCACGTAGAGCAGGCCGCGCCCGTCCTCTTCGAGCATGGCGTCGTAGGCCATCGACAGCGCCGTCCGGCCCGTCGCCGCGGCCATCCCGGTCAGCGATCGTTCCGGCCCCGGCTCGTAGTCGGGTGGGCTCCCGAGCACGAAGGTGGTGCGGAAGGCCTGGTCCATGCGATCCGCGGTGGCCGGGTCGGGCTCCCACGACTCGATGGCGTGGCGCACCTCGGGGCTGCGCAGGGCTTCGACGAGCGCGTCCGGGGCCAGGCCCTTGGCCTTCAGCTCCTGGTAGGCGGGGATCTGATCGAAGAGCGAGTAGGTGGTGAAGTGGCCGGACAGCAGTCCGAAGCCGCGGCCGGCCACCTGGGGCCAGAGGTCAGCCCCATCGGAGACGGCGCGGAGGGACTCGTCCATGAGCTCACGCCAGAGCTCGGGAGCATCGTCGACCTGCACCATGGCGAAGGTCACCGGGCGGTGGATGGCTGCCGACAGCCGCCGCATCCAGTCCATCTCCTTCTTCGGACTGATGATGTCCTCGCCGGCGGTGCCGGCCGGGGCCAGCTCGAACACACCGGCCCCGAGCTCTCCCATGCCGCTCCCGATCCCGAACAGCTCGTCCTCGGACGCGTAGGTGCCCGGAACCGGCTCCCCGTCGATGGCCAGGTGGGCGAGGGTACGTGATGTCGAGAACCCGAGCGCCCCGGCGGCGATCGCCTCTTTGACCAACTGCTTCATGGCCTCGATGTCGGCCGGTCCGGCCGGCTCGTTGCGGGCCCCGCGGTCGCCCATCACGTAGGACCGCACCGCCCCGTGGGCGATCTGGGTGCCCAGGTCCATGGTCCACTTGCGCTGGGCCAGCGCGTCGAGATACTCGGGGAACGTCTCCCACTCCCAGCGCATGCCTTCGGCCAGTGCGCTCCCCGGGATGTCCTCGACTCCCTCCATCAGACCGATCAGCCACTCGTGGCGGTCCGGGCGGGCCGGTGCGAAACCAACCCCGCAGTTCCCGGTGACGACCGTGGTGACACCGTGCCAGCTGCTGGGGGCGAGCACCTCGTCCCAGGTGGCCTGGCCGTCGTAGTGGGTGTGGATGTCGACCCACCCCGGCGCGACCAGCAGACCGTCGGCATCGACGGTCCGGGAAGCCGCCTCACCGGCGAAGGATCCGACCCCGGTGATCTGCCCCCGGTCGACGGTCACGTCCGCGGTGCGGGCCGGTGCTCCGGTTCCGTCGACGACTGTTCCGCCCCGTATGACCAGATCGTGCATGGTGCTTCCCCCTTTGGCCGCTCACCAACGATGCTGGCACGGAACGGCTCGAACGTGCAATGACCAGGGAGAAAGGTCGACCGGGCGCCCGGGTGCGGGCGGCGCGGGGACGGGGGGTTGCCGGGCCCGCCACCGGGCGGTTGCCGGGCGCGGTCGCCGGGCCCGCCGCCGGGGCGGTCGCCGGTGCCGGCGGCGAGGGCTATGACGGGGGGATCGAGTATGTGACCTGGGCTTTTGCCACCACGTCGTCGCTCCCGACCGAGTAGATGGCCACCTCGGCCACGGCCAGCCGTTTTCCGAGCTTGAGCAGGGTCCCGACGGCCACGATGTCGACCAGCGCCGGCTTGCGGAGGAAGTCGATGTGCAGGCTGGTGGTCACCGCCAGCGCCACCGGTCCGATCTGGCCGACGATGACCAGCCAGGCCGCGGTGTCGGCCAGGGCCATCAGCGACGGGCCCGACACCGTGCCGCCGGGCCGGCTGTTGGCCTCGCTGACGGGGAGGCGCACCGTGATGGTGGTGTCGGTGATGGACTCGACGACATAGGGGATCGACGCACTCGGGAAGCCGTCGCTCAGGAACTGTTGGAGCTCTTCGACGCTCATGGCGGGGGGCGGGGTCATGGCACGCAGCAGCGTAGCGACTTCGGGCCGTTTCACCTCAGGGGTGACCACCCACTTCGTCGGGCAAGGGGCGACCACGCCTCGCCGATTCGTGCAGACTGTGGACCTTGGACGGAGCCGGACGGATCGAGGAGAGGGCGGCAATGTTGAGCCACGAGCACCGGGCGGCCGTCGAGCTGGCCGCCGAAGCCGGTGGTGCACTCATGGAGCTGCGGGCCCGATCGACGCCGGGGAAGGAGCTCGGGAGCGAGGGCGATCAGCTCTCACAACGGCTGCTCATGGACAGGCTCGCCACCCGGTTCCCCGCCGATCGGATCCGATCGGAGGAGGCGGACCGCGCCGAGCGGTTGGACAGCGCCTCGGGGCGGGTCTGGATCATCGATCCGCTGGACGGTACCCGCGAGTATTCGGAGGGCAGGCAGGACTGGGCGGTCCACGTGGCTCTGGCCGTCGACGGCGTGGCCCGGGTGGGCGGAGTGGCGCTTCCGGCCATGGGCGTGGTGCTGGGGACGGAGGACCCACCGGCGCTGGCCGCCCCCGCCGCGGTGCCCAGGCTGGTGGTGAGCCGGAGCCGGCCCCCGGAGTTCGTCCCCTTCGTCGCCGAGCGTCTCGGGGCGACCACGGTGCCCATGGGGTCGGCGGGTGCCAAGATCGCCGCTGTCATCCGCGGCGAGGCCGAGGTCTACGTCCATGCCGGCGGCCAGTACGAGTGGGATTCGGCCGCCCCGGTGGCGGTGGCGGTGGCCACCGGGCTCCACGCCGCCCGGCTGGACGGTTCGCCCCTCCGGTACTCGCAGCCCGACCCCTGGCTGCCCGATCTGGTGGTCTGCCACCCGGCATTGACCGGTGCGGTGACAGAGGCGCTGGGCGCGGCGGGACTCCCGACGCCGTGACGAGGGGAGCCCGGGGGTGTGCGGGATGACGCTGGCATCCGGTGGAGATGGTGACCACGCGCCGGGCGTCTTCGCACCGGCCAGGCTCGGCCCGGTCACTCTGAAGAACCGGGTCATAAAGGCGGCCACGTTCGAAGGCGCGGCACCGAGGGGTGAGGTCACGGACCAGTTGATCGAGTTCCATCGACGGATGGCTTCCGGGGGCGTGGGCATGACCACGGTGGCCTACCTGGCCGTGTCACCGGAGGGACGGACCGATCGCCACTGCGTGCTGTTGGGGGAGGAGTGCCTGCCTGGCCTCCGCCGGCTCACCGACACGGTGCATGCGGCCGGCGCGGCCGCCTCCGCGCAGATCGGACATGCCGGGCCGGTGGCCAACGCGCGCTCCAACCGGGCCCCGTCCCTGGCCCCGTCGCGCCGGTTCAGCCCGACCGGGTCGATGACCCGGGCCGCGTCGGACGACGACATCGCCCGGATCACCGGGCAGTACCGCCAGGGGGCGGCGGTCGCGGTGGAAGCCGGATTCGACTGCATCGAGATCCACCTCGGCCACAACTACCTGCTGAGCGCCTTCCTGAGCCCAAAGCTCAACCGCCGGACCGACCGGTGGGGCGGGAGCTTGGCCAACCGGGCCCGGTTCCCGCGTCAGGTGGTCGACGCGGTGAGAGAGGCGGTCGGTGATCGGGTGGCGGTCACCGCCAAGCTCAACATGGCCGATGGGGTTCCCGGGGGGTTCTGGCTGGAGGAGAGCGTCGACTTCGCCCGCATGCTCGAGTCCGACGGTGCCCTCGATGCGCTCGAGCTGACCGGGGGGAGCTCCCTGTCCAACCCGATGTACCTGTTCCGAGGAGAGGCACCCCGGCCGGAGTTCGCCGCCACCCTTCCTCCACCGTTGCGGGCCGGATTCCGGGTGGTGGGCTCGAGGTTCCTGCAGGACTACCCGTTCGAAGAGGCCTTCTTCCTGCCCTATGCCCGGCAATTTCTGGACGCGCTCGACTTACCCCTCATCCTGCTCGGAGGTGTGAACCGGTTGGAGACGGTGGAGCGGGCGCTGGCCGAGGGCTTCTCGTTCGTGGCCATGGCCCGTGCGTTGCTGCGGGAGCCCGACCTGGTGGGCCGGTGGGAGAAGGGCGAAGCGACCGAGGGCCTGTGCATCCACTGCAACAAATGCATGCCCACCATCTACAGCGGGACCCGGTGCGTGCTCGTCCCGTCTGTCGAGGCGGACTGAGGGGCAGACGGCCTTCGAGTTCAGGCCTCGTCGAGTTCAGGCCTCGTCGAGTTCAGGCCTCGTCGGATCAGACCGCGTCGGGTCAGGTCTCGTCGGGTCAGATGTCGTCAGGTTCGGGCTCCTCGTCGCCCGGCACCTCGGGAGCGTCGAGGTCCCATCCTTCGGTGTCGGAGGCCCTGGCCCGATCGCGGGCCGTCGGACCACCGATGCCGTCGGGATCGTCGAGGCCACCGTCCAAACTGGTGAGTGCCTCCGGATCGTCGAGCTCCACCCCTGCCTCTTCGAGTTCCCGATCGTCCACTTGCAACGTGGGGTCGAGCGACGGGTCGATCTCGACCGCCTCGAGGAAGTCAGGATCGAGCTGTTCCCTGTCGTCGAGGGCCTCGTCACCCTGCTCGAAGGGCTCGGTGCCCGATGGTTCGTCGGGTGACCAGTCGCCGCTGTCGCTCATTCCTCGCACTCCATCCGTCGTCGGCCGTGTTCCCCGATCGTAGGACCTGCCCCCGGCCCGTGGTTCCTCACGGTATCCGCGCGCCTCATCTCATGCGGCTCGGCGCGAATGGGTCGGCGGCCGGCATGGCCTAGAGCCTGTCCGGTCGGGTCGGTCAGTGGACCCTGATCGTGAAGCCGGACCGTTGACCCCGACCATGCCGTGGGAAGGGACGTAGAATCGCACCTTCGGCCCACGTAGCTCAGGGGATAGAGCACTCGTTTCCTAAATGAGGTGTCGCAGGTTCAATTCCTGCCGTGGGCACATGTGTGATGTCTCAAGACATCGGAGACAGATGTGTCAAGGACATCGGAGACACCCCGATCAGGGCAGTGCTTGGTAGTCCTTGGTCCGGTCGAGCGTGAGGTGTCGGAGGGGTGAGCCGTCC
>JBEKIU010000221.1:0-8263 GCA_050011635.1 Acidimicrobiales bacterium
TGCCCTTGTTCTATGGGTATGAGGCGATCTCTTGCCCGGGAAGCGTCATGGCGGTGGAGCGTGGCGGTTGCCGACTCCGGCCCGGAGTCGGCTACTTGCTGTCCCGGATCCGCTCGGCGCGGTGTGACAGGTCCCGAGGGTTTGTTGAATTTCGGGCCGTTCGGCCCTGTTCAATGGGTATGGAAGTCTGTTTCATCCCGGCCAGCGATGTCGTCCCTCGCAGCGGCAGGGTCCGGAAGGGGCTCCGTGATGGGCTCCACGGTGGGGTCCGTGGAGGGCTCCGTCCAGGATTGGAGCCCTCTGTTCACGGCGAATTGGCTGGTCGGGCGCTGTTGGGGGCTCCGTCGCGTCGGCCGACTCATTAGGGGTGGTGTGTGGTCTCGGCGTCGATCGTCTGGCAGTTGGCCATTACGTGCCGGCGTGGCGTCGCAGGGTGTCGGTGATCGTCCATCATGAAGTTCACGATCGACTGGTATTCATCGGCAACGGCATCGAGCCTGTCATCGCGACCACGACGTCGTATGCATCATCCCCGAGCCCTCGGGTGCGCCGCTATCCGCGTCCCGTTTCGACCCCGACCCGATACTGCTCGGTGGCATCCCCGGTGCCAAAGCCGTGCCGGCATCGGGTGCGTGCTGTGCTCGTGCGTTGCCGGTCGGCCACGCTTGGCACGACAGCCGCCGACGTTGGCGACGGTGCCGCTCAGGTCGCCCGTCTGCGGTGTCTGGGCCGGCGCGGCCGGTCCTCGGCGTGTCGGGCGTTGTGGCGGGCGATGAACGCGTCCAGGACCTCGCGGACGGTGGCTCGTTCGGCGTCGTCGAGGAAGGTGGTGGCCTCGAAGGCGAGTCGGAGTGCTTGGTCGTCGGGGAGTCGGGGGTCGTCGCCGAAGACGAGGGCGTCGGTCGTGCACGACAGGGCGACCGCCAATCGCCTCAGTGCGGAGAGGGACGGCTCGGATCCGCCGGCTTCGTACTTGCGGAGCTGGGACACGTTGACGCCGGCGCGTTGGGCCAACGCGACCTGGGTGAGGTCCCGAGATCGGCGCAGGCCGGCGAGGGTCTCGGCGAAGGCCATGGTCGGGAACGTTACCGGAAGTTGGGACTGGATGGATGCTGTATTGCGAGGTAGAACCAACCGTAAGGACGATTCACTGAGGGAGGTGTTGTGGGCGACGAGGCAGGGCTGGTGGAACTGGTCGAAGCCTTCGGCATCCCGCTTCGTCCCGCCGGCGCCGGCCTTGTCGGCGCCTGCCCGCGTTGTGGCGGATCGCTCGCACTCGACGGCGAGCACTGGTCGTGTGGCTGTGGCTCGGGCGGTCCGGTGGAGCTGGTCGCCGTCTTCGGGGGGTTGTCGATGAGCCATGCGGCCGAGCTGGTGCGTTCGGGGTGGCGGCCGGACGGCCCGCCCGGGCTGGTCGCTAGGTCGACGGTGCGTCCGCTGCCGTTGTTGTGTGATCCGGACTCCGATGACGAGGCGGTTATCGAAGCCGTGCTGGCTCACTACCAAGACGAGCGGCGTAGCTCCGAGCAGGCGAAGGGCTGGCTGGCCGATCGGGGCGTGGACGAGGCGCTGGCCGACGAGCTGAGGATCGGGTTTGCCAACCGGACCTTGGGTTATCGCCTGCCTGAAGCGAACCGCCGCGACGGGGCGAGGCTGCGCGACCAGCTGATGCGTCTCGGCGTCTACCGACCTTCGGGGCATGAGCACTTCCGGGGCTGCGTGGTGATCCCGGTGCTCTCGGCCGATGGCCGGGTGCTCCAACTATGCGGCATCCGCCTGGCCGCCGCTTCGGTCGAGCCCCAGTGGGCGGCCGGTCTGCCCGGGGGGATGCTCTACGAGGCCGCGGCGGCCACCAGCGCCGAGGTGATTGTGGTCGCCTCGATAGACGACGCGCTCGCCGTCCTCGGTGCCGGGCATCGAGCGGTGGTCGCACCGGGCCGGCCCGGCGGCTTCCACACCGCCGATCTGCGGCTACTCGCCCGGGGCGGGGTGCAACGCTGCACGATCATCGGAAACGGCCTGGCATCACTGGCCGAGCGGATCAGTGTCGAGGGTATCGAGTGCGCGTTGGTCTCGCCCGGAGCGCCCCTGGCAACGTTGCTCGGGCGGGCCGTTGACCGGACGGCCGCTTTCGCCGCGCTCCTGGCGACCGCCGAGCCGCAAGACACTGGCCGTGCCACAGGCGCCGCATTCGGGACCGCGACAGCGGTAGCGGTGGAGAGCGCATCGGCCCCTGCGGTCGATGGGTCAGCGAGCGTGTCGGGGGACGCGGCCGAACTGCACGTGGCCTTCGGGACCCGTCACTGGCGGGTGCGCGGTGCGGATCGCAACAAGACGCCTGACACCTTGCGGGTGGCGTTGGCTGTGACCGACACCGATCATGGCGGGTTCCAGGCAGCTGTGGCCGAACTGCACACCGACCGGCCCGGGCTGGTTCGCGAGCTGGCCGAGGTGCTGTTCGCCACCGAGGCGGCTGTCGCGGCGCGCGACGCGGCGGCACCGGTTGCGGCCATGACCGACACCGAACGAGCCGAGGCCATGAAGCTGCTGGCCGACCCCGCGTTGGCCGTGCGGGTTATAGAGGATCTGGGTGCGCTCGGGGTGGTGGGCGAGGAGACCAACCTCCTCGTCGCTTACCTGGCCACCATCTCACGCAAAGCCGAGCGACCCTTCGGGGTGGTGGTGCAGTCCTCGACTGCGGCGGGCAAGTCGACCCTGGCCGACGCGGTGTGCCAGCTGGTGCCCGAAGAGGACCTGGCCTCCTATTCGGCGGTGACCGGTCAGGCCCTCTACTACGTGGGGGCGGCCGATCTGGCTCACAAGGTGCTGGCCGTCGCCGAAGAGCAAGGGGCGTCCCGGGCGTCGTACGCGCTGAAGTTGCTGGTGACCGAGGGCCGCCTGTCGATCGCCTCGACGGGCAAGGACACGGCGACGGGCAAGCTCCGTACCCGCAGCTACGAGGTGGCCGGTCCGGTGGCGCTGGTGCTCACTACGACGGCCACCGACATCGACCCGGAGCTCCAGAATCGCGTGGTGGTGCTCGGGGTGGATGAGGACCGGGCTCAGACTCGGGCTATCCAGGCCGCCCAACGACAGGCGGCCACCCTCGACGGCCTCATGGCGCGACTGCAGCGCGAGAGGATCGTCGCCGTGCATCGCAACGCCCAGCGGCTCATCGAACCGTTGCCGGTCGTGATCCCCGACGCCGGCGAGATCGTGTTCCCGGATCACGCTACCCGCCATCGGCGCGACCACCAGAAACTGCTCAGTTTGATCTGCGCTTCCGCGCTGCTTCATCAGCACCAACGCCACCAGGACACCATCGAGGTCGGTGACCGCACCGTCCGCTACGTCGAAGCGTCCCCCGACGATGTCGCCGTCGCGATGCGCTTGGCCGAGCGGGTACTCACTCGCGGCGGTGACGACCTGGCCCCTCAGACCCGGCGACTCCTGACCGCCGCGCAGACTCATGTGGCTGCACGCGCAGAATCCGACGCCACTGACGTGGACGCCGTGTCCTTCACCCGTCGGGAGCTACGCGAGTCCCTCGGATGGTCAGAGCACCAGGTGCGCATCGGGCTGGCCCGCCTGGTAGCCCTGGAGTATCTGGTCGCCGTTCCCGGTGGGTCGGGCCGCCAGCACCGCTACCTGCTTGCCGACGACCCACCTGGTCAACCCCGCGATACCCCGCGAACGGTGCGCGACCCCGACCCGCGTGGTGAAAACGGCACTTATGCTGGTGAAACGGGCCACCCCGTGGTCGACGCCGACGCGTATGGCGCGAAGTGCCGGACAGTCGTAGCCGTAGGCGTAGACCCAGATCGGGGGACACCCGGGGGACATGGCGGGACCTTCGGGGGAGCACGATGACGCCCCTCGCCCTGGTGGCCGAGGAGTACCTGGGGTGGCTGCGAAGCCATGGCTACGCCAAAACCACCGTTGCTGGCCGAGCACACCACCTGCGCGATCTGGTCGAGTTCCTTACCGCCCTCGACATCACTGAGCCGGCGTCGGTCAGCTTCAGTGCCCTCGAGTCCTACCAACGTCACCTGTTCCACCACAAGAAGGCCAATGGCGCTCCGCTGTCGTTCCGCACTCAGGCCCAGCGCATCATTCCGGTCAAGTCTTTCTTCGCCTGGATGCTCACCCAAGGACGCGTCCCCTTCGATCCCGCTGTGGGGCTGGTGCTGCCCAAGGCCGAGCACCGCCTCCCCGAAGCCACCCTCAGCGCTGAGGAAGCAGAAGCCGTCCTGCAAGGCCCCGACGTCACCACCATCCTTGGTGTGCGCGACCGGGCGATCCTCGAAGTGCTTTACTCGACGGCCATCCGACGGGCCGAGCTGATCGGCCTTCGGATCTGGGACGTCGACCACGCCCGGGGCACCGTGTTCGTCCGCCAGGGAAAAGGCGCACGAGACCGCCATGTCCCCATCGGGGCGCGGGCGCTGCTGTGGGTGGCCCGCTACTTCGATCTCGTACGGCCCAAGCTCGTTGCGAAAGAAACCGACGTCCTGTTCCTATCGGCCTCGGGCGAGCCCCTGTGCGCTGACTGGCTATCACGCACTACCAAGGCCTACATCGCCGCAGGCGCGCCAGGAAAACGCGGCAGCTGCCACCTGTTCCGCCATACCGCCGCCACCTTGATGCTCGAAGGCGGTGCCGACATCCGCTACGTGTCTGAGATGCTCGGCCACGCCAAGCTGGAGACCACCGCCCTCTACACCCGGGTCTCCATCGCCAAACTCCGCGCCGTCCACGCGGCCACCCACCCCGCTGGCAACGACAACGCTGGCGGGGCCGACATCCGACTGCTCCAACCACTGCCCGGCGCCCAGCACACCAGCTGAAGCCTCTGTTCGCTCCCGCCAGGACTGAGCGAACCGGCACACGCGGCCGCTGAACGCCACTGCTTCCCTCGGCAACGCCCCTACGTCTACGACGCATCACCCGGCCGTAGGCATTCCAAACCACCTCGCGACTCGGGCCAGGCCGCATCACCACGGCCGGTCCCCCGAGCGCGTCTTGCCAGCGTGCGAAACTAGACCCGTGCAGGTAGGTGCCCCGCCGCCGCGATCTCGAAGAGCGCACTACGCAAAACACGCGTCCGCGCGATTCCGGCCACGCGTACCCTCACATCGGCGCCGAGCCCGGCGTTTCTGCACGTCAACCGGGATCAACTACGCCGGGACGACCACGAATGCGTCGGACGGCTCAATCGATCGCTACTACGACCCCTCAACTGGAGAGTTCCTGACCGTCGATCCCCTGGTTGATGAGACCGGTCAGCCTTATTCCTATACCGGGGACGATCCGGTGAACGCGACGGATCCGAGTGGTTTGTTTTGTATTCTGGGTCACAACCCAGACGGCTCATGCCGAGGTGCAACGTACTGGCGAGATGTTGTCGATATCCCGCAAGATCTGTCTTATCTCCAATATTGGGGAACATATGAGGCAATCGAGGAAATCCAAAACGTGGGATCGGAGTTTGGCACTTTTGGCTGTGTCTCTGCGGAAGTGATCAGCGTTCCGCTCGTCCCCTGGGAGGCATTAGGGCTTGGAGGTCAGGCACTTGGAAGCCTCGCGAAGGGACAAAGTATCTGGCTGCAGGGAGTCCCAAACCAGCCCCTCCTGGGGAATGAGGTGCTTGGGCCATTCAGTGGGAAAGCATTGACCATGGAATTAGGATTGCCGTTCCTAACCTTCCCTGGATTCGACAAGTACACACACCACATCCAGTTCCTATGGTAGCCAGGAGCGATCGAATCGCAATGTACAAAACGGGCGCGAGTCGAACAAGGTCCAGATTCCTGGTGATCCTAGGACTAGGGCTGTTGATGGTGACGCTTGAGGCTTGCGGTGCCCAGGATGCTGGCTTCAATCTCGAACTGAAGAACGATACATCGAACTCGGTTGTGGTTCGACCCTGTAACGGCGAATGTCAGTCGTTCGTCGCTGCCATTACGCTCCACCCTGGCCAATCGCTAGGAACGGCACAAGATGCCGATGGCGTTCTGAGGCCGATCGAGATCAGTTCGCTCTCGAACAAGACTCTTGGTTGTCTTCCCTTCAGATTCAATCGAACGCCTTCCAAAAACACTGATGCTTTGATCAGCCAACTGCGCCCCTGTAGCGTGTTGAAAGGGCTCGACGAAGATGAGGGGCCCGGTTGGCCCTACCCTCAATACTGAATCAAGCCTCACTAAGCCTGTTCAACAGGCGGCTAAGCATATGTGAGATCGGAGTGTGGGGTCGTAGTAGCCCGCATCTGATGAGTGCTCGCTGAGCGGGACCCGACGGTGCATGATGGGTTGGTGCAACTCGTTGCGATACGCTTCGGTCCTGGTTGCCGGCCCCGACTTCATCGAAGAGCTGGCTGTAAGCCACAACGGGTTCGTCGTCATCGTGACGCGTCAGACTTGGCGAGCCCTGACCTGGTGGATCGCTACTACGACCCGGCCACGGGTCAGTTCCTGACCGTGGATCCGTTGGTCGATGAGACTGGCCAGGCCTATGCCTATACAGGGGATGATCCCGTGAATGGGACTGATCCTTTGGGACTATATTTTGGCCAAGGTTTTCTGGACAGCGCCAGGCATGATGTCGCATCCGTATACGATTCAGCTAATAGTTTCGTCAACAACGAAGTTCAAACTATCGATTGCAATGCGATAGGAGGCGGGAACTCAATCTTCAATGGAATACTTGGCTGCGCTGGCGATCAGAACAGCGATGCGTGCCCGCTCGGTGCTCTATCTGGGACCTTCAATCCAGCAAATCTAGTTAAAGTTAAGCCCTCTTACCTTAAGAGTTACAAGATAGATGCTGAAGCGGAGAAGGCAGAGATATATGGAGATCACGGAGCCCAGTACGACATCTATCGCGACTCAGCTACTGGAGAATTGTTTGCTGGTCCAAAGTCGCCGACAGCGTCCAGCGATTACCAACCTCTTAACATAAGAATCTGGAATAATCAGAAAACCTATCAAATTCCCGACACCAACCCTGGTGAAGACTTCGAAGGGGGCTTCGATGGCTAAGGATCTGGGAAAGTGATCACCGTGGGAAGCTCTACATCCTTGAGGAAAGGAGGAACCACGCTTTGAAAGATGGGGAAGAAGTTAGAGTTTCCTTGGCGATATTCGACCTCCTCAGCGATCCTCTAGAGCTAAGCAATCAGCTTGGCCTGGAGCCGACTCGAACTTGGACTAAAGGGGAGCCAATCGCACGATCAAATGAAGACGTGATCGGGTCGCGGCCGACGAGGATTGCGCAGTCCAATGCGTGGTTCTATAGAGTGCCATCCTCGTCAAAGTCGACACTACACGGCCTTTTGCAAACCTTTCTTCGAACGTTTGTGCCCGTCCAGACAAAGCTAGCAGATCTTTCAGATAAATCGACTATTCAGCTAGCAATCTACTTGGAATACGACCAAGACCTAAATCCAAATATATCGGTTAGCGAGATCGAGATCGAGTCGTCCTTGCTAGCATTCCTAGCAAGAATCAATGCAAGCATCTCAATAGATGTGGCGATTTAGCCCGCATCGGAATCAACGCGACCATACACCTCTGACGTCTGGCCGAGGAACGCCTGATTGCTGTTTTCGATGCGCAACCTTGGAACGTAGACCGTGCCTGTCTTAGTAGCCCGCATCTAATGACCCCGTGGATCGGCAAGCGGATCGATCAAACGCATGGCGGCGTTTGAGTACGAGGGGCGAATCCGTCAACCACTGTCCCAGATATGGCGCGCTTTGGATCGGCCGGGCGCAGCTATGGCAGCACGAAATAGATTACAGATTCGACCGTCGGGATAAGTCTCTCCACGGCACGCCGTTCCTTGTCACCTGGAGAATGCTTTTGCTTCTGGAGGCATGCCATGATGCCCGTCAGACTTCGTATTTGCATCTCGGTTGATTCCGCTTCGTTCGGGCGATTCCTCATGAGATAGCGAATCTTGAGTGCGCGGTCCGGCCGGCCATTGCGTAGCTCATTGCTGGGTCGCTGTGTTTCGGCATGCCAGGCCAGAACAGTTGTGTCCGGTGCAGCCAGGCGAAGCGTCCAATCGACAAATTCGACGAGGGAGTGGGCAGCCTGAGAGGCGGCGTCCGGCCCAGGGCGATTGATTCGTTCCCAAGCTCCGTCGATACGCTGAATTGGATCTGCTCCGAGCTCCTTTAAGCGGAGTCGGAAGCCCTCCCTCTGCGATGCAAAAGGATCCGGCGTGGACATTTCAGCTTCAAACTCGTCGTCACTGAGAA
>JBEKIU010000222.1:0-5946 GCA_050011635.1 Acidimicrobiales bacterium
TGCACTGGCGGCGTGCGTCGAACAGGGCGCAGACGCCCTGCCCAACATCGACGGGCTGACCGAGGAGCTGCGCTCCGTGTTCGGAGACCAGGGGGCCGCCGGGTCCCCGAAGGAGGACTTCCGACGCATCCCGGCCCGGTTCGAGGCGCTGATGCAACTGACGGCGAGCGAGCGGCGGGTGCTCTACTTCCTCACCAAGGGGATCCCGGCCCAGGACATCGCCACCGAGTTGGTGGTGTCGCTGGCCACCGTCCGCTCACATATCCGGTCCATCCTGCGAAAGCTCGGCGTCCGGTCCCAACTGGCCGCAGTGGCCATGGCCAACGGCAGCGATCTCGAGGACATCACCGTCATCGAGACCTCCAAACCGCTGCCCTGCCCTTGAGGCCCGACCGGGTCGCCATCGGTACCGGAGGTTCGATGCCGTGACCGGATCGAGGTCCGCCGGGCCGGTCGTCGGGCTCGCCGTCCTGATCCTGGTCGGCATCGTCTCCCTCGTAGCACCGGCGGCGGCCGGAGCTGCACGGCAATCGGCCGGCGGAACGACCCTCCCCGGTTCCCCTTGCCCGGCCTTTCCGTCCGACAACGTGTGGAACACCCCGATCACCGGACTGCCCGTGAACAAGGACAGTGCTGCCTGGCTGGCGTCGATGGATGCGCGATCCACAGACCTCCATCCCGACTACGGACCGTCGGGGAACCCGAAGGAGCCCTACGGCATCCCGTGGCAGATCGTGCCCGCCGGCCAGGCCCTCGTCCACATCGCCTTCGACTACTCCAGCCAGAGCAATCCTGGTCCGTATCCCCTGTCGGCGGCCACTCCCATCGAACAGGGCTCGGATCGCCACGCCATCATGGTCAATCCGAGCACGTGCACCTTATATGAGACCTGGGACACCTACTACCGCCCCGACGGCAAATCGACGGCCGGTTCCGGAGCCATCTGGAACCTCCGGTCGAACGCCCTCCGCCCGGCCGGCTGGACCTCGGCCGACGCCGCCGGACTCCCCATCCTCCCCGGCCTGGTCAATTACACCGAGGTCGCGTCCCGGACCATGGACCATGCCATCCGGTTCACCGCCCAGTGCACCCAGCAGGCGTACCTTTGGCCGGCGCGGCACGAGGCGGGGCAGAACGATCGGGCCTGTCCACCGATGGGGGCGCGCTTCCGCCTGAATTCCCACTTCTCGCTGCCCGCGTCGAAGTGCTCGGCGATGTGCCAAACGGTGCTCACGACCATGAAGACCTACGGCCTGATCCTGGCCGACAATGGCAGCAATTGGTACTTCCAGGGCACGGCTGATTCCCGGTGGACGTACGACGAGGTCGACCAGCTCAAACAGATCCCGGCCGCCGAATTCGTGGCCGTCGACGAATCGTGCCTGATGATCAGCGCGGGTTCGGGGCAGGCCGTCCAGCCCGGTACCGCCGCCTACAAGAAGAGCTGCGGCTGACCGGTCCGCCAGGGGTCCCCGGGCGCCGCCCGGCCCGGCCTCACCCCGACGAACCGGACAGGCTCCGAACCAGGCGCTTCGACAATCTGCGCACCTGCTCCTTTCCGCTCCCCACCAGGGTGCGGACCGGGCCGTAGAGGCGGGCCGCCGCACGTTCATGCTCGAGGCTGAGATCAGCCGCGTTGGCTGCCCGAATCTCTTCCGCCATTCGCAGATAGGAGCGGCGCCGGTAGTGCCGGATGCTGTCGGTGACGTCGTCTTCGGTGAGGACGAAGGTGCGCACGTCGCACACGGACGCGTTCGGGAGCGTCCCCACCGCCCGGTCGAGCGCATCGTTCATCGTGCGGTGGCGCAGGTGACGACCGGGCTCTTTGGGGTTGACGAGCCGCACTTCGGCTCCGTTGAGGAAGATCACTCGAGCCCCCGGCGGGATGGACCCTGCCAGCCAGCGGATGTTCTCCTCGAACCGGTCGGCGGAGATGCCGCCGAGGAACTCGAACTCTGTGGCGAACCAGTCGAAGAACTCCTGGTCCATCCCGTCCCGGCTGAACCTGGCCACCAGCTGCGGCCGGAATTCGGGATCGGTCACATCGTGATGGAACTGGTGCCAGGGCACGACGAGACCGAGTTCCCGGTGCCGGTAGATCCCCTGGGTGTAGTCGGTCAGCACGCTGTAGACGAGGACGTCGTAGTCGGGCGCCACGACGGCCGGTGAGCTGAACACCTGTTGGTCGAGGAACGGGATCCGGTCGACCAGTGCTCGCTGGTCGGGCGTGAGGCCGCTCGCCGACTGCCGGAGCAGCTCGGTGTGTCCCACGTGGACGAAGGCGCCCGTCGGTCCGACGTGAGCGAGATCGGTCGAGATGCGACCTCCGAGGAACTCCGCCGTGGCCGTGAGGTCACATCCACCCACCATCAGGATCCTGTTCGGCTGGGACGGTGCGCTGTCCGGGTCGTGCCCCTCTCCCCCGGACCGGTGCCGGGTTCCTCCGACCTGCCCGGTGTCCTCCGTGATCCAGTCGACGGATCCCTCGAGCCTGGAGGCGGTCTCCCCCACGACGGAGAGGCCGGGCCGGCCGAGCCTTCCGTAGAGCCACTGCTCCACCCCCATGTTGAGCACCCGGCACGAAAACAGGAAGTCGACCAGCACCCCCTCGTGGCGGGCCATCGAGTAGAACCCGCAGATCCCGTAGTCGCCGTAGCGGTCGCGCACCCGCACGTAGCCCGCGTCGTAGCGGGGGTCGGCGAGCATCGCCTCGAACGAGTCCTGGTCGGGTCTGCGCTTGGTGAAATTGAGCTGGTTGGTCCGGTTGACGAGCTCGAAGAGACGATCCTTCACGACATCGGGGTCATGGTGGACGCCCACCCGGATGTCGCACGAGCGGAGAAAGGCCTCGTTCGTGTCCTCGGCCATGCGGCGGTCGGCCAGCTTGCGCTCCAGCAGCCGGTACTGCGCCAGCCTGGTTCGGTTGCGGTCGTCTTTCCCCGACAGCTCGGGCAGGGTGAGGAGGCGGCCGATGATCTCAGGTCCCGCCGTCTGGATGCCGGGTGAGAAGTGGCGCACCTCGGCACGGTTGACGGCGAGGTCATCGATGAACAGGACGTTCTCCGGTCGCAGCTGCGCGTCCTCGACGATCTGGGCGACGCGGGCCCCCTTGGGCGACCAGTCGATGCGGGTGAAGACGAACTCATCCCAAAGACCGGCCTGCTGGAGGCGGGTCCGGGCGGCGAGCTCATCGTTCTTCGAGCAGATCGAGCTCACGATCCCCCGCACGTTCAGCGTCCGGACCAGGTCGGCCGTCGATTGGTCGATCGTGACCGGTTCCTCACTGAGCGTCCCCGCCCACAAGGTGTCGTCCAGGTCCCAGACGATCAGCTTGACCTCATCCGAGAGCTCTCCGGCGGACGGAACGTCCCAGGAGGTCCCCTTCGCCCCTGTGCTCAAGGTGTACGCCCCATCACCAAAGATGATCCCACAGCGAGTGTCGGTGCTCAAACAATCAGTCGGCCCGGGAGCCGGCCGTCCGCAGGTGGCAGGCCGGTCCCGGTGGCCGGGCGGCCGGAAGGGCGACGACCCAAAGAACGAGGTCAAGACGCATTTTCGGTGGAGGGGAGTAAGATGCGGCGCGTGGAGACCGGGCCCGGGTCAGCTGAGCTCAACGCATCCCCACCAGCCGGGAGCGCTCGGCAACGAGCGGAGGTGCGCATCCGGCGAGGGGCCCGGGACATCCAGGACATCTGGGCCATCCGGAGCGATCCGACCTATCGACGACTGGCCCGGACCTTCGAGTTGCCGGACGGCGATCGGCGCATCTACTGCTATCACGTCCGCAAAACGGCGGGAACCAGCCTCTACCTCGGCTTCATGGCGCTGGGTGGCGAGGACCCGATGGACGTGTGGCGCCGCATGACCACGTCGCGCCTGCCCCGCACGATCAGCGGTGGGTACAGCTTCGTCTCCAACAGCCGCAGGCTCCTGAGCGAGGGTGCGTACTTCTTCGGCCGGTCCCATCGCGCCGCGGCCGACCAGCCGCTGCCCCCGCGGACCTTCACCGTGACCGTCCTGCGGGATCCAGTCGAGCGGGTCCACTCCTACTTCGACTACCTGGTGGCCGGCGACGAGGCGGGCGTTCCGGGTCGGGTCGCCGAAAGCGAGCGGAGCGTAGCCCGGGACGGATTCGACGCCTTCTTGGACCGGGTGCCTCCCAGGGACCTCTTGAACCAGCTGACCATGTTCTCCAAGCGCTCGGAGGTGTCCGAGGCCGCCGATCGCATCGCGGCGTGCTCGACCGTCATGTTCGCCGAGGACTTCGCCGGTGGTCTCGTCCGGTTGGGAGAGCGCCTCCAGTTGCCCCTGTCCCTGCAGCGGGCGCGTGTGACGGGGACCCGGTCCTCGCTGACCGAGGACCAGAGGGAACGCCTCCGGTTGCGACTGGAACCCGAGTACGAGCTCCTCCGCCGCCTCGAAGAGGGCGGGATCGGACCGTCTCGGCCCGGTTGACGCCCCTGGCCTGCGTGTCCGGAGGGAAGCCTGACATCGGTCGTTGGTAGGATGGCAGGGAGGAGGATGCATGGATCGAACCCGTAGGCTCGCCATCAGCGTCGTCCTGACCGCGGTTCTGGCCGTGGTCGAAGTCGGGTTCGGCGTGGTCGCGCATTCGAGTGGTCTGCTGGCCGACGCGGGCCACAACCTCTCCGACCTCGGCGCGCTGGTCCTGTCCCTGGTGGCGGTGCGGCTGGCGCTGCGCCCTCCGAGCGCGGCGCGGTCGTTCGGCAACCACCGGGCCACCATCCTGGCCGCCCTGGCCAACGCCGCCCTCATCGCCATCGTCACCGTGCTGATCGTCCTCGACAGCTTCCACCGCTTCGGCCATCCCGAGCACGTGCGGGCCGGCCTGGTGATCGTGGTGGCCTCGTTCGGCCTCGTCGTCAACGGGGTGGCCGCCCTGGTCCTCCGGGACGGCACGAACGACCTCAATATGCGATCCGCCCTGCTGCACATGGTGGGAGATGCTCTGGCCTCCCTGGCCGTCGTCGTGGCCGCTGTGATCCTGCTCGCCGTGCCCTCCGCCACCTGGCTCGACCCGGTCTCGGCCCTGGCCGTGGCTGCCATCATCGTGGTCCAGGCCGTCCGGGTGTTCCGCAGCAGCGTCGCCGTCCTCCTCGAGTCGACCCCGCCGGACCTCGACCTGGCCCAGCTCACCGCGGCCATGGCCGGGGTTTCCGGCGTGGGCGAGGTCCATGACCTCCACGTCTGGAGTCTCTCCAGCGAGATGCGAGTGCTGTCCGCCCATATGGTCCTCACCGGCCATCCGACGCTGGAGGAGGCGCAGGCGGTCGGCGATCGGGTCAAATCAGCCATCGCCGGGCCGTTCGGCATCTCCCACACCACGCTGGAGCTGGAGTGCGAGCGGTGCAACGACGAAGAGGACCCTTGCCGGATGGAGGCCGCGTCGTCCGCGGTCACGTCGGTCCACCGGCACTGAGCGAACGAACGGGACGCTCGCCGACCGGTCCGGCCGTCCCTCCACGTGTCCGGACGCGACGCAGCCCCGAGTAACCGAGCGGCCGAAACCGCCCAAGCTCCTCGGGGCCACGTACTCAGCAGACACGGTCTCGCCCGCGCCGAGCCGTGTCGGACGACTCTGCGGCGGGTACCGGACCGACATGCTCCAGAAGAGCACCCCAGCCCGTCACCGGACCACCATGTCGGTAACCTACGGACCCACCTCTCCCTGAAATTCGGCCACCCGGGGTGCCTTGCGGCCCTTCCGTGCGACCTCCTCCAGTTCCCGGTGGAGCTTCGGTGTCCCGAACAATTCACACTGTGATTGGCATCGGTTCGCGGGTCAAGGGGCTCACGCGAAATCCCTACCTTTTCCTCCAGATTTCCGCCCCTGTCCCCAGATCGCTGCGAGATGTCCACCGTTCTTCCCCAACCCCGCCACCTCGTCCCGGCCGTGATCCCCGCCCGCGTCCGGTGGGGCGTCGG
>JBEKIU010000223.1:0-5764 GCA_050011635.1 Acidimicrobiales bacterium
GTGGCGACGCCGGGCACGCGGATCCGCCCGGCCGATCCCCCGACGCGGTCCGACCGGCTCCGGAGTACCATCGCAGAGCCATGCGAGGGGGCACCGGGGACACGGCCAGCAGGAGGGGCAGGGAATGAGCAGCGACCGAGCGGACCAGACGGCTCCGGCCGAGTACCTGTCCGCAGCCGACATGATCCGGACCTGGGCACATCAGACGCCCGACGCGCCCATGCTCACAGAAGGTGCCGTCAGGCTCACCTGGTCCGAGGTCTTCGATCGGGCCAAGCGGGTCAGCCACGCCCTGGCCGAGGCGGGTGTTTCGGCCGGCGACCGGGTGGCCTTCGTGGACCGGAATTGCATCGAGTATTTCGAGGTCTTCTTCGGTTGCGCACTGCTCGGCGCGGTGAGCGTGTCGGTCAACTGGCGGCTGGCCCCGGCCGAGATGGCCGCCATCATCGAGGACGCCCGAGCCCCGGTGGTCTTTTTCGGCCCCGATTACGCCGCCGCCGTGAAAGAGCTGACCCCGGAGGTGACCTGCGTCAAGACCTGGGTACCGCTCGACCACTTCGACCAGTGGCGAGACGGGACCGGGCCGGCCGAGGCGCCGGACCCCGGGTTCCGGCCCGGTCCCGACGACGTGGTCACCCAGCTCTACACGTCGGGGACAACCGGGCTCCCCAAGGGCGTCATGATCTCGGGACGGAACATCTCGTGCATCCTGACCCAGGCGGACCAGGTCTTCCACATCGGTGCCGACACCGTCTCGCTGGTGGCCATGCCGCTCTTCCACATCGGTGGTACCGGTTGGGCACTGTGCGGCATGTCCAGGGGAGGGCACTCGGTCATCCTCCGGGACATGGACCCGGCCGCGGCACTGCGGCTCATCGAGGAGCACCGGGTCACCGAAGCATTCGTCGTCCCGGCGGTGCTCATGTTCCTGTTGGCCACTCCCGAGTTGGCCACCGCCGACGTGCGCTCGCTGCGCACCATCTTCTACGGTGCCTCCCCGATCAGCGAGGACGTGCTGGTCCGGTCGATGAGCGCGCTCGGTTGCGACTTCGCCCAGGTGTACGGCCTCACCGAGACGACCGGTGCCATCACCTCCCTCATGCCCTCGGACCACGATCCGGACGGCCCCCGAGCCCGCCTCCTCCGGTCGGCGGGACGTCCGTTCGACCATATCGAGGTCCGCATCGTCGACGCCGCATCGGGCGGGACGCTCCCGGTGGGCGAGGTGGGTGAGGTGTGGACCCGATCCGATCAGAACATGCTCGGCTACTGGAACAGGCCAGAGGAGACGGCGGCCATCCTCTCCGATGACGGCTGGTTCCGGACCGGCGACGCGGGCTGGCTGGACGCTGAGGGGTACCTGTTCCTCCACGACCGCATCAAGGACATGATCGTCTCCGGCGGGGAGAACATCTACCCGGCCGAGGTCGAGAACGCACTCCTCGCCCACCCCTCGGTGGCCGACGCGGCGGTCATCGGGGTGCCCGACGACCGCTGGGGTGAGACGGTCAAAGCCGTCGTGGTCAGGTCACCTGATGCGTCGAAGGACGACGAGGGTCTGGCGCTGGACATCATCGCTGCCACCCGGTCCCGCCTGGCCCACTACAAGTGCCCGACATCTGTCGACTTCGTCGACGGGCTGCCGAGGAACCCCTCGGGCAAGGTGCTCAAACGCGAGCTCCGTCTGCCGTACTGGGTGGGGCGGGAGCGCAACATCTCCTGACCGCCGAGCCGGTCCGGTCCTCCTCCGGGATCAGAAGAGCCCCGGTGAGGTGTCGTCGGGGGTCGACCGCCCATCGACTCCGTATCCGGAAGGGTCCTCTTCGTCTACCTCTTCGATGTCCACTTCGATGACCTCCACGACGGCAACATCGTGCTGGCCGATCGCCTCCAGGCGGGGCACGAGCTCCTCCACCTGGATCCGGGTCCGCCGCAGCCGCCGGTCGAGTTCGTCGACGATATCGGTGGCCCGCTGGAGCTGGTCGACCAGACGGTCGACGTCGATCACTCCCGTCTCGAACTCCTCGATGATGGCGTCGAGCTCGGCACCGGCGTCCGAGTAACTCAGATCGCCGACGCCCGCGGCGTCATCGTCGGGTCCGGTGCTGTTGCGCCCGCCGTCGCGTGTCGTTGCCATCACTGTGTCCCTTCGTCATGGTGGGTGGGTGGTGTCGAATTCGGGGGTGCCGGGCCCGAGGTGCTGGTCTCTTCGACCGTCGAGACCAGCTCGCCGTCGCTGACCCTCGTGCGCAGGAGCGCCCCGGTGCCCACGTCGTGCACCGATCGGACCACCCGTCCCGACTCGTCGCGTGTCACCGAATAGCCGCGCTCCAGCTGGCGCCGGTAGTCGTAGGCCCCGAGCAGTCTGCGCCACTGGTCCGCGCGCTGGTCCTCGGCGAGGAGTCGACGTCCGGGCAGCGCGGCCAGCCGGTTGGACCGGCCGACGAGGGCTTCGCCCTCTGCCCGCAGCGCCCGTCGGGCGGCCACGGTCAGCGCCTCACCCCGGGCGGACAGCCGGAGGGTGTGGGTGTCGAGCTGGCCCCGCGACACGCCACGCAACGTGCGGGCCCGGTGGCCGAGCCCGTCGCCATGGCGATCGAGTTGGGCGCGCGCACCGGTGGCCACCGCCCGTTGACGGGAAGCCAGCAGCCTGTCGGCGGCCAGGACCTGATCGCGGGCCATCCGGGCCACTGCGGCCCCCGCGTCTTCGACCTGTCTCCAGTAGTCGATGGCGAGGAGGGCCAGCTCCTGCCCGCACTCGGTCGGGGTGATGAACGAGCGGTTGGCCACTTCGTCGGCGACCGACTGGTCGCCGGTGTGGCCGATACCGGTCCAGACCGGAACCGCGGAGGTGGCGATGGCGCGGGCCACAGGCTCCTGGTCGAATGCGGCCAGGTCGGCCTTGGATCCCCCACCCCGCACGACGACGATCACGTCGAGGGGTTCGGCCTGAAGGTTCGAGATGGCGGTGGCGACCCGGGCCGGCGCCACCTTGCCCTGGACGGCCGTCGGAGCCACCTTGACCTCGAAGGCCATTCCCGAGCTGCGCAGGCCGCCCAGAAAGTCGTGATAGCCCTCGGTATCCGGGCTGGCCACGAGGCCCACCCGGAGCGGGAGGGTGGCCACCTGCAGCCGCCGCTGGCGGTCGAAGAGACCTTCGTCGACGAGTGCCTTGATGAGCCGGGCCCTTTCGGCGGCGACCCGGCCGAGGAGGGCGTCGGTGTCGAGCTCGGAGAGGATGAAGTCGACGGTGCCCCGGGCCTTGTAGAACTCGACTTTGCCCCGGGCCCGGACCACCATGCCGGCGTCCAGCGTGACGCCCAGGCCGTCAAGCGTGGAGCGCACGCTGCGCCACCGGGTCGACCAGCACTTCACGTTGAGCGTGGGGGCGCCGCTGTCCTGGGCATTGGTCGGGTCGACCAGATCGATGAAGCAGTGGCCCTTCGGAAGGACCTTCATGGTCCGGATCTCCCCGGTGATCCACAGCTCACTGGAGAACGCCGATCGGAGGGCCCGGTCGACGCGATTGTAGAACTCGGTGATGGAGAGGGCGTCGGTACCGACGCCCTCGGGCGCAGGCAGTCGGGGTCGGGTGACGGGCGAACCACTGGGCACGGCGCCAGGTTAGAGCCACCCTGTGACCCGGACTGCCGTCCGGGCCGCCTGCGCTCGGCGGGCATGGGCCGGGTCTTGTGTGGGACGATGGTGCCGACGGTGAGTCGGCCAGGTGGTCGCGGTCCGTCCGGGTGGGGGTCACCCCCCTGCCGGGAACGGATCGAGGAAGGTCGGGACTCCAAAGGGCAGGGTGCTGGCTAACGGCCAGTCGGGGCGACCTGCAGGAAAGTGCCACAGAGAACAGACCGCCGATGGCGATGCCCCCGGGCAGCGCACAGGTAAGGGTGAAACGGTGCGGTAAGAGCGCACCAGCGATCGGGGTGACCCGCTCGGCTCGGTAAACCCCACCCGGAGCAAGGTCGAACAGGGGGACGGACGGCCCGTCCGGTACTCCTCCGGGAGTGCCACCCCCAGGTGGACCGCTCAGATGGATGACCACCCAGCCCTCGTCAGAGGGTGGACAGAATCCCGCCTACAGGCCGGCTCACCGTCACCCACCAGCCGCAAGACTGCCATTTATAGGCATCTACCTGGGCCTTTAACTGTCAATCACTGTCCGTCACCGTCCGCTGGAGTCCACCAAAATCCTCAAATTCTGAGGACTTCTTGAGGACCTGGGATCCCAGCACCGGAGACCGGTTGGTCGCTGCCAGTGCTAGCATTGCTAGCGGAGGTGGTCGGGATGGCAGCAGTGAGTATTCGAAACTTGGATGACACAGTAAGAGAGCGGCTGCGGGTCCGGGCTGCCGCCCATGGTCGGTCGATGGAGGCCGAAATGCGGGCGATTCTCATCGAGGCGGTTCGGGAGCCAGACGACGACGAAGACCTCCTTGAAGCGCTCGCGGCCCGATTTGGTGAACTCGGCGGTGTTGACCTCGACCTTCCGCCCCGTTCAGCAGCGCCACGAGCTGTCGACTTCACAACGTGATCGTCGCCGATACCAACGTGGTAGCGGAGCTGATGCGGATCGAGCCCTCACCTTCAATTCGAGCATGGGTGTCCGCACAAGGCGGTCACGAGCTGCGAATCACGGCCATCACGGTGGCCGAGATTTTGTACGGCATCGCACGGCTACCCACCGGCAGACGGAAGGACACGCTGCGGGAAGCTGCGGTGGATGTGTTCAGCCGGTTTGCTGACGATGTGCTCCCATTTGATCTGGCTGCAGCCACGGTCTACCCAGAGATCGTGGACCGTCGCGATCGTCAAGGGACGCCGATCAGCGGCGACGGCGCCAAGATCGCTGCGATCTGCCAGGTCAATAGCGCGTTTCTGGCGACAAGACATGAAGGGGACTTCGCTGGAGCCGGAATTGAGATCATCAACCCTTGGTCGTCTGAATAACTTCGACCCATCTCGCCGGCCGGGTTCCCAAGCTGGCAGCGATGTGGGACAGGGGGGGTCAGAAGGGCTTCCGAACCGGATCCGGACCGAACTGCTCTGCCTCGTGGCGCGGTCGGGCTCTCCGGGCGGTGAATTCAGTCTGAACGGAACATCGGAACCAACCCACACCTACCCTGTGGACTGGAACGATTTGACCTGGCGATGGGTTGACCCCGAACAATCAGCGCCAGGGACCAAGGTCGGCGGACCTGTTCCAGCCATAGGACCACAAGAAGTGACTGTCGGTTGCACCCGCTCGAACGTCCCGTCTCAACAGGCGTTACCGGACACTTCAGACGGGCCGACTCTCGGAGGTACTCCTGAGTCTGTCGAGTGCTCGAAGCCCTTGGCTCTGTGTGTGGGGCTTTGGGACTAACTTCAGTGCGGTGGGCGGACTATCGGAGATAGAAACGGACTACCTCGTCGTCGGCGCGGGGGCACTCGGGATGGGGTTCGTCGACAGCCTGATCGAGAACTCCGACGCCGACATCGTGGTGATCGATCGGCACCACGGTCCCGGTGGTCACTGGCTTGACTCCTACCCGTTCGTCCGGTTGCACCAGCCGTCCATGGTCTACGGTGTGGACTCCACCCCACTTGGGCAGGACCGGGTCGAGCCCGACGGCAATGACGCAGGCTTCTATGAGCGGGCCAGCGGAACGGAGATCTGCGCCTACTACGACGAGATCATGCGTTCCCGGTTCTTGGCATCAGGCCGGGTTCGCTTCTTTCCGATGTGTGACTACCTCGGTGACCAGCGATTCCG
>JBEKIU010000224.1:0-5737 GCA_050011635.1 Acidimicrobiales bacterium
GACCTTACGGTGCAGACGGTGGGTTCGATCGGCAATGGCTACGGCAACCATCCGACCTGGGTCTCGTATCTGGTCAAGGATCCGCAGGGTCAGTGGATCCACTCGACGATCTGGAAGGTGCCGGCCCACACCCGGATCAACCTGACCGTCGAGCAATTCGACTCGGGTAGCCCGCTCCGCAATCAGCAGTGGGGGCTGGTGCAGGGGACGATCGGTGGTACCGAGACCCTCAATGGCAAGAAGATCCACGCCTACAACTCGAATACCGGCAACGGGGTCGGACATACCTTCGCCATTCCCACCCTGGGCATCAACGTCCCGTTGGTCGGCGTTTCACCCAACGCCACCAATGTGTGCAGCCAGGCTCCGTGCTCGGCCCCGAGCTCGGCCATGAACATCATCAAAGCCTCCTTCGTGACCCCGGGGCCCGGTAACTATCCCTGGCAGTGCTTCGTGCCCTGCGGGTTGGGCTGGCTCTTCGGCAACGGGGGACCGATGAGCACGGTCGGCTACATGGGTGGCTTCCTGGACGTCGTCTCGTGACCGACACCACTGCCGGGGTCGAGGGCGGGGGAGACGCTGGTCGGGCCGACCCGGCTGGGCAATCCCAGCCGCACAGGGAGCCCCGCCACATCTTGCGCATGGTCGTCATCTGGGTGGTCCTGTCCCTGGTGGGCGACCTCCTGTTCTGGTTCCTGGTCGGCCCGCACGTCCCGCCCGGTGCCATGACCGATGTCGCCCTCTCCAATCAGTTCGACTTCAACGTCCTGTTCCTGGCCGGCCTGCCGGTGCTCATCGCCGTATGGGTGTACCTGGCCTACTCGCTGATCGTGTGGCGGGCGTCCCGGAAGGGGGCCCCAGAACCGGTGGGAGGGGCAGTGGCCCGCGGCCACCTCGGGATGCAGGTGGGTTGGATCATCACCAGCACGGTCTTGGTGCTCGGACTGTTCGTCTTCGGCACGGTGGAACTGATCACCAATGCCGGCTCCGGTGGGGGCGAGGGGCCCAACCCGATCTGGACCCCGACCTCGGCCACCATCCTTCCCGTCCAGGTCATCGCCCAGCAGTGGAAGTTCACCTACCGGTACCCGACATTCGGAGGTTTCGAGAGCCAGCAGCTGGAGCTCCCCAACGACACGACCATCGCCTTCCACGTCACCTCGCTCGACGTGATCCACAGCTTCTGGGCCTACCAGTTGAGCATCAAGGCCGACGCCAACCCCCAGTTGGACAACGTGGCCTATGCCACCACCCGCCAGAACGGCAGCGTGACCGTGCGGTGCAGCGAGCTGTGCGGCTTGTGGCACGGGGCCATGTTCAACTACGGCAAGGTGGTGTCCAAGGGCGCCTTCTACGCCTGGGCCAAGGCCACCGAGCGGGCCACCGCGGCCAACACCAAGAACCTGCCCCCGTTCGCGTGGACCTACGTCCCCGACGCCAACGGTGCCGATGGTGGCTTCTATCCCGACAACGTCGACCCCTACAGCAATGCAGAGGTCTACGGTGCCAATCCAGCAAAGCCGACCTCATCGGGGTGATGACCGAACCATGACGCTTGCCGCCGAACGAGACACCGAAGTCGTCTACCCAGACCCTACACCGCCCGTCCTCGGCGGGTTCCAGGGCCTCCCGGCCCGCCCAGGCTGGTTCAGTCAGCACCTCGGCACCGCGGTCATCGGCGGGGTCCTCGGCTACCTGCTCGGCCACTGGCTCGGGAACGTCGTGGCCAGTGGCTACCCCCAGGTGGCCAACGCCGGGTCCAACCCGGATGCCGTGGCCGGCGGCCTCATTCTCGGCGTCGTCGGCTGGCTGCTCGGGATCGGCGCCCTCAACTACCCGATGGCCAAGATCGTGGGCATGGAGCCGAGGCCCGATTACGAGTCGACCAGTTGGACCAGGTACTTCCGCTACACCGCCGACCACAAGGTGGTCGGGCTCCAGTACGTCATCGGCGTGCTCACCTTCTTCTTCACCGGTGGCCTGCTGGCCATGGCCATCCGCACCGAGCTGCTCTCGCCCACCAGCCACGTCTTCGGCCCCGGGACCTATATCGCCGTGGTCAGCGAGCACGGGACCATCATGATGATGATGGCCACCTCGGTCATCGTGGGTCCCTTGGGCAACTGGCTCATCCCGCTCATGATCGGCGCCCGGCGCACGGCCTTCCCGCGGGTGGAGGCGTTCAGCTTCTGGGTCTTCAGCGCCGGCTATTTCGTCATCCTCTCCGCCCTCTTCTACGGAGGCTTCCCGACCGGGTGGACGGGCTATGCGCCCCTCCAGACCCAGGCCGGTGTGGGCATGATCTCCTATCTGGTCGGCTTCGCGGTCATCGGGGTCGGCATGATGACCGCCGGCTTCAACCTGGCCGTGACCATCATCAACTACCGGGCCCCGGGCATGACCTGGGGCCGGATCCCCATCTTCGTGTGGGCGATCCTGGCCACCTGCGCCCTGCTCACCCTGGCCACGCCCACCCTGGTCGCCGCGGGCCTGTTCGGGATCCTCGACCAGACGGCCCAGACCGCCTTCTACGTCACCGAGCACGGAGGCAGCTCGTTCCTGTGGCAGAACCTCTTCTGGTTCTTCGGGCATCCCGAGGTGTACATCATGGCGCTGCCGGGGTTCGGCATCGTGGCCGAGCTCCTTCCCGTCTTCACCCGAAAACCGCTGTTCGCCTACAAGGTGGCCGCAGCCGGGATGGTCGGGGTAGCCCTTCTTTCCTTCTTCGTCTGGCAGCACCACCTGTTCCAGAGCGGGATCAACCCCGACATGCGTCCGCTATTCATGCTGACCACCGAGTTGATCTCCATCCCCACCGGGTTCATCTTCCTGGTCGGGCTGGGGACGCTCTACAAGGCCAAGATCAGGTTCGAAGTGCCGATGCTCTTCTGCCTGGCCGTGTTCTTCAATTTCCTGATCGGCGGGGTGACCGGCGTATTCCTCTCCGATGTTCCGGTCAACGTCACCGTGCACGGCAGCTTCTTCGTCCTGGCCCACTTCCACTACACCATCATGGGCGGGCTCATCTTCGCCTTCTTCGCCGGCCTCTACTTCTGGCTCCCCAAGATGACCGGCAAGACGATGAACAAGAAACTCGGGCAGATCCACTTCTGGATCATGTTCGTGTTCTTCAACCTCACGTTCTTCCCCATGTTCCTCATCGGACTGCTCGGCCAGCCACGGAGGGTCTTCGAGTATGCGCAGAACCTGCAGGCGCTCAACGACTTCGCGTCGGTGAGCGCGTTCGTCCTCGGGGCGTCGTTCCTGGTGTTCATCGCCAACTTCGTGTGGTCGATCTTCATCAAGCCCACGCCGTCGCCGAACAACCCGTGGAACTCGTTGGGGCTCGAGTGGCAGACGCCGACGCCGGTGCCGTACTACAACTTCGAGCGCATCCCGGTCGTGCTCAGCGACCCCTACCACTACAGCGAGGACGACGCGCCCGCAGTTGCTGATCTCGGCGGCGGCGAACTGGTGGCCTCCGGTGCTTCGTCCGCGGCCAGCGTCGCCGAAGATCCCCGCCCGCCGGCCCAGTGAGTGGAGAAGATGCGGTGACCGAGACCTCCGACGTTCCCCTCTACACGGACAACAAGGACAAGCCTCTTTTCACGGAGACCCCGGAGGAGAGGGAGTTCGAGCTGCGCGCCGCGGTCGGCTCCTACTGGACGGGTGGACGCCTGTTGATCGGCATGTTCACGTTCCTCTTCGCCTCCTTGGCCTTCGCCTACTTCTACCTGAAATCGAACAACTCCGGAAAGCTGTGGCGCCCTGACGGGATCACCGCACCCACCGGCATCGGGTGGGCCATCTTCGCCGTCGTCCTGGCCTCGGCCCTGCTTGCCCTCTACGGTCAGTGGCGGATGAGGTCGGGCTCGGTGCTCGACTGGGAGGTCAGTGGATGGGTGGCCGTGTCCGGCCTCCTGTTGGCCATCGGTCTCCAGGTGTGGCAGCTGACCAAGTTGCCGTTCTTCCCCGGGTCGAGCGGCTACGCGTCGTGCTTCATCGGCTGGGCGGTGATGAACATCATGCTCCTCATAGGCGGTGCGTACTGGCTCGAGACCAACCTCGCCCTCTGCGTGCGGCTCAAGCGGCTCGTCCCCGAGGAGGGATCTCTGGCCACGTCGACGGGCCCGTCGGCCCAGCTCTTCCGGGCCAACGTGGAGTCCTGCACCTACTTCTTCGGGTTCATCGCCGTGATCAGCGCGCTGTTCTGGGTCTTCTTCTATCTGATCTGAGGCAGTCTCGTGACCGTGACCTGCGCCCCCGAGTACGATGTGTTGAACGCAACAGTGAGGTTGGCCCGCCCGTGAGCATTGCAACCGACACCTTCATCGGACCCCAGGTCCTGACCGTCGCCATCCCCCTCGGCACCCTGTTCGTGGTCATGCTCTGGGGCTTCTTCCAGCGCCGAACCAACCGGCGGTGACTCCCGGGGCCGAGGCAGTCCGGTCCCGGCAACCGCCCGCCCCGCCGCACCACTCCCTCAGGGCGGCCCTCTTGGTGGTGGCCGGGCTCCTCCTTGTCCTGTGGCTCGTCCCACCCCTGGCCTGGTGGGCCCGTCACTACGAGTTCGTCGAGGCCCTGCAGTTCGCCTTCTTCGCCGTCGTCATACCGGCGCTGGCGGTCATCGGGTCCCCCTGGGTGCGGGTCGGTCTGGCCTCACCCCGGCCCCCGGCGCTCGACGATGACGGGTACCCGCTTCCCCCTTCCGAGGCCGCCCGACCGGTCGACCGCCTGGCCCAGGGCCGGCGGCGGCATCCCGAGGCGCTGCGCACGGCGTGCTTCGCCTCGCTCTACCTCGCCGGGGCCATCGTGTGGAGGACACCCGTGACGGTCAACGCGCTGCGAGGGCATCCGTGGTTGGTGGCCGTGGAGGCGGGGACCCTGATCGCGGTGGGGGTCGGCCTGTGGCTCGAGCTGGCGGAGTCACCCCCCTTGATGCCGAGGCTGACCCGCCCCGGCAGGGTGGCGCTGGCCGCGATCTCCATGTGGACCATCTGGATCCTGGCCTACCTGGTCGGCCTGTCACACGCCTCGTGGTACCAGGCCTATCCCCACCATGCCGGGACCGGCTTCAGTCTGTCGGCCGACCAGCAGCTGACCACGGGGATGCTGTGGTTCGTCTCCGCCTGTGCGTTCGTGCCGGTGGTCTACTGGAATCTGATCCGCTGGCTGCAGTCCGAGGAGGACCCCGACGAGGAGCTCCACCATCTCATGCGCCAGGAGCGGATCAGGGGTCGGACCCTCGGACCCGGCCAGCCGACCCCGTAGCCAGTTCAGTTCGTTCCGGACAGCCGGGGCAGGCTGGGCAACGCGGGCATGGGGAGCTTGGCTTTGAGGATTCGATCGGCGGCGGTCACGTAGGCATCGGCTTGGGCCCGGTCGCGGGCCAGCGCCGCCTCCTGCTTGGAGAGATCGGCGATCGTGGCCTTGTCGCCCGGCTCGCTCCGGAGGTTCTGGATGTCCTCGATGGCACCGAGCGCGTCGGACGTCGCCCACAACGTGACCACGTTGACCACGTTGCCGATGTTCTTGCCCGCCGGGGTGCCGGTGCCCTGGACATTGGACAGGTCGTAGATCTCGCTGCTGGTGAACGAGCAGGCCGTCTGATCGTCCCGCATCATCGCCGGTGCCTCGGCCAGGTCCGAGGGGCTCAGCGAGCCCTTCTTCGTGCCCTGGTAGATCGTGAAGGTCTCCTTCACACCGTAGGCACAGCCGTCGATGTCACCGTTGATCT
>JBEKIU010000225.1:0-5736 GCA_050011635.1 Acidimicrobiales bacterium
TCGTGCGACCTCAGCCGGGGTAGGAGCCCGACATGCGAGATACGCTCTGCCCCGGCGCTACACGGAGTCTCTTTGCCCATGTCGGATCCGCTTGGAGGAGAGCTGTCCGATGATCAACACCTACGAGTACATGCTCACTGACCTCGCTACCTACACGGACGTGGTGCACGAGCATCGGCGGGAGGGTTGGCGGCTCATGCGGATCGCCGTCCCCGACGTCGGTACCGGGAAGGACTGGAGGCTGATCTTCGAACGGGAGAGTGGCAAGGTGTCGATTGCCGCATCGGTGCCGCTTGGCGCTCGATGACCCGCTCCCGGCGTCGGCGTCGGCGTCGGCGTCGGCGTCGGCGTCACGGTCCTCGACCGCAACCATCGCAATCGAGGTACAGCGGGTGGTTGATGCTGGCGCTCGCCCCACTGGCGGTCGGGTTGGCCGCGCGTTCGTCGACACCCCAGAGCGCGGTTACGACTGGCCGAGGGCTCGAAGCACCCTGAGCACGACGAAGGATGGCAGGGACCGAGTTGCCCGGCGCCGGTTTGGACAGTCAGGCCAGCACCCCACACCCTGTTCGTGACACACTTGTTGTGCTTCGGCGCCGGGGGAGGCGGTTGGAGCCTGACGAAGACCAAGGATGGGGGACCATGACTGAGCGGCGCTTTGATCGAAGGCAAATTCTGGCGGGAGGCCTGGGTGCGGCAGTTGCCCTGGGAATTCCATTCAACAGGGCATTCGCTGCCGACGCACGGGCAACAGTGGAGAAGGCCGCGTCGATCAAGCCTGCGGGCTCTGACCTTGGCGCCGTTCAGCACGTGGTGTTCCTGATGCAGGAAAACAGGTCGTTCGACCATTACTTCGGGACAATGAAAGGGGTTACTGGATTCGACGACACCCACAACAGAAGCGCCTTCACCCAGAAATGGCCGGGTGGAAAGAACTCGACCCTGCTCCCATTCCATATGGACACGAAAACGGAAAAGGCGGAGTGCACCTACGATCTCTCTCATTCGTGGCCGGCCGAACACAGTTCGTGGCACAGCGGAAAGATGGATCGTTTTGTCTCGACCCACACATCGAAGGAGTACGAGGGGTCGCTCGGTACGGTCACGATGGGTTACTACGAGGACACCGACATCCCCTTCTATTACGATCTGGTGGAGAAGTTCACGATCTGCGACAACTACTTCTGTTCGGTGCTCGGGCCAACCCATCCCAATCGCCTGATGCAGATGAGTGGAACGATTGATCCCTCGGGTGAGGCCGGAGGTCCGATCATCGTGACCAATTCGGAGCTTCCTCCGGTGCAGGGCACGTGCTCGTGGACCACGATGCCCGAAGTCCTGCAGGACAAGGGGATCTCCTGGAAGGCCTACAACCCATACGGCCCTCTCTACCGCCCGGGCTCGGCGGCCTTCATCAACAAGAATGTATTGCTGTACTTCGAGCAGTACCTGGCTGACCCGACCTCCTCTCTGTACCAGAATGCTTTTGGTTACTGCGGCACCAATGTCGTGGGCGGATTGACCGGCGGGAAGGGTCCGGACGACTTCGCCGCGGATGTCAAGAACGACACGCTGCCACAGGTGTCCTGGATCATGTCACCCGACACCTACGACGAGCATCCGCCGGCGCCAGCCGCCCTGGGTGAGTGGTACACCCAACAGGTGCTCAACACCCTGTTGTCCAATCCGAAGGTGTGGGCGAGCACCGTGCTCTTCATCATGTACGACGAGAATGACGGGTTCTTCGATCACGTTCCCCCACCGACGCCTCCTGCGAATACCAGTGGTGAATACCTCACGGTCGACCCACTGCCGACGACAGCCGGTGGCGTCAGCGGCCCAGTCGGGCTCGGCGTCCGAGTGCCCATGATCGTGGTGTCGCCCTTCTCGGCAGGCGGGTACGTGTGCTCGGATAAGTTCGATCACACGTCCCAACTTCGGTTCCTCGAGACACTCTTCGATGTCACTGCTCCGAACGTGACGAATTGGCGGCGGTCAGTCACCGGTGATCTCACTGCGGCGCTCCCCGTGCTTGACAAGCCGGTCACGACGAAGCCGAAGTTGCCATTGACCTCCGACAGCACCAAGGCTGCGCCGATCGGCAACGAGTGCACATCGGCGCAGCTCATCGAGGCCAACCCCAAGGTTTCGCCGTTTGTCATCCCCAAGCACCAGACCATCCCCAAGCAGGCTCCCGGGAGCCTCAAACGGACGCCAGACTGACTTCCTGACGGCAAGAATGTCAACGGAGCCGTTTGAAGGGTGACTGCATCCCGGATCAAGCGACGAGCGGACTACCTCCAACCCGTCGGCGCCGGCGGATCACCGATGGCCCCCCTTCGCTTTCCCACCAATCCCAAGGGCCATCGTCTGGCCGTGGCCATCGCCATCGGGGTCGTTGTGTTTTGTGTCGCGGTGGCGGGCCTCGTCATTTATGGATTGTTCATCGTACGTGCAGTTGGAACGGGCATCGGAGAGGCAGCCAGCGAAGCCGCGACCGAGGGGGCTGCAGCCTTCGCCCTGTCGGCCGATGAAACCGCAAAGGCGCATCACATTCGGGACGGAGCGCTGACCCTCAGCCTGCTGAACCAGCAGCATCTCGATGTGAAGTGGCTTCCAGCGGATGTATCCGTTCCCTTGAGCGGTGGCAACACGTATGTGAGCGTCAGCGCCGCGGGCGACGAGGTCACTACGGCAGACGACATCATCGGCTGCGAGTATGGCCTCACCGTCTCTGCCCTCAATGACCCGATCATCGGACAAGATCACCTTCCTGGCACCGGAACCTACTGGGCGAGTTCGGAGAGTGCGTTGGGGCGGGGAGCTCCCTGTTCGGCCGACTCTGCACCGAGCTCGGGATGGGTACGAGCTGATCCGAAAGGGATACGTAACGTTCTGGGCGGGAATTAGGTGGTGCGATCCGCACGGGCGCCCACGTCGCACGTCGACGACATGTTCACAGCCCCATCTCGTCGCCCATCTGCACGACCGATCAGGCTGCCGATGGCCTCCGACTGTCCGACCGCTCACTCCGGGGGGCCGAACCTGGTGGCGAATTATTGATCGATCGAGTCCGTGCCGACGCCCCATCTTCTATGGGGCGTTGTGTTCTGCACTGGCCTCGAGAACGGGAGGAGCCCCTGTCGTCGTGGGGGCGAGGCCCTCCTGTTGGGCCATGATCGCCGCCTCCACGACCTGGAGGTCGGAAGGGTCGATGGCCAATGGGCCTCCGGCGACGGGTACCTGCCAGACATGTGTCATGAACGGCGTCGGGGCTTCAGCAGTAGAACCGGCACGACACGGCTGCAGTCCATCGATCTGATGGGTGGTTTCGCTCTGGCAGAGGTTCGTATGCGCGTGCCACTGGACCAGGCAGCCGTACGGCATAGGGCCATTTCCGTACCCAGGCATCAGATACATGGCCGCCACCAGCACCGGTCCATAGGGGGTGGTGGCATAGACCAAGGAGTCCACGGCGTTGGGATTCAGAATGTCACTCTGGTTCATGTACCTGACGTTCAGGTAGTGGACCACCGGGTAGCTCGTGGTGGTGATGGGCACGTAACCGGCAGCCTCGGCCACGCTGAGATTCCTGTACTTGGCCACTGCGGCAGATACTGCCTGCACGTACTGGGTCGCTCCTAAGACCTGTTGTGATGTTGGCGCGGTCGTGCAATTGGGCGTTTGCATCTTGTGACCCTTGTCCTGCTCCTCGCTGGCCACGGTGAGCAGGTTGATTTCAGCGGACGGAAGCGGAGGGCCGGTGTATCTCCAGTTTGCGCTGGTGACGCCCAAACCGGCCATCGCGGACATGTTCATGGAATGCGCCGTACCGGTTTTGGTCGGGTGGGCCGACGACGACATCGACATGGCGGACATAGGGTTGCCCGTCCCGCCGCTGGTGACAGCGAGGACGGTTCCAGACGGGTGCCCCGAGCCAGAGGCCGAAAGCAGCTCGCTACCGGCTGGCGTTACCCCGACAGCCAGTGGGACGACCACGAGACCGAGCACCCCGAGGACTGCGACTGACGGATAACGGGACATGAGGCGGGCCGCCGGGGTGGGTGCACCCTCCCTCGCCGGAACGAGAGGGAGAACGGACAGACCGATGAGAGCGATGATGGGCCCATTGCTCGGATCCGTTCCACGGAGGGTCAAGAGGGCGCCGAGTCCCTGCCCGGTGATCCAGTACCCCAACGCGAGGGCGATACCCAGACCGAGAAAGGGTTCGGGGCGGTTGGAGATGAGGGGCCCAATGGCAATGACGATTGAGGCGGCGGCCAAGAGAACAGCTACCCAAACCCCGGCTCCCGTGAACGCGTGCCCGAACGAGTTGAGCAGATGGGCATACCAGCCCGGCTCACCCGCGGCCGTCGAGGACATCTGGTTGGTGATCGCATTCCCAGCGCGGTTGGCTGGGAGCATCCAGATGAGGGCTTCAACGATCCAGATGGCCGCCCAGACCAGCAGCGCCCCGGTTCCACCAAGCAGCCCGCGGCCAGCAGCAGAGGAGTCGACGCCCATCCGCACCCGATCGGGGTTCGAGTCCTCCTTGGGCCATACCATCACGCCGAGCAGAACGTAAAAGCAGACGGCGCCGGGGGCACCGGCAAGAGGCGACGTGTGTCCGGTGAACACCATCCCGAATCCCTCGCCGAAGAGGTAGACGCCGCCGCCCCAGATGAACGAGGCCACCAGCGCCCGCTTCACCGTCCACCTCGACAGCATGGCCGCGCCAATGGCGATCTCGGCGAGGCCGAACACCGCGACCCACATCGTCGCTTCATGCGACAGGAAGTTCGCCATGTGGTTGATGGTCGACGCGATCACCGTCGGCTGACCCACCGACATCGGCCTGATCAAGTTGTTGACGAAATCCGGCTTGAGGAGTGCCGGTTGGAATTTCAACAGCCCGTCGAGTATCCAGATCACTCCGAGCACGACCTGCAGTGAGCGACGATTCACGCGGAGCCGCTCAGCGATCGTGGGATGCGATTCAGTATTCACGGTGTCTCCCCCTTGACCAGTCTTCGGTGATAGGCCAACGCCGAGGCGATGCCATCGGGTGTTCTGCCCGGCGAGCGGCCTGATCGGCCTGGGCTCCGACTGCGCGAGCCCCGGCCCCCAGCGCTCGATTCCACGAACCATCACGCCGAAGGTCGACGTGAGCACCGGGACCGGATGGTTACCGACCCTGACCCACTGGCACCTCGGTGGCGATCGACTTCGCCATGATCAGCCGTGGCATCCGAGAGTCGGGTGCCGCCCAGCCGCCCTCCAGAAGGCCACGAGTTGGATGATGTCCGGATCCCGAACACGCCGTCGGCGGACAGCCCGTTTGTCCTCTCTGGAGGTGACGCGCTGCTGTAACAGGGATCACCGAAAATGGATCCGAGAGCGAATGGACCCCGGCTAGATCCAGCTCACAAGGAGACCCATTGGCCAAGTGCCTGCTTGAAATCGACCACATCCGCGGTGGTCTCAGGGGTGTGAAGTCAGCGGGCGGCTCGGCACGGGTAGCGGCCGCGACGTCACTCGTTAAGGGCTTGGGCGGCAAGATCGACCCGTCCGACGTTGCCTTCGGCGGAAGCGATGCCTACGTAGCCGTGTTGGCCGACGTCTCTGTGGCCGCGGCGGAAATGGCGGTAGGCGCCGGAGGTGGAGCTACGGCACGGACCGTTGTGCTGCTGACCACCGCCCAGCTGGACGCCGCCGCGGAGAAGGAGACAACCTACC
>JBEKIU010000226.1:0-5613 GCA_050011635.1 Acidimicrobiales bacterium
CCCGGGTCAGCGAGGGCGGCGAACTGGTCCGGTGGCTCCGTGCCGAGCATCTGCCCGGCCACTTCCCCTTCACCGCCGGGGTCTTTCCCCTCAAGCGGGAAGGGGAGGACCCGGCCCGCATGTTCGCCGGCGAAGGTGACCCGTTCCGGACCAACCGCCGCTTTCACCTGCTGGCCGAGGGGCAGCCGGCCACCCGGCTGTCGACGGCATTCGACTCGGTGACCCTCTACGGGTTCGACCCCGACGAGCGTCCGGACATCTACGGCAAGGTCGGGACGTCCGGTGTCTCCATCGCCACGCTGGACGACATGAAGGCCCTCTTCGACGGGTTCGATCTCTGCGATCCGACCACGTCGGTGTCCATGACCATCAACGGACCGGCCCCGACCATTCTGGCCATGTTCCTCATGACGGCCATCGACCAGCGCATCGACCGTCTCCAGTCCGAGCAGGGCCGCCCGGCCACAGCCGCCGAGGCCGAGGCGGCCGAAGCCGAGGTGCTCCGGACCGTGCGGGGCACGGTGCAGGCGGACATCCTGAAGGAGGACCAGGGTCAGAACACGTGCATCTTCTCCACCGAGTTCTCGCTCGGGGTCATGGCCGACATGCAGGAGTGGTTCATCGAGCACCAGGTTCGCAACTTCTACTCGGTGTCGATCTCCGGCTACCACATCGCCGAAGCCGGGGCCAACCCCGTCACCCAGCTGGCCTTCACGCTGGCCAACGCCTTCACCTACGTCGAGTCCTACCTGGCCCGCGGCATGGACGTCGACGACTTCGCCCCGAACCTCTCCTTCTTCTTCTCGAACGGCATGGATCCCGAGTACACGGTGATCGGGCGGGTGGCCCGGCGGATCTGGGCCATCGCCATGAAGGAGCGCTACGGCGCCTCCGAACGCGCCCAGAAGCTCAAGTACCACGTTCAGACCTCGGGGCGGTCGCTCCACGCCCAGGAGATGGCCTTCAACGACATCCGCACCACCCTGCAGGCCCTGTGCGCCATCTACGACAATGCCAACAGCCTGCACACCAACGCCTACGACGAGGCCGTCACCACCCCCACCCAGGAGTCGGTACGGCGGGCCCTCGCCATCCAGATGATCATCAACAAGGAGTGGGGCCTGGCGCTGAACGAGAACCCGCTCCAGGGCAGTTTCATCGTGGAAGAGCTCACCGACCTGGTCGAGCAGGCGGTGCTGGCCGAGTTAGACCGGATCAGCGAGCGGGGCGGCGTGCTCGGGGCCATGGAGACCGGCTACCAGCGGGGCCGGATCCAGGACGACTCGTTGCGTTACGAGCACCGGAAGCACGACGGGACCCTGCCCATCGTGGGCGTCAACACCTTCATCGCGCCGGTCCCGGAAGAACCCGTCGAACCCATCGAGCTGGCCCGGTCCACCACCGAGGAGAAGCAGCGCCAGTTGCACCGCCTGCACGAGTTCAAGAGCCGCCATGCCGTCGACCGGGAGCCGGCCCTCGAGGCGCTGCGCCAGACCGCCCTCGGCCAGGGGAACGTCTTCGCACAACTGATGGACACCGTGCGCCATGCCTCTCTCGGCGAGATCACCAACACCTTGTTCGAGGTGGGCGGAGCGTATCGGCGGAACGTCTGAGCCGTGCCGGTTGCGCCCGTCAGTGCTCCCGGCGCCGCCAGGTCACTCCCGCTCGAGCGCCGAACTCACTGCCGCCGACAGCGTGGACCGGGACGTGGCCATGGACGGTCCGTACCAGGTGAGGTCCCGGCCCGACACGAGCGCCGTCGGGATGCCGGGGAAGGCCTCGGGGCCGTCATCGGGACCGAACGGGTAGGGCTCGTCGGGCAGGAGCACGAGATCCGGCCCGCGGCCGCCCAACCCGGCCACGTCGACCTTCGGGTACCGGTCCTCGCCCTCAGTGGGGAGGCAGGTGAGGCCCAGGCGATGCACCAGGTCGCGACAGAAGGTGTGGGGTCCGACCGCCATCCACGGGTCGCGCCAGATCGGGACAATCACCCGGGCCGGAGCCAGCTCGGCCGGACGTCGCCACTCGGCCGTGGCCGTGGCCAGCCACCCGGGCTCGTCGGCCCCGAGCACCTCGGCCAACAGCCGGTGCAGCGAGGCGAGGGCTTGGTCGACCGATTCGATGACGGTCACCCACACCGGGATCCCCGCGGCCCTCATGCGTTCGACGTCGACGCGCCGGTTCTCCTCCTGGTTGGCGATGACGAGGTCGGGCCGGAGCCGGGCGATCGCCTCATGGTCCGGATTCTTCGTTCCCCTCACCCGGGCCACGTCGAGGTCGGGCGGATGGGTGCACCAGTCGGTCGCCCCCACCAGCACACCCGGCACGGTCGTGGCCAGGGCCTCGGTGATCGACGGCACGAGCGAGATCACCCTGCTCGGATGCCGCTCCAGTGTGAACGGGTGGCCGAGGCCGTCATCGAGCGTGGGCACGGTCTCCTCCTTGCCGGTCAGCGTATCCATTGCCGCCCGCCGGGGTAGCGTCCACCCGTGCCCGGCAAACCCCTAGGTTTCGACCCCATCGAGGAGGCCAGAGCCCAGTGGTCGGCCCGGTGGGAGCCCGATGTCGCTGACGCCATGGCCGCCGCCACCTCCATCATGCGGGCCCAGCAGGTGGTGCTGGCCGCGGTGGACGGCGCCCTCCGGCCGTTCGGCCTGACCTTCGCCCGTTACGAGGGACTGGTCCTTCTCCTGTTCAGCCGACGCGGCGTCCTCCCCCTGGGGAAGATGGGCCAGCGCCTGATGATCCACCCGACCAGCGTCACCAACATCATCGACCGGCTCGAAGAGCAGGGACTGGTCCGGCGCATCCCTCATCCGACCGACGGCCGGACCACCCTGGCCGAGCTCACCGACGACGGCCGCCGCCTGGCCAAGCGGGCCACGAAGGCGGTCAATGCCGTGACCTTCGGACTGGACAGTCTCGGCGCCGAGGATCTCCAGCAGCTGGTTCGGATCACCCGCAAACTGCGACGGAGCGTCGGCGACTTCGCCGACTGATCGCCGGACGGCGCGGGATCAGGACCGGACCGGTCTGCGGGTCAGAGCCGATCGGTGACCGGCATGCCCAGCGTGGAGGTTTCCGAATCGAACGCCCGGATCATCCCGTCCTGGGTGAAGGAGGCGATGAGCACGCCCCGGTCGGTGAAGACCTGACCCCGGACGTAGGACATCCCGCGGCCGACCTGGGTGCTCTCGTGGTGGTAGAGGATCCAACCCTCCCACTCGACCGGCTCGTGGAAGGTGACCGAGATGGCCATCACCCCGGTGGACACCGTCACGTGGGCCATGGCGGTGCCGATGCCGCGGTGGGCCCGCATGGTGGTCGAGATGGACAGGTGGCCGGTGAAGTGGGCGATCAGGGCCTTGGCCAGGTCGTCGCGGGCCGGCCGCTCGTCGTAGTGGAGCCACGCGTCAATGGTCGGCTCACCGACTTCATCGGGGTCGTTGGGATCGGACAGTCCGACCAGGCGCAGCTCACGACCGACCATCGGCATGTCGACCGGAATGGCAGCCGCCGGCGGTCCGACCTCGGGCATGGGGGAGGCATGGGTGATCACGCTTTCGTGCTCGGTGTCGAGGAGAACGGTGGCCGAGGCACAACGCCGGCCACCCTGGATCACGCTCACGACGGCCGAGGCGAATGTCCGGCCCTCGTGCACGACGTCGACCTCGAAGGTCAGTGGACGTTCGGCGTCTGCGGCCCTGACGAAGATGACATGGGCCGTGCGCACCGTGTGCCGGGGGAAGGTCTTCGATGCGGCCACGATGGCCTGGCCGAGGAACTGGCTCCCATCCACGACGTTCCGGGTGCCGCCGTCACTCCTGCCGACGAATTGGTGGCGTCCCTGTGGCGCGACATCGAAGACGGCCAACATGCCGTCCACACTCGACGGGGGGTGGGCTGCCCCGGAGCTCACCGACCTGAGACCGCAGGATGGGCCTGGCCGATGCGGACCTCGACCGCGTCCTGGAAGAAGCCGACGTAGCCGGCCAATCGCGCAACCTCCGGATAGGGATCTTCGTAGGACCAGATCAGCACATCGTCACCGTCGCGCTCGTAGCGGCGGTAGGTGGCCGTGCCCTTGTAGGGACATCGACTGGTCTGCTCGTCGGGGACGAACAGGTCGAGGCGGACGTCCTCGGGCGGGAAGTAGAAGACCAGCCCGTGGTCCTGCTCGTCGACAAGAAGGCAGCGCTGGCTCTCGGCCAACGGCTCCCCGTCGATGGAGACGGTCACCCGGTTCCTCCGGGCCAGAATGTCGACCCGGTAGTCGGAACGCTCTACGAAGGCGGACGGTTCCGCGGTGGCCCGCTCCGTTGCCTGCTGGACGGTGCTCCTGGTATCCATAGTGGCCAGAGTATTCGAGAGCAGGCCCGACCAATGCAGGAGAACGGAGTCGACAGATGATCATCGTGGCAGGGATTTTCGATGTGGCCGACGACCAGCGGGACGCCTTCCTCGAGTCCAAGCGGGAACAGGTCCTTCGCACTCGGGGTGAGACCGGATGCCGTGAGTATGCCTTTTCGGCCGACGCCCATACTCCGGGTCGGGTGCGGCTGTTCGAACTGTGGGACTCGTTCCCCGACCTGGAAGCTCACCTGACCGGACTCCGTTCCAACAATGATGCTGGACCGTCGATCCCCGTCGAGTCGACCGTCATTCAGGTGTACGAGGCCGAGCCAACTACCCCACCGTGGGCGTGACAATAAGGTGCGTCAACTTAGTGGGCATGGCGCGTACATCGCGGACCACAACCACCTCCACGCGAAGGAAGAGCGGCAACGGAGCTCAGGGCAACCATCCGAACGCATTGAACCTAAACTGCCCATTGTCGTACCCGTCAATATCCTGAGATTCGATCGCAACATCGACAAGTCCCACGTCTTTGAGAACGCTCGCGACCCAATCCCGACCATAAACCTGGTGACCGAGACCTTCATATCGCTCCGCATAGGCTTCGGGACCTCCGAGAGCAGCGATGCGATGTTCCATTGCTGCATCCGCCAAGGCGGCGTCGGGAATGTCAAGGATCCCAACAGCGCGTGTCGCCTTCGTGCACATGCGCTCTATCACTACATGCGCGTACTCCAGTGAGCTGAAGTACGAGAAGGCGAAACATGACATCACCACATCGAAGGCGGGCGCTACTTGAATCTGATTCGCCTCGCATTCTGAAAAGTCACCATCCGGCATAGCCCGTCTTGCTATTTCAACAAGAGACCCAGAGAAGTCGGCTCCCCCGACGGCAACCCCCTGTTGATGGGGCACATACAGAAAGGCGCCCGATCCACACCCGACATCGAATAACGAGTCACCACCACCCAATTCAACAGACTTGCAGGTACGCGTCACGAACGCAGCCCAAGCCTCGACAGTCAGCGCGCCGAATGCGGTGTCGAAGCCATCGGCCAAGATCAAATCCTCCAGACCGAGCGCATGGTCTGCGACCCTTCGTTGTTCCCACACCCTTCGCCACGCGTCACTCACTTCGGCCCCCCAACACGTCCTCCCGGATGAGAGGGTCCACCGTTGATGAGGTCACGCATTACCTCATCAAACGCGCCAAAGAAAAAATCGTTGTCCGCCGTATCTCTGACTGCCACCCGCACG
>JBEKIU010000227.1:0-5551 GCA_050011635.1 Acidimicrobiales bacterium
GGCGTGCCCCTCGGGGAGATCACGCTCCCAGGCGAACTCGTCGATGTAGTGGGCCGGCCACTTGAGGCCGTCCGACAACGGCTCGTCGAGCTGGGGTCCGTAGGTGAGGAGCACCGGGGTGCCCACCTCGGCCACCAGCTCGGCTCGCAAGAGCTCGACCTCGTCCTCCAGCGCATCCTGGAGCTGCAGGAGGCACCGCTTGCGCAACGCTCCGTTGGTCGACCAGTCGGTCTCGTCGAAGGCCCGCCGGGCGGCGCCGATGGCGCGGTCCATGTCCTCATGGCCGGCGTCGGCCGTGGTCCCGAGGACTTCCTCGGTGGCCGGGTTGACGTTGTCGAACCGTCGGCCGGAGATCGCCTCCTCCAGCTTCCCGTCAATGAGCATCCGGGCCTCGCCGGTGATGGCGGTTCCCTCGTGGGTGGTGGTCATGGTGCGATCCTCCTCAGCTGTCGGGTGGTCCAGCGTTCACGTACCGTAGGACGTCGGGCGGGCAGGAGCCATCTGCACTCTAGGACCGTTTCTCCATCACGCAATCCAGGGCCAGGGAATGACATGACGGAGAACAATGAGGACCCATCGGGGGGTGGTGGCGCCCATTGTGAGGGCTTTGCAGCGTGACCTAAACTCGTCTGCATGTACCTGGGGGGGGTCTGGAACGAGCAATTGGTCGCTGCGCCCTCGTTGTCGGGGGCATCTGCGACGTGACTGGCATTCGTTCCAACCCTCGTCTGGACGAGATCGACCGGGGCGGGCCCCGAGGTGACCAGGCCACCGTTCCGGGGGCTCGTGCCTGCACCCCGAAACCAGGGCAGACCCCAGTGACGAGGCCGCCGGGACGCCACCCTTCATGATCGAGACCCTGGAGGTCCGACAGGATGAACTTGCCCCTGCCGGTATTTCCGCGCCCCAACTGAGGCCTCGACCGGCGATCCGCGGCTGGTGGCTGTCGATCGGGAGCTTCGCCTTGGTCACGGTGCTGTGCGCGTGGATGGGGTTCTACACCATGTTCAACTCCTTCGGAGGGTGGGACGACGAAGGAACACTCCTCAGCGCTCTGAAGGCCTTCGCCCATCACGGAGGGCTGTACACCCACGTGTACGCCTTGTTCGGCCCGTTCTATTTCGAAGCTCTTTCGACACTCTTTTCATGGCTGCCGCTCTCGCTCGACGCCGGCCGCGTCACCACCCTCGTGCTGACGCTGCTCACCAGCCTCGGGTTCGGTGTGGCGCTTCAGATGTTCACCCGGAGCGTGCTCGCCGGCATCGCCACCCAGGCCGGCACCTTCATGCTGTTGATCCTGTCCTTCGCAGACGAGTCCATGCATCCGAGCGTTGTGGTGTCGCTGCTGTTCGCCGTGGCCCTCATCGCCCTGGCCCTGGTGGCGCGGGGCCAGCGGTCGACGGGGTTCGTGCTGCTCGGAGCGGTCGTGGCTGCCCTGGTGTTGACGATCGTGAATGTGGGGGCGTTCGCCGTGCTCGCCATGTTGTATACCGGGCTGGCCCTGGCCCCGCCGGCTCGCGGCATGCGACTTCTCCGCGCCGCGGCGGCGGTGCTGTTCGTCGGCACCCCTCTTCTGCTCATGCTGGTCGGTGGGGACCACTACCCCTGGCAGATCAAGTTCTTGCTGACCGTGGCCATCGCAGCCGCCGCCGTGGTCGTGGTGACACTGGACCGTGATCTTCAGGGGCTCATTCATGGCCGCGACGCCTACCGGTTCCTCCTCGGTGGCGGCGTCATGAGTGCCGTCGTCGTGGTCATCGCACTCGCGACGGGAACCCGACCGCTGGACCTCATCCGTGGGGTGTTCATCGTCCCAGCCCACACCGCGGGGGCATTCACCATCGCCTTCGTCCAGCCGGATTGGACCGTGGCCTGGGGAGTGGCCTGTCTCGTCGGAGCCGTCTTGTATCGCCGACACCGGAATCGGAACTCCCCGGCGGGCCCACTCGATGCCTGGGCACGCGTCGCCGTCGGTTTTCTGATTGTCGGCATCGTCCTCCAGCTGGATCGGTTCGGCGTGAGCTCCACCGTCAGTTGGACCGCGGCACTGCCGCTTCTCTTTCTCGCTGCCATCCCTCCGGTGGGGGCGACGGATTCGGAGCGCATCGCCCGGGTGGGGGTGGTGACCCTCGCCGTCCTCGAGTTCCTGGTGGCGTATCCCCAAGCCGGGATCGACCACACGCACTGGTCGTCACTCCTCCTTGTGCCGGTCGGTATCCTCTGTCTTCACGACGGTCTTCACCAACTGCGCCCCGGGTCCGCGAGCGTGCGCCGCCTCGGCCGCTTCATCCCTCAGGTCACGCTCGCCGGTCTGCTGGCATCTGTTGTCGTGGTCGTCGGCCTCGGATTGCTGGCCTCGGTGTGGCACGCGGACCTGTCCGTCGAGAGGAAGAGCTACTGGGCCGACAAACCACTCAGCTTGCCCGGGTCGGAGTTGATCCATCTCCCGTATTGGCAGGCCACCAGTCTGAACAGCCTGTCGAACGCGATTCGTGAGCAATGTTCCACACTGCTCATACAGCCGGAGATGAACAGCTTCTACTTCTGGACCGGAGAGAGCCCCCCGGGGGACTGGTCCAACGCGTGGTTCTCTACGGGCGATGCTTCTCTGCAAGCGCAGATCGCCCACCGCATCGAAGCCCAGGATCAATCTCGGTTCTGCGTCCTCGACAACCCCTATTGGTGGTCCTTCCTGGCCCAGGGGCACCTCGTGCCCCAAATGCCGCTCACACGCCTGGTCGAGAGTTTCAAGAGCCAGAACGACCCGCCTGAAGTGTTCTACGGCTACGAACTCTTCGTGCCCCAGAACAGCTCATCGACCCACAACAGCTCATTGAATGGTCCCGAGCGTCGACCGCAACATGGCCTCCGGGCAGAGTAAGACCGGAACGCGCTGGCGCTAGGCGGGCGCGATGCCGGGTACGGCGCCATCGAATTCCGCCACATAGGGACCGCGCGGTCCGAAGGCGATCCGGGCCACCGCCATTCTGCGGATGAACCCCGAGCCGGTTGGTGAATAGAGCACCCAGGTGGCCCCGTTCTGGGTGAAGAGGGACTCCTCGCCTGGACCGAGCCCGAGCGTGTTCGAGCCGAGGAGGGGGCCGTCGTAGGGCTCATGGCAGGGTCCCGCGGGCCCGTCACAAAAGGCGACAGCGACGCCGTCAGACTCCTGGTACGAGGCGTTCGACGAGAAGAACAGGTAGTAGTGGCCGTCGGTGAAGACCATGTCGGGGGCCTCGATGAGCTTGTTCTCGAAGGCCTTGTTCGCCGTCAGGATGATGCGTGGCTGTCCGATCAACGTCATGCCGTTCGGTGCCAAGCGTTGCGCCCACAATGTGGTCGGCTGGCTGGTCGGCAAGTTGGGGTTCTGAGCCGGCCCCCATGCAGCGTTCGTGTCAGACTTCCAGTACAGCCACAACTGTCCGCCGGGGGCAACGAAGGTGCGCGGATCGATGCTGCCGGACGGATCGCAGATGACTGGGGTTGCACCAGGCACGAAAGGCCCGGTCGGCGAAGACGCCACCGCCGTGCCGATGCACTTGGCCGGCTGACCCGTGGCCAACACGTCGTCGACGTCGGGAGCGGCGAACCACATCACGTACCGACCATCGACGTGGCGGACGTCGGGCGCCCACGCCCAGCCATCGGTCCACGGGGGAAGCTTGGGCATGGCGTCCACCTCTGGGCCGAGGTGATCGAGGTTGACGAAGGACCGGACGGGGATGTTGGGCGGGGAGTAGTTGGCGGCGCTCAGGTAGAGGTAGTCGAGATGGCTCCCGACGAGAACGAAGGGGTCGGGAAGCGACACGTTGTAGGGAGGGATGAGCATCCCCTCGCCGTACCCCGGGGCCGGAGACGGATCGAGCACCGGGTCGGAGCGTGCAACCTTCCATCCGAGGCTCGTACCGCCGACGGCGGCGAGGACCACCGCGATGAAAGCCAACCACCACGGCACCCGCCGGTGGGATCGGCCCGTGGCTTGCGGATCGACAGAACCCGCGGCGCCCACCGACGCCTGCGGCTGCTCCAATATCCCCTGCATATCCGAATTTACCCCCCGAATGACAATTCCAGTGTGCCATGGCGAACGTGCAAATGCGAGTCCTGCCGACGGATTCCACGTGCAGTTCGCTCTCACCGCTTCGCCTCAGAGTCCTCCCGGCCCGGACGTATGAGACACGTCGTTCTCCGTGAATCGTCGGTGTCGGCCATCGCTGTGGCAAAAGATCCGCAGTGGGCGACGGTGCCATCTGAGCGTTCAAAGGCTCAGATGAACGGTACGAGTGGTTGTTCTACAGCCCACTCGTCACTGACGCGGGCGTCGGTCGCCGCTCGGATGGTGACGGGCTCTGTGACCACGTCACCACCCCGGTCACCTCCGTACTTCAGCTGTCGGATGGCCCGGTATCTCGAATCATGTTCTCCTGGACGAACGATGCCACCAGTGTGCCGTCCTGGGTGAAGACCTGCGCCCGCCCGTAGCTGGCCCCCCGGCCCGCATACGGGCTCTCGTGGGCCATCAGCAGCCACCTTCCCGCCTCGATGCGTTCGTGGAAGGTGAGGGTGTGGGACACCACTCCGGTGGCGATGTTCCGGTGGGCCATGCTCTGCCCGATTCCGGCGTGGGGTCGCATGGCCGTCCCGATGAGGAACCCGTCGGTGCCGTAGGCCAGCATCGCCTGGGCCAGGGCCAGACTCCCGCCGACTCCTGGCAGCCGGACCCAGACCAAGAGTTCGGCCGGTCCCACCGGTGAGTCAGGGTCCGATGTCTCCACGCCGCCCACCACCCGGAGCTCGCTCCCCGGCGCGGCCAGCCCGGGCTGGGCCGCAGCAGGTGACTCATCGGGGCCGGGGACGTCGGGCATGTCCGGCCCGTGCCTGATCAGATCCGGACCGTCGGCCCGGCGCAGGAGGAGGGCCTCGGCGCACACCCTGTCCCCCTGTGCCACCGTCACCGCGTGGCTGCCCATGGTGCGCCCGTCGTGCACGACCCTGACCTCGATCTCGAGCGGTGCGGCGACCCTGGCGCTCCTGGCGAAGAGGGTGTGGATCGACGCCACTTCCTTGGTCTCGGCCACCTGGTCCGAGGCCAGGATCATCTGGGCCAGCAACTGACCCCCGTAGACGACATCTCGTACGCCGGGGTCGCCGATACTGGTGGCCAGGAACCGGTGCTCACCCGAAGGCACCAGTCGGAATGCGTCGGGGATCTCGGCGGCCGACAGGCCCATACCGGCTCCATCTCCACCTTCAGGCACTGCGCCCGTCACCCCGCTCAAAAGCCGAAGACCGAAACGTCGAGCGTGCCGACGGCCAGTGCGTCCATGGTTCCGCCGTCGGTGAGTATGCTCTCCCCGGTGATGGCCGATGCCGCAGGTGAGTTCAGGAACACAAGCGGCGCGGCTTGTTCGTCCGCGGTCTGGCGACGACCGAGGGGGATGGGGTAGTTGTCCATGAACTCCTTGCCCATCTGCTCCTCGAAGTCGGGCATCATCGGGGTGTCGGTCGGCCCCGGGAGGGTGCAGTTGATCCGGATGCCGCGTTCGGCCAG
>JBEKIU010000228.1:0-5536 GCA_050011635.1 Acidimicrobiales bacterium
CACCTACCGCTACAAGTGAGCCGGCCCCCGGCGCGGGCAGGAGCCGGGCCGCCCTCTCCTGATGGGGACGGACCGGGACGGCAACAGGAACGACAGCAACAGGTATGGCAGGAGCAGGAACGGCAGCAACAGGTATGGCAGCAGCAGGTGGAGTGCCAGCAGATGCAGTACGAGACAAGGACGAGAACGTGAAGGTCCGACCGAGCGTCAAGCCGATGTGTGAGAAGTGCAAAGTGATCCGCCGGCATCGGCGGGTCTTCGTCATCTGCGAGAACCCGCGCCACAAGCAGCGCCAGGGTTGATGCGCCCGGACATGGCGTAAGAGAGAAGGAAGAGCACGTGGCCCGTATTTCAGGCGTGGACATCCCCCGTGAGAAGCGGTTGGAGATCTCCCTTACCTACATCTTCGGCATCGGCCGGACCACCTCGCAGCAGATCTGCGCGTCCACCGAGACCAACCCCGACACCCGGGTCCGCGATCTCACCGACGAAGAGGTGACCCGCCTCCGTAACTACATCGACGCCAACCTCCAGGTCGAGGGGGATCTGCGTCGCGACGTGTCCCAGGACATCAAGCGCAAGATGGAGATCGGGTGCTACCAGGGGATCCGCCATCGCAAGGGGCTCCCTGTCCACGGACAGCGCACCCACACCAATGCCCGAACCCGTAAGGGACCGAAGAAGACGGTCGCCGGAAAGAAGAAGGTGCGGAAGTAATGGCCAAGACCGCAAAATCGGCCCCCACGGCCCGTCGCCCGCGCAAGCGCGAGCGCAAGAACATCACCTTCGGCGTGGCCCATATCAAGAGCTCCTTCAACAACACCATCGTCTCCATCGCCGATCCCGAGGGAAACGTGCTGGCCTGGGCGTCGGCGGGAAACGTCGGGTTCAAGGGCTCGCGCAAGTCCACACCGTTCGCGGCCCAGCTGGCGGCCGAGCAGTGTGCCAAGCGGGCCATGGAGCACGGCGTGCGACGGGTCGACGTGCTGGTCCGGGGGCCGGGTTCGGGCCGGGAGACGGCCATCCGCTCGTTGGCCGCGGCCGGCATAGAGGTCGCCGGCATCAAAGACGTGACACCCATCCCCCACAACGGCTGCCGCCCCAAAAAGCGGCGCCGGGTCTAGGCCGGGATGCGAAGGGACGAAAGGTTCACCTGATGGCTCGTTACACCGGACCCGTCTGCCGGCTCTGTCGCCGGGAGCGCACCAAGCTCTTCTTGAAGGGGGAGCGGTGCTATTCCATGAAATGCCCGGTCTCCGAGGCGGTGACCGACCGGCACAGTCGTGCCTACCCTCCGGGAGAGCACGGCCGCGACCGGATGCGCCAGGGGTCCGAGTACCTGGGCCAGCTCCGCGAGAAGCAGAAGGCCCGCCGCATCTACGGCCTGCTGGAGCGGCAGTTCCACAATCTCTATGTCGAAGCCAGCCGGGCCCCGGGGATCACCGGTGAGAACCTGTTGCGGATGCTCGAGCTGCGACTCGACAACGTTGCCTTCCGTGCCGGCTGGGGCGCCAGTCGGTCCCAGGCCCGCCAATTCGTGCGCCATGGCCATGTCCTGGTCAACGGCAAGCGGGTGACCATTCCGAGCTACCGGGTACGCCAGGGCGACGTGGTGGCCCTCAAGCCGTCGTCCCGTGAGCTCTTCCACGTCCGCCGCAACATGGACACCCTCGACCGGCAATTGCCGCCGTGGTTGGAGACGGTCGGCGACCGGTTCGAGGTCAGGGTGTTCTCCCTGCCGTTGCGCGAGCACATCGACGAGCCCGTCCAGGAGCAGCTCATCGTCGAGCTCTACTCCAAGTAGCCCACCTTTCGAGCCAAGGAGCCCCACCTCCAGATCCATCGACCGACCAGCACCGCACCACCGAAGACCCATCACCCACGAACCCCGACCGAACCAGACCGATACTGCGCATCACACTGCCGAGGAGCCACGATCAGCATGCTCATCATCCAGCGACCCACCGTCGAAGCCATCGGTGAAGAAGAGGACAACCGTCAGAGGTTTGCCGTAGGACCGCTCGACCCGGGCTTCGGGCACACCCTGGGCAATTCGCTTCGCCGCACCCTGTTGTCCTCCATCCCGGGCGCATCCATCACCCAGGTGCGGTTCGACGACGCCCTCCACGAGTTCACCACCCTCCCAGGTGTGAAAGAGGACGTCACCGACCTCATCTTGAACCTGAAGGACCTCCTGTTCCGGGTGTACAGCGACGAGCCGGTGACCATCCGCCTCGACAAGCGCGGACCCGGGGATGCCATCGCCGGCGATCTGCAGGTCACCGCGGACGTCGAGGTGCTGAACCCTTCCCAGCACATCGCCTCACTCAACGCCAAGGGCCGCCTGGCGGTCGACCTCACCGTCGAGCGTGGCCGGGGGTATCTGTCGGCTGACAAGTCCAAGCGTGCCGCCACCATCGGGGTGATCCCGGTCGATGCCATCTTCTCGCCGGTCCGGCGGGTGGCCTTCACCGTCGAGCCGGTCCGGGTGGAGCAGTCCACGGACTTCGACCGCCTGGTGCTCGACATCGAGACCGATGGGTCACTGACACCCCGGGAGGCACTGGCCTCGGCCGGCGACACGCTCCGCACCCTGGTCGGGTTGGTGGCGGACCTGGAGGACGAGCCGCTGGGCCTCGAGCTGGGTGAAGTGGGCACGGTGGGCACCGGCTCGCCCGACCTCGATCTGCGCATCGAGGACCTCGACCTGACCGAGCGGCCCCGCAACTGCCTCAAGCGGGCGCAGATCAACACCATCGGCGAACTGGTCGACCGCACCCTCGACGACCTGCTCAATATCACCAACTTCGGGCAGAAGTCGCTCGACGAGGTGCTCCAGAAGCTCGACGAGCGGGGACTCTCCCTGCGGGTCAAGGACTGAGGTCGCTCCATGCTCGGCACACCGAAGAAGGGCCGCCGGTTCGGCGGTAGCTCCGCCCACCAGAAAGCGATGATGGGGAACCTCGTGGCGTCGCTCATCGCCGCCGAGTACCTGGTCACCACCGAGGCCAAGGCCAAGGCCCTGCGCCCGGTGGCCGAGAAGGTCATCACCGCCGCAGCCAAGGGGGGCGTGGCCCGTCAGCGGAACGTGGTGGCGTTCATCCGGGACAAGGACATGACCCACAAGCTCTTCGTGGAGATCGGCCCCCGCTACGCCGAACGGCCGGGCGGCTACACCCGGATCCTCAAGCTGGGCAATCGGCTGGGCGACAACGCTCCGATGGCCCGCATCGAACTGGTGTGAGCCCGCCCCCCCGGCCCGGGGGGATGGATGACCAGTCCGTCCGGTGGCGACTGAAGGTCGCCTACGACGGATCGGGCTTCCACGGTTTCGCGGCCCAGCAGGGCCAGTCCACGGTGGCCGAGGCCCTCAGCGGAGCGCTCGGTCGGGTAACCCGCACCGCGGTGTCCCTCACGTGCGCCGGGCGCACCGACACCGGTGTTCACGCCCTCGGCCAGGTGGTCCATTTCGATCTACCCCGAGAATTGTCCGCCGGTCTGGACACCGAGGCCGTGGTCAGGTCGTGCAACAGCCAGTTGGGACCAGCCATCGTGGTCCGTGAGGCGGAGATCGCCCCCGCAGGGTTCGACGCCCGGCACTCGGCCCTGGCCCGCCGCTACCGTTACCTGGTCGTCAACGGCCCGGTGGCCGACCCGCTGCTCGCCGGGCTGACCTGGCACGTGGCCGATCCCCTGGATCTGCGAACGATGGCGGCGGCATCGGACGCGCTCCTCGGAGAGCACGACTTCCGTGCCTTCTGCCGCCGGGTGCCGGGGACGGCGGCGGACGACCCGATCAACCGACGGGTGATCGACACCCGCTGGACCTGTCTGAGCCACACCCCCGAGCCGGCCGGCCAGGGGGCGTCGGGCCCCGCCCTCTCTCTGGAGGCCACCTCGGCCACCCCGGCCCTGATCCCCACCACCCCGGCCCTGATCCCCACGACGGGAAGCCTGTTGGCCTTCGAGATCGAGGCCAACGCCTTCTGCCACCAGATGGTTCGTTCCCTGGTCGGCACGCTGGTCGACATCGGCCGGGGCAAGAAGCGACCCTCGGACATGGTGTGGATCCTGCGGTCGGCCGACCGCAGGCAGGCGTCTCAGCCGGCTCCGCCGCAGGGGCTGACCCTCATGGCCGTCCGCTACGATGCCTGAGCGGCTTGCCGGGGGGTCCATTTGGTCGTATCCTGGGACTTCGCCGGGTTGGGCCCAGCATCGGTGTTTCGCGAGTGGGGACGTTGCTCGTGGCCGGGGCTGCCGTTCCCGCTGGCCCTCGAACCCCGGGGTGCAGCCACTGCTCTGCACAACTGAACAAGGAATCCTCGTGCGCACGTACACTCCCAAACCAGCCGACATCACCCGTGCCTGGCGCATTGTCGACGCCGACGGCCTGGTGCTCGGCCGCTTGGCCACCGAGGTGGCGGCGGTGTTGCGGGGCAAGCACAAGCCGATGTTCGCCCCGAACCTCGACACCGGTGACCACGTCATCGTGGTCAACGCAGACAAGGTGGTGCTCACGTCGGGCAAGGCCGAGAGCAAGCTGGCCTACCGGCACAGCGGGTACCCGGGGGGCCTCACCGCCACCCGGTACAGCGATCTGATGATCGACCGCTCCGATCAGGTGGTCCGCAACGCCATCACCGGGATGTTGCCGAAGACCCGCCTCGGACGGCAGATGGCCACCAAGCTGAAGGTCTACACCGGTGCCGAGCACCCGCACGCGGCCCAGTCCCCCGTACCCCTGGAGCTTCCGGACGCGCGCCGCACGGCATCGGCCCGGAGCGGCGCGTGAGCACCGTGGCCGACCAGGCAACCGCACGAACCGATCGCGAGGAATCCACCGTGGCCACAGGCGCCCCCATCTGCCAGACGACAGGCCGACGCAAGCGGGCCGTCGCCCGGGTCCGGATCCGTCCGGGTCAGGGGGCCATCACCGTCAACGGTCACACGTTCGAGGATTACTTCACCTCCGCCACCCATCGCATGATCGTCACCGAGCCCCTGCGGCTGACCGACACCTCGGAGTCGTGGGCCATCGACGTCACCATCGACGGCGGCGGGGTGTCCGGCCAGGCCGGCGCCTTCCGGCTCGGGATCGCCCGGGCGCTGTGCCAGCTCGACCCGGAGCTCCGGGCCGCGCTCAAGAGGGCGGGGTTCCTCACCCGTGACTCACGGGAGAAGGAGTCGAAGAAGTACGGCCTGAAGAAGGCCCGTAAGGCTCCCCAGTACTCCAAGCGGTAGTCCGGTGGCCAGAATCCGGTTCGGCACCGATGGCGTCCGGGGTGTCGCCAACGTCGAACTGACCACCGACCTGGTCCTCGCCCTCGGACGGGCCATCGGCCGCACCATGACCGCCACTACCTTCCTGGTCGGCCGCGACACCCGTCGGTCCGGGCCCATGCTCCAGGCCGCGCTGTCGGCCGGACTGGCCAGCGAAGGGGCCGACGTGGTCGACGTCGGGGTCCTGCCGACGCCCGCCCTGGCCTGGCTGTCGGCGACTCGGGGGGTTCCCGCCGTGGTGATCTCGGCGTCTCAC
>JBEKIU010000229.1:0-5513 GCA_050011635.1 Acidimicrobiales bacterium
TCGGCGGTCGGGGCGATGCCCACGATGGGCCTGTTGAGCCGGTGGCCCCCCATGGACCCGTAGAACGTGGCGTCGCCGAAGGAGAAGATGCCGCCGTCGGACGCCACCTCCCAGTACCCGCCGCCCAGCGGATCGGCGGTGGCGGCGACGATGGACGCATTGAGCGGCCGGCCCCCCATGGACCCGTAGAACGTGGCGTCGCCGAAGGAGAAGATGCCGCCGTCGGACGCCACCTCCCAGTACCCGCCGCCGTCGGCGGTCGGGGCGATGCCCACGATGGGCCTGTTGAGCGGCCGGCCTCCCATGGACCCGTAGAAGGGGGCGCCGAAGGAGAAGATGCCGCCGTCGGACGCCACCTCCCAGTACCCGCCGGCCGGGTCGGCGGCCACCCCCACCACAGGGGCGTTGAGCGGCCGGCCACCCACCGAACCCCGGAAGGGGGTGTGGAACGAGAAGATGCCGCCGTCGGAGGCCGCCAGCTGATAGCCGTCCGGCAGCCCGTTGGGGCAGCTGGGACTCAGCGATTGCGGTGTCCACGAGGGTCCGAGGAGGACGGGCCTGCTGCCGACCAGGCACAGAGGGTCCAGACGCAGGCTGCGGGCACCGCCGGGGTAGCCGACGTTCCCGGTGGTCCAGGAGTCGTAGGCCATCCACAGCGTTCCGCTGGTGTCGGTGAAGATCGAAGCTGCGCCCGGGCCGGCGACCTCTCCCGCCGATGCGAAGACCGGACCCACATTCGGATCGGCGCATGGGCCGAGCGGTCCCTGGCAGTAGGCGTAGGCGATGGCGTAGCCGCTGGTCTCCCACCGTCCACCCGAGAAGAACAGCAGCCACCGCCCACCGAGCCGGACCATCTCGGGCTGCTCGATCGTGGTCTCCCACGGTTGGTCCTGGGTGATGAGCGCGGTGGTGGATCCGGTGATCTCGGCCCCCACGCCGTTGAAGTCGACAGGGGAGGACCACAAGGTGGCGGGCGCGCTGGAACCGAAACCGTCGTTGTTCTTCCAGGCCAGGTAGTAGTTCCCCGCCTGGTCCTGGTAGGCGTCGGGATCGATCGAACCTCCCAACGAGGGTTGGCAGACGACCGGTTGGGCGGAACGGTCGACGTACGGGCCCGCCGGGTCGAGGCTCTCGGCCACGCCGACGCAGTAGTGGGCGACCGAGGGGTCCCAGGCCGCGTAGAAGAGGTAGTAGTCGCCCCGCACGTCGATCATCGACGGCGCCCACGGCGCTCCGTTGTCGGGTGCTCGGGTTCCCCAGTTGCTGAGCTGGCACGTACCGGCCGACACGCTCCCGACCCGGCACGGAAGGGCGTCGGAGACCGCCCGGCTGAGCATCAGACGCTGCGGCCACGACGACAGGTCCGAGGTGGACAGGACCGGGATGTTGTCGTAGCCGTCGCCGGTCGAGAACGCGTAGTACCGGTCACCCAACCGCACGACATCGGAATCGGGGGTGTCCAACCGGGAGAGGGGGTTGGTGTAGGTGCCGGGCAGGCCGGCGGCCGCCGGCACCGCATCGAGGGGTGCCAGTGCCCCGAGGAGGATGAGACCCAACGCCAGGACCAGCACGGTGCGGCCGTGGCCGGACCTGGTCGGAACCTTCGGTACCCGTCCGTCCATCCCGGTCGACCTCCAGGTGCTCGTCAAAGGGTTTGTCGAGGGCCCAGGGGGCCCGTCTCAGGGAAGCCGTCGCCGGGGGACCGCGGTGGTGGGCGGCGTCAGGGGGCAGGGCTTCCCGCCTTGCCCGACACCGTCGTGGATGGTGACACGGTGCTCGTCGTCGACGCGGGCGGCGACGTCGTCACCGTGGTGGACGTGGTCGGCACGGTGACGCCGGTCGCGGGCGTCCTCGACGGTACGACGGTCGTCGAGGACGACGACGTCCGCGAGCTGCCCATCGTCGTGCTCGTCGTCGTGGTCACCTTCGATGAGGAGCGGGGGGCCCCGGTGGCCGTGGCGGGGCTGGTTCCGTCCGGTGAGGTGCAGTTGACGGGCGGCACCCCTGAGCCGGTCTGGCCCGGCATGAGCACGGTGCCGGCACATCCGAAGTTGGAGAACGTTGCCGCGAGCGTCACCTTTCCGCCGTCGCCGAAGTCGTCCGTCGCCTTCACCTGACGGATGTACCCCGAGCCGTCTATCGATACCACCACGCTGTTGGTGGTGAACCCCTGTGCCTTCAACAGCGTGAGGGCGGCGTCGATGGTCTGGGATTCGGCGCCGGTCGTGCCGGCCGCGGAAGCCAGTTGGCCGAGGTTGTTGGAGACCAGGTAGTTCGTGACCGGTGTGCCGTCGACGTTTCCGGAGCCCGTCTTGGCGGCGGCGTCGATGGCCGGCTGGATCAGGTCGAGATAGCCGGTCGGGCTGGCCATGCCCATCATGGCCACCGCACCCTCACGGCTGCCCAGGGTGCCCTCGGTGATGCCGGCGAACTGCGGGATGCTCGATCCGGACGCAGACGCATCGGTGGGCAGGGGCGCAAGGCCGGTGTCACCACTGCCCAGTTCGTAGACATCGGTGCCGTCCACCCGAACGGTTACGTCCAGACCGTCCCCAATGTGGGCCGAGGCCACCATGGCCAGGGGATTCGTGTTGATGACACCGCTCCCGGTGACCACCGGGTTCGCAGGCGCCACGGGTACGTTGCAGACCCGTTCCGTCTTGAACCGGTATCCCTTGGGCGGGGTGGCCGGTGTGGTGCCGGTCCCGGCAATGTCGATGGGGGCTTGCGTTCCGACCGGGACCGAGATGGCTCCCGCCGAGATCGAAGCGCCGCCGACGACATCGGCAGGCCCGTTCTGCTTCCCCATGGGCGTGACCTGCTTCCCGATGGGCGTGAGGAATCTGACCTGGCTGCAGATCTTCTTCGGGGTGACCTTCGGCGTCGAGGTCGGCAGGGCCGAGGTGATGGCATAGGAGAAGTCGAAGCTGCCGCTGTCGGTGGTGGCGCTGAGGGCGGAGAGGACCTGGTGCTCGGCTGGCCCGGTCCCGAGATGGGGGACCGGCGCAGGCCGGTGGGCGGTCGTCGGCTTCGAAGGTGATCCGGTGGCCACCAGGGCCACCGGTACGGCCACCACCACCAGGACGACAGCGGCGGCGGCGACCACACCGACCCGGCGCCAGGCCGGAAGGGTCTTGGGGGCTCCTCCGGAGTCCTCGTCGAGCCAGAGTCCGTTCTCAGGCACGGCCACACCTTCTCCCTGTCGCGAATTCGCCCGCTCCCGAAACCCTACCTGACGGATCCGCTGAATGAAAGTGTGTTTATCCACAGGAGTAAAATTGGTAAAGTTGGCCGTGAGCTGGAACTTGCCATCCGTCGTCCGGTGCAGAAGGTTTGCCTCTGCGGCAGAGTCGATCAGGCGGTCGGCAACCGTCTGGGCCTTGCCGGCGACCTCGCCGAAGTCATCCACGAGCCAGCGGGCAAGGTCGTCGGGGAGCGTTCCGGCCCGCTCTATGGCGGCGTCGGCCACGGCTCGGAAGAGAGGGACGGCGAAGAAGGCCTCACGCCTGGCGACGATGGCGGCGGGGCCGTCTCCGGACAGGATCCTGCGTCCCCGTTCGGTCACCTCGAAGCGCGACCCACGCCCGGCCACCAGCCCGAAGAGTCGGGCATTGGCCACCCTCGTGAGGTACGCGCCGTTGTTGGTGCCGCTGTATCCCAGTGCCGGAGCCAGGATGTCGCCTGCCACGGCACCGCCGGCGGAGTCCACCAGGCGGGCCACCTCCACCGCGGCGGACAGGTCGTATCGAACGGAACGGAACCTCGAACGGGCCACGACACCAGTCTCCCAGGTGACCGGGGATGAGGGAACACCGGTGCCTACGGCGGCCCGGACAGGGCCCGGCATGCGTGCGACCGTAGGCTGGCGGGAGGCGGACGGCCTGGTGGATGATAGGCCGCTCGCCGGGTGGGGTGCTGGAGGAGGTCAGAGGTGTCCACGCGACGAGAGGAGATGAACGTGTCCCCACCGGAGCCACCTCGTTCTGTCCAGACGGCGCCCGGCGCCGCCCAGACGTTCGCCGCCATCGAGGCCTCGGTGTCCGCGGTCGTGTCGGCCGCACCGGCCACCACCAGGCTGGCCGTGGCCTGTCTGGCCGGTGGCGGGCACCTCCTGGTCGAGGACCACCCCGGCCTCGGGAAGACGACACTGGCGAAAGCCCTGTCCGGGGCGGTCGGGCTCGCCTTTCACCGCCTCCAGTGCACGGCCGACCTGCTGCCCGCCGACGTGGTCGGCGCCACCGTCCTCGGTCCCGACGGTACGGAGCCCGTGTTCCGGCCGGGTCCGGTCTTCACCAACATCTTGATGGCCGACGAGCTCAATCGGGCCTCTCCGAGGGCTCAGTCCGCCCTGCTCGAGGCCATGGAGGAGCACCAGGTGAGCGTCGACGGCGCCACCTACGAGCTCCCCGCACCCTTCTTCGTGCTCGCCACGCAGAACCCGTACGATGCGGCCGGCACGTCGCCCCTTCCCCACGGACAGCGCGATCGCTTCCTCGTCTGTCTGTCGCTGGGATTCCCGAGTCGGCCGCAGATGGACGCCATGCTGGCCGGACCGGACCCGGCCGAGACGGTGCGAGGCCTCCGGCCATCGGTCACGCCCGAGGAATTCATATCGTTGACGCAGGCCGTGACCTCGGTGAAGGTGTCCCCGACTGCCCGTTCGTACGTCCTCGACGTGGTGGACGCCACCAGGAGCCATCCCCAGATCGCGGTGGGTGCGTCGCCGCGGGCGGCACTGGCCCTCGTCCGGGTCTCCTCGGCACTGGCCGTCGCCGCCGGCCGGGACTTCCTCACGCCCGATGACGTGCAGGAAGCCGCCGGCCCATGTCTCGCCCACCGACTGCTCCTGCATCCGGGGGTCGAGATCGACGGTCATGAGGCGGACGCACTGGTGGCCGAGGTCACGGCATCGGTGACCGTCCCGCTACGGGATGGCTGACCAGGCGGTGAGGCCGGTGCCGCGCCCCACGCTCCGCGGCGTCGCCGTCACCGGCGCACTGGTGCTGGTCGTCACCCTGGCCCTCGCCACCGGAACGCCGGAGCTCGCACCACTGGCTGCCGTCATCGGCGTACCGACCGTCGTGGCCCCCTGGCTCGCGCACCGACGGGCCCGTCGGGCCCTGGTTGCCATCGACCTCCATGCCCATGTCGAGCCGGCGGCGGCCGAGGTCGGCTCCGCGATGCATCTTGTGCTGTACGTGACCAACCGGATGGGCCGGGGTCCCGTCCCCTGCCTCGGACTCCCTCCCCCGGAGGGGCGCTGGTCGCCTCGGGGAGACGATCGTTCGGCCGATCGCCAACCGCGGCTGGCGCCGGCGATGGCCCGCGTTGCGCGGCTGCCCTGTCCGGAAGCGGGGACGACGGATTCGTGCCTCTTTCCGGTGCCGACCGGTCGGCGGGGTGTGCTCGTGCTCCCACCGTTGAGATGTTGGGCCCACGATCCACTGGGACTGTTCGCGTCGCCCGGACCGCTCACGCCGGCGGCCACCGCCGTGATCCACCCGGCGCCTCTC
>JBEKIU010000230.1:0-5418 GCA_050011635.1 Acidimicrobiales bacterium
GGTGGCCCTGGCCCGGGCCTTCGGCACCCTGGAGGCCATCGTGGGCGCCGAGGAGGCCGAGTTGGCCGCCGTGGACGGCGTGGGGCCGGTGATCGCCGCCAGCGTGGTGGCCTGGTTCGCCTCCGACGTCAACCGGGGGGTGGTGGACCGCCTGGCCGCCGCCGGGGTCAACCTCACCGAGCCGGGCGGCGGCCCGGGGGCCGGGCCGGGTCCCGACGGGTCCGGCCCGGCCCAGACCCTGGCCGGCAGGTCGGTGGTGGTCACCGGGACCCTGGAGGGCTTCACCCGGGAGGAAGCCGAGGAGGCCGTCCTGGCCCGGGGCGGGAAGTCGCCGGGCAGCGTGTCGAAGAAGACACTGGCGGTGGTGGTAGGGGCGGCTCCGGGGGCGTCCAAGGTGGCCAAGGCCGAGCAGCTGGGCGTCCCCCTGGTCGACGAGACCGGCTTCGTGGCCCTGCTCGAGACCGGTGCGCTCCCCTGAGGGGATGAACTCCCTGGTGGGGGTCACCCTCCACCGCGAGCCGAGGGCCGATCGGTACGCTGGGAGCCAGAACGATGCCGAGCATCACCGACTCCATCGGGCGTGTCCTCGGCGACCGCTACCGACTGGTCACCGCCCTGGGCACGGGTGCGTCCGCGCACGTCTATCTGGCCGATGACGTTGCCCTCCATCGCCGGGTGGCCATCAAGGTGCTCCACCCGGCCCTGGCCGGGGACAGTGCCTTCCTCAAGCGCTTCCGGGCCGAGGCCCAGGCGGTGGCCGCCCTCAACCACCCCAACATCCTCCAGGTCTACGACTGGGGCGAGGAGGGCGGCGTCCCGTACCTGGTCCTCGAGTTCCTGGCCGGAGGCAGCCTGCGGGAGGTGTACGACACCGGGGTCCTGCTCTCCCCGGCCCAGGCGGTGCAGATCGGGATCGAAGCGGCGGCCGGGCTCGACTACGCCCACCGCCGTGGTCTGGTCCACCGGGACGTCAAGCCGGCCAACCTGCTGTTCGGCGCCGACCGCCGCCTCCGCATCGCCGATTTCGGGCTGGCCCGGGCCCTGGCCGAGGCTTCGTGGACCGAGCCGGACGGAGCCATTCTGGGCACCGCCCGCTACTCCGCCCCCGAACAGGTCGAGGGCTGGGTGCTCGACGGCAAGGCCGACGTCTACGCCCTGTCCCTGGTGCTCTACGAGGGTGTCACCGGCGAGGCGCCCTTCATCGGCGACACCACGGTGGCCACCCTCATGGCCCGGGTGGGGGTGCTGCTGCCCGAGCACGAGTCGCTGGGTCCTCTCAACGACGTGCTGGTGTGGGCAGCCGCCCCCGAGCCGTCTGAGCGATACGACGCCGCCCAGCTGGCCGTGCGGCTTGAGGCGTTGGCCGGGACCCTGCCCCGACCGGAGCCGCTGCCTCTGGCCGACGGGGTTCCAGACGACGAGACCGACGGGGGGAGCAAGGCCACAAACGGCACGGCGAGGGTCCGATCGCAGGCGCTTCTGGTGGACGGCCCCGACCTCACCGAGCTCGGTGCTCCCGACCCGGTCGGTGAACCGAGGAAAGGAACCAAGAAGCTCCCGACAGCCAGAGGGAGAGGGTTCAAACCCCGGCGGCGGCGCTGGCCGTGGATCGTGGCATCGGCCGTGGTCGTGGCCGCCCTGGTGGCCATCGCGGCGGTCCTCGTCGCCCGCAGCGGGGTCTTCACGCCCAGCCATCCGGTTCCCGCGCTGGTGGGCAAGTCCCTGGCCCAGGCCGACCGGGCCGTTGGTGCCGACCACTTCAAGGTGCAGCCGACCGCACACGCCTACAACCTCACGCTCGGGGAAGGCCTCATCCTCAAACAGACCCCCGCGCCGGGCAGGAAAGGCAAAAAAGTGGTCACGGCCAAGCAGGGCTCGACCATCGACGTGGTCGTCTCGCTGGGTCCGCCCCCGGTCACCATCCCCGCGTTGGCCTCGGACTCGATCGCCAACTGCAGCCAAGCCGTCCTGGTCCTCAAGGCCGCCAACCTGGTCGGGGTGTGCCCGCCCGCCGCCGCGCAGTACAGCTCGAGCGTGCCATTGGGCGCGGTAATCGCCACGTCGCCGGCCAAGACAGCCCGGTACGGCTCCACCGTGACCATCATCGTCTCCAAGGGCCACGCCCCGGTGTTGGTCCCGACCGTCACGGGGAGCACGTCCTCATATGCCACCGCGCAGGCCACCCTCACCGCAGCCGGGTTCGCGCCCACGGAGAGCAGGCAGTACAGCTCCACGGTTCCCGCCGGCCAGGTGATGGGTACCACCCCGGCGCCGTCGGCCGGACCCCAGCCGTTCGGGTCCCCGGTCACCGTGGCCGTCTCGATCGGACCCCAACCGGTGATGGTCCCCGACGTGATCGGGCACTCGGTCACCGCCGCGGCCAACACCCTCGAGGCCCTCGGCCTCCGAGTCGCCGGACCCTACGGGCCTCCGCACTCCACCAAGGTGCAGTCGACCGCCCCGGCCGCGGGCTCGTCGGTCCTCCCGGGCACCACGGTCGATCTGTACACAAGGTGAGCGGGACCGTCGCCGGGTGCGAGCTGTGCGAGGCGGCCCGCATCACCGAGTGGTTCCACGAGGACGACGTCTGCTGGGTGGCGGCCTGCGAGGTGTGCGATGTGCCCATGGTGGTCTGGAAACAGCACGGCGACTCGCCGCCCGAGCGTGATGTCGAGCACATGCTCGCCGCTCTGGGCCAGGTGGCAGATGCCCGGCTCGGTGCAGGCATCTGGTCGTTCGACCGGGTGATGCGCCAGATCCCCGACCACTTCCACGCCCACGCCCGCGACCCGAACTGGTGGTTCCGCCGGTTCGGTCGGCGCTGAGCCCGGCCCGCGCCGCGTCACGGTGATGGGCTCGCGGTGATCAAGTATCTGGGGTCCAAGCGGCGGCTGGTGCCCGCGCTCAGCCTGCTCGCCGAGGCGTCCGGGGCCCGCACCGCACTCGACCTCTTCTCCGGGACCACCCGGGTGGCCCAGGCCTGGAAGCGGCTCGGGATGGAGGTGACCGCGGTGGACACCACCCGGTTCGCCCACGTGCTGGCCCGGTGTTACGTGGCCACCGACCCGCTGGCCGACCCGGGCATCACCGACCAGGTGTCCGACGCCGTCGATCGGCTCAACGCCCTGGCCGGACGGCCCGGGTACGTCACCGCCACCTTCTGCGAGGCATCGAGGTACTTCCGCCCCGACAACGGGGCCCGGATCGATGCGGTGCGCGACGCCATCGAGCGCGACTACGCCGGCACCCCCCTGTGGCCGGTCCTGCTCACCAGCCTCCTCGAGGCGGCCGACCGGGTCGACTCGACCACCGGCCTGCAGATGGCCTATCTCAAGCAGTGGGCGCCACGAGCCCACCAGCCGCTCACCCTCCGGGCGCCGGCCCTGCTGCCCGGACCGGGTCGTGCCCTGCGCGGGGACGCCGGCGAGCTGGTCGGATCACCCGAGCTCGGGGAGGTGGGCCTGGCCTATCTCGACCCCCCCTACAACCAACACCGGTACGACTCGAACTACCACGTGTGGGAGACCATCGTGGCGTGGGACGCCCCGGCCCACTATGGCGTGGCCTGCAAGCGCGACGATCTCCGGGACCCGGCCCGCCGGAGCGCCTTCAACGGTCGTCGCACCATGCCCGCGGCCCTGGGTCGGGTGATCACCGGCGTCCGGGCCGAGGTGGTGGTCCTCTCCTACAACAACGAGTCCTGGCTGGGCTTCGACGAGCTCCTCCAGCTGTGCGCCGACCGCGGCTACGTGGAGGTACTGGCCTTCGATTCGGCCCGCTACGTGGGGGCGAGGATCGGGATCCACAATCCGGCCGGGCGGAAGGTGGGCTCGGTGTCCCATCTGCGGAACACCGAGTACGTGCTGGTGGCCGGCCCTCGGGCCCGGGTCCGATCGATGGTCGCCGCCGTGGTCGACGCAGAGCTGGGAGCCCGGGTCGACGGCCCGGTCCGGTTGGCCAGCGACCCGTCGGGGGACGCGCTGCCGGTTTGACCTGGGTGACGGGCCCTGCCAACGTGGTCCCACAGAACCCACGGGTCCGGTCGTCGCCGGGCGCCGTGACCGAGGCCGCAGCAGAAACGGGGGAGTGACCGCAATGGGAGCGTTGGACGGACGGACCGCGATCATCACCGGTGCCGGTCGCGGTATCGGGCGCGAGCACGCGCTCCTGTTCGCCGCCGAAGGGGCGAATGTGGTGGTCAACGATCTGGGCGGCGCGGTGGACGGCTCCGGTGACGATCGGTCCGCGGCCCAGCAGGTGGTCGACGAGATCAACGGCGCGGGCGGCAGGGCGGTGGCCAATACCGACGACGTCTGCGACTGGGACGGCGGGAAACGTCTCATCGACACCGCCGTGGACACCTTCGGGGATCTGCACATCCTCGTCAACAACGCCGGCATCCTGCGTGACCGGGTACTGGTCAACATGTCCGAGCAGGACTGGGACTCGGTCGTCCACGTCCACCTGAAGGGTCATTTCGTGCCCACCCGGCACGCCGCCGCCTACTGGCGCGAGCAGACTAAGGCCGGCCGGGAGGTCAAGGCCTCGGTGGTCAACACCTCATCGACCTCGGGACTGCTGGGCAATCCCGGTCAGAGCAACTACGGCGCGGCCAAGGCCGGCATCGCCGCCTTCACCACCATCGCCGCCGACGAGTTGGTCCGTTACGGCGTCCGGGTCAATGCCATCGCTCCGGCGGCCCGCACCAGGATGACGGAGCAGACCCCCGGACTGTCCGAGATCGTGCAGGCACCGGCCGATGCGTCGGTGTTCGACAGCTGGGATCCGGCCAATGTCTCCCCCCTGGTGGCCTACCTGTCCACCGAGGACTGCCCGGCCACCGGGCGGGTCTACTTCATCCAGGGTGGGCAGATTCGCCTGTTCCGGCCCTGGACGATGACCGACACCTTGGAAAAGGCGGATCGGTGGACCGTGGCGGAGCTGCAGGCGCAGATGCACCCGCTCGTGGGCTGAGCGGTGCCGCCGGTCAGGGGCCCCGGCGCCGAAGGTGACCAGGCGCTCGACACCAGCGAGGTGATCGAGGCCGAGGCCATGTTGAGCGGCACCGGCGCCGGCGCCGAGGGTGGGATCGTCGTCCCCTGGCCCTTGCTGTTCCGGCACCGGATCCACCATCGCCTGGCCGGCTCCGACCGGTACCAGTGGTGGGTGCTCTGGACGGTGCTGGCCGGGCTGCTCTCGGTCAACATCACGTTCACCGTCTTTGTGGTGGCGCTGCCCAAGGTGGCCGCGGAGCTGCACACCTCGATCTCGACCCTCACCTGGACCTCCACCGGTCCACTGCTGGCCTTCGGTGTGGCCGCGCCGGTCCTCGGCAAGCTCGGAGACCTGCGGGGCTACCGGCGCCTGTACCTGTGGGGGCTGTCCGGGGCCGCGGTCAGTGTGGTGCTCACCGCCTCG
>JBEKIU010000231.1:0-5347 GCA_050011635.1 Acidimicrobiales bacterium
AAACGACGCCGGCACCGCGGTCGTCGCGGTGGGAGCGACGGCGCACGACGAGCTCGGCGACCTGCGACCTCGGGCGGTGTCCCACTCGCAGGTCTTCCATGCCGTGACCGTCGTGGCGATCCCACCCGAGCACGCCGGCCGCATTCCATGGACTTCCGAAATGATCCGGTGGCGGCACCATTCTCCCTGTTCATCGGCGGGATCCTCAACGACTGGGACGGGCCGGCGGGGCTATGGCATTGTGAACCTCAGCGACCGCCCGATGACCGGAGTACCGATCGATGCCCAAAGTCCCCCCTGCCGCAGAATTGGTGACCGTCATGATCTTCGAGAGGACATCCGAAGGCTCTCGTCGCCACATCACCCGACGTCTGAAGGTCGGGAAGAAGCCCGTTCCGATCGAAGACGTACCGGAGCGCGAGCTGATTCTGGTGTGGAACTCTGGCCCGACCGACGTGGAGATACTCAACGAAGAAGGTGAGCGACTGAGCAAGCTGTCATCGACGGAGGGCAGCGACTTCGTGTGCTATCCGACCCAGCGTGAACGGATCGTCGCTCGAGTTGTCGCCTAGCCGTCCGGCGAGCGGAACGCTGGTGGCAGCCGACGGGCTGGTCCGCGACCACGGCGCAAGCATCCTGTGCCGATCCCTCATGAGGACGCTCGGTGACGAAGCTGCCCCCGTGGTTACTCCGGGGTCACGTAGGCGGCGGTGATCCCACCGTCGACGACAAGGGCCGATCCGGTGACGAACGAGGCGTCGTCGGATGCCAGGAAGAGCGCCGCCTTGGCGATCTCCTCAGGACGCCCGAACCGGCCGATGGGGATATGCACCAACCGGCGCTGGCGACGCGCCGGATCGGCGAGGAGTTCGGCCAGCAGTGGCGTCTCGATGGGTCCGGGGCAGATCGAGTTGGCCCGGATCCCCTGACGCGCGTACTCGACGGCCAGCTCACGGGTCATGGCCAGCACGCCACCTTTGGACGCGGTGTAGGCGATCTGAGCGGTGGCCGCGCCCATCAGTGCGACGAAGGAAGCCACATTGACGATCGATCCGCCGCCCGAGTCGAGCATGGCCGGGACCGCAGCCCGGCAGCCCAGCCAGACCCCCTTCAGGTTGACCTCCAGCACCCTCTGCCAGGTCTCCGGGGGCGTATCGAGGATGCCCCCGTCATCGTCGGGGAAGATCCCGGCGTTGTTGAAGAGGACGTCGAGCCCGCCGTAGGTGTCCACGGCGGTGCGAACCATGCCCTTGACCTGGGCCTCGTCCGAGACGTCCACGGTGAAGGCCGTGGCCGCACCGCCGGCGGCCACGATCTCAACGGCCGTGGACTCGGCCTGTTCGGCGACCACGTCGGCCACCACGACCCGGGCACCTTCGCCGGCAAAGATCGTGGCCGCCACCCGACCGATGCCGCTCCCGGCGCCGGTGATCACCGCCACCTTGCCTTCGAGCCTTGCCATTGCATCCTCCTGGTGTTCGGATCGGCTGCCGGCCCTCGAAAGTAGCCCTTGCGGTCGGATCGATCGAGGTCGGTCGGTCCGGACATTATCGGGAGGCCGAACCGGCAGGCGCCGGTGATCCGCCGGTCGCAGGGACAGAGGGGGGAGCGGGCAGCCCGAGCCGCCACGAGGGGCAGGGGCGTCGTGTGGGCGAGCCCGGGCGGCGGGCGCCGAGTCGACGGCGTACGGTTGTCCGATGGACCGACCCAACATTCTCCTGATCATGACGGACGAGGAGCGGTACCCGCCCCCGTACGAATCGGACGCCGTTCGGTCGTTCCGTGTGAGCCAGCTTCCGGCGAGGGAGTCGATCCGTGTGAGCGGAGTCGAGTTCCACCGGCACTACGCCGGGTCGACGGCATGCACGCCAAGTAGGGCAACGTTGTTCACCGGTCAGTACCCTTCACTCCACGGCGTCTCTTCGACGGCCGGAGTGGCGAAGCAGAGTTTCGATCCGGCCATGGGGTGGCTCGACCCGAACTCCGTCCCGACACTCGGCGACTGGTTCCGGGCCGGAGGCTACGAATCGCACTATCGAGGCAAATGGCACATTTCCCACGCCGATTTGGTGATTCCCGGCTCGCACGACAGTCTGATGGCATCCGACGAGGATGGAAACCCGGTCCCCGACGTGATTGCGGCTTACCGGAAGGCCGATCGGCTCGACCCGTTCGGCTTCTCGGGTTGGATCGGTCGGGAACCACATGGCGCGGCCAAGTCGGACTGCGGGACCGTCCGGGACGGGATCTTCGCCGAGCAGGTCGTGGAGCTCTTCGACGAGATGGCCTCGACGCGTGCCGAGGGACCGTGGCTGACCGTCGCATCTTTTGTCAACCCCCATGACATTGCCTTCTCCGGCTTCGGTTGGGAGCAGCTCCTCCAGTTCGGCCCGCCTGACGACACCGTGCCCGTGGTGCCTGAGCCACCGTCACAGTCGGATTCGTTCGCCGGACGGCCTCCGTGTCAGGAGGCATTCAAGGCGACGTGGCCGCAGATGATCTTCGAGACGGACACCGATCTCTCGTACAGGCGGCTGTACTACTACCTGCACAAGCTCGTCGACCGGGCGATTGGCCGGATCCTCGAAGCTCTGGAGCGTTCGGGTATGGCCGAGGAGACCATCGTCGTGTTCACGTCCGATCACGGCGATCTGCTCGGAGCTCACGGGGGACTGGTCCAGAAGTGGTTCAATGCCTTCGACGAGGCCACTCGAGTGCCGTTGGTCATCTCAGGGCCTGGCGTATCTCCCCGGAGCGACGGGATCTCGATCCCGACGAGTCACGTCGACCTCGTCCCCACGTTGCTCGGTCTCGCCGGAATCGACCAGGAAGAGGCCGCGGCCAGGGTCGCAGAACATCACGACGAGGCTCAGCCACTCCCCGGTAGGGACCTGAGCAGCCTCATCCGAGGCACGGAGCGGGAGACCTCGGTGGCCACCCCGATCTACTTCATGACCGAGGACAACGTCACCATGGGCTCGACGCAGGTCAACATCGTGAACGGCAAACCCTTCGAGGCACTGCGTGCAGCCACGAGTATCGAGTCCGTGATCACCACGCTGCCGACCGGCGAAGGCGATGGCAACGAGCTCTGGAAGCTCAATCACTACTACGAGCGTCTCGATGATTGGTACGAGGCGAAGGGGATGGCCAGGAACCCGTTCCTGGGTCCAGCGGCCGAACCCCTTTTCGAGCTGCACAACATCACCGCCGATCCCGAAGAGCGGCGGAATCGGGTGAGCGACGCACCGAGGGAGCTGTCTCAGATGCTCTCCGTGCTGGATTCGCAACGGGATGAGAAGCGACGTATCCCGAGCCTTCGCAACACTCCTCAGTAGAGGGCGCGGTGAGAAGGCGGAATCGGGCCCGGCCAAAGCAGCTCGATCCGGCTGCTGGCTTGCACGGCAAGATAGTAGTAGCTTGTGGTGCATGGGTAAGCAGGAGGGACGACGGAGCCAGCTCCTCCGGGGCGTGCTCGACCTCTGCCTTCTAGCGGTGGTGGGCGACGGGCCGGCGTACGGCTACGAGATGACCAAACGGCTCCGGGCGCGTGGCCTCTCCACCGTCGGGGAAGGCTCGATCTACCCGCTCCTGGGTCGGCTGGAGCGGGATGGCCTCGTCGAGACCCGTCGGGCCGCCAGCAACGGAGGCCCGCCCCGGAAGTACTACAGCCTCTCCTCAGAGGGCGAGCGAGCGCTGGAAGCGGGTGTCAGCGAATGGCAGGCAACACGTGATGCCGTTGATGGTGCCCTCGGTCTGGTCGAGGCGGATCTGGTCGAAACGGAGGTAACGCCGTGAGTGAGTTCGTCGACGAGTGCCGTCGGGAGTGGCGACGGCTCGGAGTCCCAGACCCCGTGGCCAATGAGATGGCCGCCGACCTGACGGCCGACCTCGAAGAGGCCGAGGCCGAGGGAGGTTCACCCGAAGACGTACTCGGGAACAGCGCCTTCGATCCGCGGCGCTTTGCCGCGGCGTGGGCCGTCGCCCGAGGCGTGACGGCCCCCCCGGCCCCCGAACGGCGACTCTTCTGGCGGCTCCCTGTGGCCATCGCCCTCACGGCCCTCCTGGCCCTGCTCACCGTGGTCGCCGGGGTGGCCCTTCTGGTCGGTTACCACAGCAGCTCCTTCGCCTATGCCGTCCAGCACGTCGCCGCGGTTCCGGGCTCGAACCGGATCATCGTTCCCCGCCCAGGGCGGATGGTGATACCCGGTGCACTGAGCCCGCCGTTCACCGGGAGGCGGATGGCCGAGGTCGGCGCCGATCTCTTTGCCTGGGTGCTGTTCATCGTTGGCAGCGTGGGCATCGTCCTGCTCGTCGTCCTCTACTGGTTGCCTTTGACCGGCCCTCGCCGGAAGCACGAGAGCCGGACCCCGAGCTGGAACTGACGAGCGGCGACCAGGCAGCGTCGACTCGTCGTCTGCCGGATCCCGCGGTGGACCGCGAGAACCGGTTCTGGTTTCTGCCCCGAGCTGACGGCTTCCTCCGGCCCTCAGGTTTCGGATCGGTGTGGGAGGGATGCCGTGGAGAACCGGCCAGCGCCGGCGGGACGGAGCCGGCGCCGTCCCGATGGCGCAAGGGGCAGGCCGCTGAAAGACGAGGGTCGAACCCTTGCCGGGCCCTGAAAATGTAGGGCGACAAGGGATGAGTACAGGGTAGGCACACCCCGGTGCGGGGCTTACTCTGCCCAGTGCGCCGTCGCGACATCGGGCAGGGACCGCGCATCGGAGAGCAAAATGAATCGTCGTTATCGGTCGGTACTCACTGTCGTCATGGCTTGTCTGCTGGGGGGCACCCTGTTGTCGGTGGCCGCAAAGACCGCGGCCGCCGCCACGCCGGTGGAGCTCAATCTCAAGGTGCTGCTCGTCGGCACGGGTTCCACTGATCCGACCACCGCAGCCTGGCAGTCAGCGCTGAGCAGTGAAGGGGTGGCCTACACCGAGGTCACCGCCACCGGCATCTACGGGTCGGAGAAGGTCTCCCTCCCGGCCCTCACCACCGGCTCGGTGGGCAACTTCAACGGGGTGGTCATCGCCGACTCACCGGCCGCCTTCGCCGCCGGCCAGCTCACCGCCCTCGACTCCTACGAGGTCACCTACGGGGTGCGCCAGATCGACGGCTACACCGCCCCCTACTCCGGCATCGGGCTGACCGAGGTATCGACCGGGGCCCTCGACGGCACCACCGGGACCCTGACCGCGGCGGGCCTTGCCGCCCTGCCCGAGCTCGCCGGTCCCATCCCCTTTGCCACCGGCACCAACGGCTACTGGAGCACCGTCGTCAGTGGGGCCCCGTTCACCCCGTGGCTGGACAACGCCGCCGGCCAGGTCCTCGCCGGTGTCTACCAGCA
>JBEKIU010000232.1:0-5300 GCA_050011635.1 Acidimicrobiales bacterium
AGACGTGGTGACGAACGGTGGGCTTCCGGTGTAGCCCGTGAACGCCGCGGGTGTTCCCGCCGTGGGCTGTCCCAGGGATATCACGTACTGCCCCTGAGGCAGCTCGGCAAAGAAGCATCCGTTGTCGTCGGGATACAAGTCCGGATACGCCGTACCACCGACGGGCTGGATCTCCACCGGGATCGCTTGGAGACGATTCGACGCTGTGTTCCCGTTGGTGTCGGCGACCCCGCTGTTGGTCAACTGCAGGCTGATGTAACCCTCGGTCTGAAGACCGGGCTGCGGATAGTCGACATTGGTGGTGTCCGTCACCGCGTCGCCCGTCTTGTCGCCGTTCCAGCTCACCTTGACGTGGAGCTGGATGACCCCCGGGTGCGAAGGGCTCGGAGGCTCGCCATCGGAGCACAGGTCCGATGATTGGCCGGTCTCGTTGGCCACGGATTGCCACGAGTACTCCGCTTGGACGACGAAGGTGGTGCCGTCGGTGGTCTGGGATACGGGAGACTGCGCGCCGGCGGGTGCAATCGGAGTCGTCCATGAGTTGGTTGTGACAATTCCGTTGCTCTGTGGCGGCGAACTGTTGGAGAGGATTTCAAGCCACGAGTCGGCCAGTTGCAGGGCGGCCTCCTTCTGGCGTGCGTTGTTGGCGGCGGCCACGGTCGAGTCGAGCAGATATCCGACGGGGACCATGGTGATCATCAGGATGGTGAAGGCCACCAGGACCTCGACGAGCGTGATCCCCTCATCGGTCTTTTGTCCCCGGGCTCGTGCCCTGGCGCGGGCGCGGGCCGTCGAGGGATTCAGTGACCATCGATGTGACTTCTTTGGATTCTTCGCGCTCTTCATTGCCCTGTATCGCAGAGTACGCAGCTACCGCGTTCGCTTTGTAGGCGTAATTCCACCTGCACCAGGCATGATCGACCGGTTCGGGCCCAATCTTGAGCCTCGGGTGGCGGGCCGCGGCAGGGCCTCAGGGGCGAGGGTTGCTCCGGCCCTCCGCCGGCCGGTCCTCCGGCGCTCCGTCGGCCGGCGCTCCGGCCGGCACGTCGGCCCTCCTCAGTACGACTTGGGCAGTCCCAACGAGTGCTGGGCCACGAAGTTGAGGATCATTTCGCGGCTGACCGGAGCGATTCGGAGCAGTCGGGCCATGCCCCACATGTCGGCCAGACCGTACTCACTCGACATGCCGTTGCCCCCGTGGGTCTGGATGGCCTGGTCCAGCGCCGCCAGTGCGGCGTCGGCGGCGGAGAATTTGGCCATGTTGGCCGCCTCTCCCGCGGCCGGCGTGTCGCCGGCGACGTCGCACAGCCAGGCCGCCTTGTCCGTCATCAGCCGGGCCAACTCGACGTCGATCTTGGCCTTGGCCAACGGATGGGAGATCCCCTGGTGCCGTCCGATCGGCGTGCCCCACACCTCGCGCTCCTTGGCGTATGCCGCGGCCTTGTCGAGAGCGTAACGACCGATGCCGTTGGCGGTGGCCGCCGACAGGATGCGCTCCGGGTTGAGGCCGATGAACACCTGGCGCAGTCCCTCGCCTTCGGCGCCGATCAACCGGTCCGCCTCGACTTGGACGTTGTCGAAGAACAGCGTGTACTGCTTCTCGGGTGCGGTGATCTCCACCGGTAGCACCTGCTTGTCCAACCCCGGCGTATCGGTGTCCACCACGAACAGGGACAGCCGCCCCCGGCCCGTGTCGGGGTCGACGCCCGATCGGGTCACGACCAAAATGGCCTCGCACTCGTCGACGCCCGAGATGTAGTACTTCGATCCGTTGAGGCGGTAGATGTCGCCATCCTTGGTCGCGGTCAACGACAGGTTGTGCGAGTTCGATCCGGCGTCGGGTTCGGTGATGGCGAAGGCCATCTTGAGCTCGCCGGTGGCGAAGCGGGGGAGCCAGCGTTGCTTCTGGGGCTCGGTCCCGAACGTGGCGATGATGGTGGCGCAGATGGCCGGTGACACCACGATGACCAGCAGAGGACAGCCGGCCGCGGCCAACTCCTCTTGCACGATGGCCAGCTCCGCGATCCCGCCCCCACCCCCGCCATACTGCTCGGGTACATTGACCCCGAGGAACCCACCCTCGCCGACCGCCTTCCACAATTCATCGGTTCGCTCGTCGGCGTGGGCCTTCTTGGCGTAGTACTCGTGGCCGAACTTGGCCGCGATGGAGGCCACGGCCTCCCGCAGCATCTGGTGCTCGTCGGATTCGTTGAAGTCCATGGCTTACTCCTCGGGAGCGGTCGGACCGGCATTGTCGGGCACGAGGTCGACCGGGATGTCGACCAACCTGCTCCGAAGGTACTCTCCCAAACCTTTGGCCTGGGGATCGGGGCGGGTGGACGAGGCCACCCCCTCGCCGAGTAGGCCCACCACCACGAAGTTGAGCGCACGCAGGTTCGCGAACCGGTGACGACGGACCTCCAGATCGACGGCCTCGGGAAGGAGGCTGCGGAACTCGTCGAAGGTCAGGTAGTCGTCGAGCCAGGCCCACTCGCGGTCGCTTCTGGCCCACAGGCCTACATTTGCGTTCCCTCCCTTGTCACCCGACCTGGCCCCGATGATGGTGCCGAGGGGCAGTCGCCGGGTGGGCCCGCCGGGCCCGCGCTGTGCACCCTCACCAGGGGTCGGCGGCCGGCCGTCCCGATCGAGCACCAGGTCGGGAGCGACGGTGGCCTCGGGGGCAAGGGCCAGATCCGGTGTGGAGTCCACGATCTGGTCGTGCTCGCCGCCCCGATCCCCGGCCGCGTGGGCGGCCCGATGAGCGGTGTGGGGGACCTTCACCCGCCGACCGTCGGCGTGGACCACCTCGGGGATCACCAGGTCCGCCGGAACCAGCGCAGGCCAGTACACGCCGTACACCGTGCCCGCCGCCGGCGGCGCGGTGAGGTGGAGGCCGGGGTAACCGGCCAGGGCCAACTCGGTGGCAGCACTGGAGAAACTCCGGCCCACACGGTCGGGATCGGCGTCCTTGACCGTGACGCGCAGTTGGGCGGTGGCCTCGACGTTGATCGGTGCGTCGGGCTTGTCGGAGCGGATGAGGCGGGCGTCGAACTCGGCGAACCGCTCGGCGCCGCCCAGGGTCGCTGTCAGCGATCGCAGCGTGAGGTCGGCCTTCTCCTCGATGTCGAGCCCGGTGAGGACGAAGGTCATCGAATTGCGCCAACCGCCCAGCAGATTGAGGCAGACCTTCACGTCGTCCGGTGCGGACAACCCCCGGGTGCCAGAGACCCGTACCCGGTCCGGTCCATCCTGATCGACGGCGATGGTGTCGAAGCGGGCCACGACATCGGTGTTGGGATAGTGGTGGCCGGCGATCTCATAGAGCAGTTGGGCCGTGACGGTCCCGACGGACACCTCGCCCCCGGAGCCAGGGTGCTTGGTGATCACCGACGAGCCGTCCGCAGCCACCTCGGCGATCGGGAACCCCGGGTGCTCCATGCCGGCAACCTCGGTGAAGAAGGCGTAGTTGCCCCCGGTGGCCTGGGGTCCGCACTCGATGACGTGCCCGGCCACCACGGCGCCGGCCAATCTGTCCCAGTCGGTCGGCGACCAGCCGTGATGCCAGGCTGCCGGGCCCACGACCAACGAGGCATCGGTGATGCGGGGGCAGATGACCACGTCCGCCCCTCCCGACAGGGCCTCGACGATGGGCCATCCGCCCAGGTAGGCGTTGGCCGAGATCACCTCGCCGGTGGCCTCGGCCAGGGGTTGTCCGGTGTCGAGGTGGGCGAGCGGATGCCCGGCCCGGTTGAGCTCGGCGATGCGTGGGAGGAGATCGTCACCCTCGACATGGGCCACCGACACGTCGAGTCCCAGCCGGTCGGAGAGGGCGCGTATCTGGTCGGCGAGGCCGCCCGGGTTGAGCCCGCCGGCGTTGGTCACCACCTTGATGCCGTGGTCGACACACGTGCCGAGCACCTCTTCCATCTGGGTGAGGAAGGTGTGGGCCCAACCTTTGGAGCGATCGCGCTGGTAGCCCTTCCAAAGGATGAGCATGGTGAGCTCGGCCAGCCAATCGCCGGTGAGGACGTCGATGGGACCGCCCTCGACCATCTCCCTGGCCGCCGACAGCCGGTCGCCGTAGAACCCGGAGCAGTTGGCGATGCGCAGGGGATCGGTCACGGTGCCGTGCCATCGGCAGGGGTCGACTCGCCCTGGTCTCCACCGTCCGGCTCGACCACCACGAGGATCCGTCCGGTCTCCACCTGGTCGCCTTGGGCCACGTCCACCTCGGTGACGGTTCCGGCCGCACTGGCGTGGACGGCGTGCTCCATCTTCATGGCCTCGAGGACGACGAGGATCTGGCCGGCCTCGACGGTGTCGCCCACCGACACGGCCACCCGCGCCACACCACCTGGCATCGGGGCGACCGCCGAACCCTCGGCCACCTGATCAGCACTGATTGGGAACTGCTCGTGCTCCACGAACGTCGAGGCGCCGTCGGGCCCGTCGACGAAGGCGTTCGGACCTACCCAGTCGACCAGATACCTCCGGGCGACGCCCCCCGTGGTCAGCGTCACCACCTCGGGCGTGGCCACCGCGCCGTCGATCTCAGCGGGACTGCCGTTCACCTCGACGACGGCCAGGGTTCGACCGGATCGATCGAAACGGTAGGCGACGTCGATGGTCGCTTCACCGATGTCGTAGGCGGTCCGCTGGGGCGCAGAGGGGTTGTTGCGGAAACCGGAAGGGATGGATCGTTGCACCGACGCCCGGTCGCGGCGCCGGGCCTGGCCGGCCAGCGCGGCGGCGACCGAATGCCGCCGGACGGCGTCGTCATCGGCGAGCGGCGCCGCCAACTGCTTGACACCGTGCCGCTCGAGGAAGCCGGTATCGGTGTCGCCGGCCAGGAATGCTGGGTGACGGAGCGTGCGGACCAGAAGGTCGCGGTTGGTGGTGACACCGTGGATGCGGGCTCCGGCCAAGGTGGCCGAGAGGGTGGCAGCGGCCTCCGTCCGGCTGGGCGCATGGACGATGACCTTGGCCAACATCGGGTCGTAGTGAGGGCTCACCACACCGCCCGATTCGACCCCGCTGTCCACCCGCACACCGGGGTCGTCCGATCCGATCTCGAATCGATGGAGCCTCCCTGTCGACGGGAGCCATTCCCGGGTCGGGTCCTCGGCATAGAGCCGGGCCTCGATGGCATGTCCACGCGGTCCGGCGGTCACCGCGGCATGGACCTCTTCCGGCAGCTGCCCTCCACCGGCGATCAGCAGCTGCAGGCGGACCAGATCCAACCCGGTCACCGCCTCGGTCACCGGGTGCTCGACCTGCAGGCGGGTGTTCATCTCGAGGAA
>JBEKIU010000233.1:0-5081 GCA_050011635.1 Acidimicrobiales bacterium
GGCTGCTGGCCCGTGACCTCTCGGTGGCCGGGGCCAGCGTGCTCTTCTCCATGTGGGTGACGTTCGCCTCCGGCTACCAGGTCGTCTACCAGGCCCTGGTGGTGATCCTGGCCGGGCTCATCCTGTTCGCCTTCCTCAACGCCCGCCGCCAACGCCTCGGTGAGACCGACGAGCCGGTGGACCTCCCCCAGCTGGGGCTGGCCGATGGAATGAACGGCGGCACCGGCAACGGCCACACGGCAGTGCTGTCCGACACCGATCTGGTCGCCCCGTCCCTGTCCGCACCGACCGACGAAAGGCTGTCATGACCTTCAACGTGGGTTCCGAGGTGGGCCGGCTGCGCCAGGCCATCGTCCACCGGCCCGGGCTCGAACTGTCCCGGCTGACGCCCGACAACATCGGCGAGCTCCTCTTCGACGACGTGATGTGGGCGAAGAAGGCGAAGGAGGAGCACGACGCCTTCGCCGAGGCCCTCCGGGACAAGGGGGTGCAGGTGCATCTCTTTGGCCGGCTCCTGGCCGAGGCGCTCGACCTTCCCGAGGGACGGTCCTTCGTCCTCGACCGGGTGTGCACACCGGAGAACCTGGGGCCGTCGCTGGTCGGGCCGGTTCGGCGCCTGTTCGACGGTCTGGACGGGGCCGAGCTGGCCGAGTACCTGGTGGGTGGGGTGCTCAAGGCCGACCTGCAACCGCTGCGGGCCCACAGCCTGAAGTGGGACATGCTGCGGGCCGACGACTTCGTGCTCACCCCGCTCCCCAACCACCTCTTCCAACGGGACAATTCGTGCTGGATCTACGGTGGCGTGACGGTGAACCCGATGGCCAAGCCGGCCCGGCAGCGCGAGTCGCTCCATACCCGTGCCATCTACCGCTTCCACCCCCTGTTCGCCGGAGGCGATTTCGTCACCTACTACGGCGACGAGGACCGCAACTACCAGCCGGCCACCATCGAGGGCGGTGACGTCCACGTCATCGGCAACGGTGCCGTGCTGGTCGGGATGGGTGAGCGCACGACCCCGATGGCCGTCGAGACGGTGGCCCACGCGCTGTTCGACGCCGGGCAGGCCACCACGGTGGTGGCCATCGAGCTCCCCCGGTCGCACGCCTTCATGCATCTCGACACGGTGATGTCCATGGTCGACAAGACCACCTTCGTGCTCTACCCCTACTTCGACCAGCACCTGCGCAGCTGGACCGTCACCGACGGCGAGAAGCCGGGAGAGCTGTCCGTCGTCCGCAACCACAGCCTGTGGGACACCCTGGCCCGGCTACTGGAGGTACCCGAGGTCACCGTCCTGACCACCGACGAGGATGTCCGGGCCGCCGAGCGTGAACAGTGGGACGACGGCACCAACTACCTCGCCGTCGCCCCCGGCGTCGTCTTCGGCTACGAGCGCAACGTGGCCACCAACACCATGCTTCGGAAGAACGGGATCGAGGTCGTGTCCATCGCCGGGAGCGAGCTCGGGCGGGGCCGTGGCGGCCCACGGTGCATGACCTGTCCCATCCAGCGCGATCCGGCATAACCGGTCACCGCGGAACGGAGAGCTGCCATGAACCTTCAGGGAAGGAACCTGCTCAAGGAGTCGGACTTCACCAAGTTCGAGTTCCTCTACCTGGTCGACCTGGCCGAGGAGCTGCGCCAGGAGAAGCGCTCGGGGAGTGAACGCCAGCGGATGGTCGGGCGCAACATCGCTCTCATCTTCGAAAAGGCCTCCACCCGGACCAGATCGGCGTTCGAGGTCGGTGCCCACGACCAGGGGGCGCACGTGACCTACCTCGGGCCGGAGGAGTCCCATATCGGGCATAAGGAGACCATGAAGGACACGGCCCGGGTGCTCGGCCGGATGTTCGACGGCATCGAGTACCGCGGCTTCTCCCAGGACACCGTCGAGGTGTTGGGGAGGTTTGCCGGGGTGCCGGTGTGGAATGGACTGACCGACCAGTGGCACCCCACCCAGATGCTGGCCGACGTGCTCACCATGCGCGATCACCACGACGAGCCCCTCGAGCGGGTCACGCTGTGCTACCTGGGAGATGCCTCCAACAACACCGCCAACTCGCTGCTGGTGACCGGGGCCCTCTTGGGGATGGACGTGCGCATCGTCGGCCCCGAGACGCTGCTGCCCTCGCCACAGGTGCAGGGCGTGGCCAATCAACTGGGTGAACGGTCAGATGCCCGCATCTCGGTCGGCAGCGACGTGCAGTCGGGTGTCAGGGGCGCCGATTTCATCTACACCGACGTGTGGGTCTCGATGGGAGAACCGCCTTCCGATTGGGACGCGCGGATCGACCAGATGCTGCCCTACCAGGTCAATGCCAAGCTGATGGAGGCCACCGGCAACCCCGAGGTCAAGTTCATGCACTGCCTTCCCGCCATCCACAACTCCGACACCGACATCGGTCGCCAGATCCACGAGAAGTGGGGGCTCGACGCACTGGAGGTCACCGACGAGGTATTCGAGTCCCCGGCCTCCATCGTCTTCGACCAGGCGGAGAACCGCCTCCACACCATCAAGGCGGCCATGGTCGCCACCGTCGGGGACTGAGATGCGACTGGTGGTGGCACTGGGGGGCAATGCCCTGCTCGAACGCGGGGAGACGCCGCTGGCCGAGATCCAGGAGAAGCACGTCCAGGTGGCCGTGGATGCCCTGGCCCCTCTGGCTCGAGACCATGACCTGGTCATCACCCACGGCAACGGTCCGCAAGTCGGCCTGCTGGCCCTCGAGAGCGCGACCGACCCCGTGCTCCCCCACCCCTATCCCTTCGACGTGCTCGGTGCGCAGACCCAGGGGATGATCGGCTACTTCCTCCTCCAGGCACTCGAGAACGCCCTGCCGGGACACGAGGTGGTCAGCCTGATCTGTCAGACACTGGTCGGTGCCGACGACCCGGCCTTCGACCACCCGACCAAGTTCGTGGGTCCCGTCTACCAACGTGAAGAGGCCGAGCGCCTGGCCGGTCGGCGCGGATGGAAGATCGGGCCCGACGGGGGATCGTGGCGCCGGGTGGTCGCCTCCCCTGAACCGCAGTCGCTGGTCGAGATGGCCACCATCCACACGCTGGTGGCCAACGGTGCCACGGTCGTCTGTGCCGGGGGTGGTGGAATTCCCGTCTGTCGGAGTGGGGACGGGATGTTGCACGGAGTCGAGGCGGTCGTCGACAAGGACCTGACCGCAGCCATGCTGGCTCATGACATCGGTGCCGACGCCCTCGTGCTGCTCACCGACGTCCCCTACGTCGAAGCCGACTTCGGTACCGCGTCGGCCCGCGCCATCCTGCGGACGACTCCGACTGAACTGCGGGCACTGCCATTTCCCGCCGGGTCGATGGGCCCCAAGGTCGAGGCGGCCTGCCGGTTCGTCGAGGCGACCGGGTACCGGGCCATGATCGGTAGGCTCCAGGACGCCGCCGAATTGCTCGAGGGCAGTCGGGGCACCATCGTCGAGCCGAGTGCCCGGGCCCGACCGGGCACGTGACACGCACCGGGCACGATCGGAGCCCCTGAAAGGACGGATGATGAGTAGCCAGCCGGACAGCAACCATCGGATCATCGTCGGTATCGACGGCTCGCCGGCTTCGACAGAGGCGGCGGAGTGGGCCGCACGCCAGGCGGAGCTCACCGGAGCCGATCTCGAGGTCCTGATGACCTGGGATTGGCCAGTCAGCTACGGGTGGTCGTTGCCGGTTCCCTCCGGGTACGACCCGGCCCATGAGGCAGCGCAATCGCTCGACAAGACCCTCGAACCGATGCGCAAGGCCCATCCCACCGTCACCTTCAAACCGACCGTCCTCGAGGGCCATCCTGCGCCGCTCCTGGTGAAGGCGTCCCAGGGGGCCGACCTGCTGGTGGTGGGGAGCCGCGGCCACGGCGAGTTCGCGGGCATGCTCCTCGGGTCGGTGAGCGAGCACTGTGTGACCAACGCCCACTGCCCGGTGCTGGTGTTCCGCACCGAGGAGTAAAGGGCCGGGGCCGAGGAGCGGACCATGACCTCCGAGACGATGAACGCCTGGGTGGTGGACACGCCGGGCCCGATCGACTCCCATCCCCTGCGGCGGGTCGAACGGGTTGTCCCCGTACCGGGGCCGGGCCAGGTGCGGCTGCGAGTGCGCGTCTGTGGCGTGTGCCGGACCGACCTCCACCTGGCCGAGGGAGACCTCGCCCCCAGGCATCACCAGGTCGTGCCCGGTCACGAGGTGGTCGGGCTCGTCGATGAGGTCGGGCCGGAGTGCGTCCGGTTCAAGGTGGGAGACCGGGTCGGTGTGCCGTGGCTGGCCCACACCTGCGGGACGTGCCGCTACTGCGTGGCCGATCGCGAGAACCTCTGCATCGCACCCGTCTTCACCGGCTGGGACATCGACGGCGGCTATGCCGACCACGTCGTCGTCGACGAGAAGTACGGATACCTGGTTCCAGAGGTGTTCAGCGACGAGGAGGCGGCGCCGCTCCTGTGTGCAGGGATCATCGGCTACCGGGCGCTCCGGCGCTCGCGGCTCCCTCGGGGGGGACGGCTCGGGATCTACGGCTTCGGGGGTTCGGCCCATCTCACGGCCCAGATCGCCATGGCCGAAGGTGCCCGGGTCCACGTCATGACCCGTGCGCCCGAGGCTCGCGCCCTCGCCCTGGAGCTGGGTGCGGCCAGTGCCGGCGATGCCGCCGCCCCGCCGCCGGAACCCCTCGATGCCGCCATCCTGTTCGCCCCGGTGGGGACGCTGGTGCCGCCGGCGCTGGAAGCCCTCGACCGCGGCGGCACCTTGGCCATCGCCGGCATCTACCTGAGCGACATCCCGGTGCTCGACTACCAACGCCACCTCTTCGAAGAGCGCGCCCTGTGCAGCGTGACCGCCAACACCCGACAGGACGGAATTGAGTTCCTCGAGGCCGCCGCCCGCATCCCGGTGCGGGTGTCCACGGTGGCGTACGGGTTCGACCGGGCCGATCAAGCACTTGCCGACCTGGCCCATGACCGGGTCAACGGGGCCGCCGTCCTGGTCCTTCCTTCGTCACCCTGACATGGCATTCGACCCGACATCGTGCCGACCGGTGGATCGGTTCATCCGAATTTGGGACTTTCGGCCCT
>JBEKIU010000234.1:0-5041 GCA_050011635.1 Acidimicrobiales bacterium
GTCTCCTGGCCATCCTGGCCTGGTTGGCCCAGGTGGACGAGGCACCCATCGACGAGGTTGCCGCCCGATTCGACCTTTCACCCGAGGCCCTGGTCACCGAGCTCGAGATGGCCGCCTGCTGCGGGGTTCCGCCCTACTCGCCGGATCAGCTGATGGAGATCGTGGTCACCGAGACCACCGTGTCCGCCCGGGTGGGGACGGCCCTGGCCCGACCCCGGCGGCTGAGCCCCTCCGAGGGATTCGCCCTTGCCGCCTCCGCCCGCGCCCTCCTGGCCGTACCGGGCAGCGACGACACCGGCGCGCTGTCGAGGGCGTTGGCCAAGCTCGATCGGGCGCTCGGAGGCGAGGAGGTGGCTGTGGAGCTCGACGCGCCGGCTCTCCTTCCCCTGGTCAGCGAAGCCCTTGACTCGGGAAGGCACCTGGCCGTCTCCTATTACTCTGCATCCACCGACAAGGTGACCGACAGGGAGATACTGCCGCTCAGGCTGTTCGGCTCGGAGGGCCACTGGTACGTCGACGCCTGGTGCGAGTCGGCCGCCGGTGTGAGGCGGTTCCGGGTCGATCGCATCGGCTCCGCCGAGCTGACCGGTACCGAACCCGTCGGCTCGACGGCCACTCCCGACGACAACGGCGGGGTGCTCCGGTCGGCTGTCTCCGATCGGGCTGCGGGGAGCGGGCACAGCCACCAGGACTTCGAACCGTTCGTCCCGGGTCCCGATGCTCGCAGGGTGCGCCTGTCGGCCGACCCGTCGACGGCCTGGCTGATCGATTCGATCCCCTCTGCCGGGCCGCCGGAACAGGTCGACGGACGGGTGGAGATCGAGATCTTCGTGGGCGGCGATGCCTGGCTCGAACGCCTGCTCCTCCGCCTGGGACCCGAGGCCCGGGTGGTCGATCCGCCCGCGTACGGCCGGTTGGCGGCCGACGCCGCCACCCGGATCCTCCGGCGCTACCGGGACGGGTAGCCGGGCCGCCGCCGCCCCAAGACGCCCGGGGACGGTCAGGTATGCTGCTGGCGCCTTGGCCCACCTACGGACGACGTTCCCCTTCAATGTGCCGGACAAAGTGGCGCGGTGGTCCCGGTACGGCCTGGCAAAATCCCGCTACCAACTGGTCAAGATGCTCCCCGCCCAAGGCGTCGGGGCGGAGATCGGGGTCTGGAAGGGTGACTTCTCGGCGTCGTTGCTCCGCCACACGCGGCCGAAGCAGCTCCACCTGATCGATCCGTGGATCTTCCAGGAGGACCAACCCCGTGCCTGGTACGGCGGCTTGGCGGCCCGGTCCCAGGCTGACATGGATGCCATCAGCGACGCCGTCCGGACCCGGTTTGCAGCTGAAATCGCCGCGGGCACGGTGGTGGTGCACCGGTCGCCGTCGACCGAGGCGCTGCGCCTGCTGGCCGACGGCGGTCTCGACTGGATCTACGTGGACGGCAACCACCTCTACGACGCGGTGATGGGCGACCTCACCATGGCGCTGCCCAAGCTGCGGCCGGGCGGCCTGCTGGCCTGCGACGACTATGGCTCGCCCGGCTGGTGGGACGACGGTGTCCGACGAGCGGTAGACGAGTTCGTGGCCGGGGGAGCTGTCGAGGCCGTCGCCGACCTCGGATCCCAGTTCGTCATGCGTCGCCCGGTTCCTTGAAGCGGAGCCAATTCGCCGGCCGGCGCTGAGTGCTTGCGCCTGCGAGCCCGGGCCTCCCGGCCCGCAACCCACCTCCCTGTCGGGGGTCCGCAGAGCTTTTTTCGAATAATTCGTAGAAATTCCTAAAGTCCCGCTCCCAGCGAGCCGATGGATGAGTGCCGGGTCTGTCGAGCAGGGAACCTGCAGCCCCCCCCAGCACGTTGTTGTCCTGCTCCGGACCCGGCCCTTTCGCGTCCCGATCCAAACGGGTGGGACAGCCGGCCGGCCCGCCCCGGTGGGCCGGATGCCGCCGGATGGGCCCGGCGTGCTGGATCCGGCAAGCTGGATCTCCGCTACCCGGCCAGGTATCCGGGCTCGTCGGTCCGGCCCCTCGGCAAGGTCCTCGGCCAGGGTGCGGGCGCACCGTCGGACGTGCTCAAGATCCATGTGGTCCGCCCCGGCGGTCACCTCTACTACGTCGATGACCTGGTCCCGGGCCGGGCCGAGGGGACCGGTGTGGCCGGCGAGGCCCCCGGCACCTGGTCGGGGGCCGGCACGGTCGGTCTCGGAGTGAGCGGCACCGTGGAGCTTCGTGACTTCGGGGAGGTGCTCGGCGGTCGTGATCCCGGGTCGGGCCGAGCCCTTCGGGCCCAGATGGGCGATCGCAGCGTGTCCGGCTACGACCTCACCTTCTGCGCACCGAAGTCGGTGAGCCTGCTGCACCTGCTGGCCCCAGGGGAGATCGCCGGTGAAGTCGGCGCCGGTCACCGCACCGCGGTGGCCGACGCGGTCGGCTATCTCCAGCGGGTGGCGACCGGGGTCCGTCGCTCCCGTGACGGCCAGGTCACCCGGTTGGCCGCCACCGGAGTGGTGGCCGGCGAATTCGTGCACCGGACCAGCCGTGCCCTCGATCCCCACCTCCACACCCACCTGGTCGTGGCCAACGTCGCCCAGGGCGTGGACGGTCGGTGGTCGGCCGTGGACGGCCGGAGGGTCTTCGCCCATCTCCATGCCATCCGGGGCATCTACCACGCCCGTCTACGCATGGAGCTGCACAGCCGCCTGGGTGTGGCGTGGGAGGTTCCTCCCTCCGGTATGGGCGATGTCCGGGGGGTCGATCCGGGGCTCCGCTTCCTCTTCTCACAGCGGTCGGCGGCGATCGCCGAATACGCGGCCCGACGGCCGGGTGGACCGAGTCGGCCGAGTCGGCGGCAACGGACCCGCGGTGCGTTCTATGCCACCCGTCCGGACAAGGACCGCTCCCGGACCGTCGAGTCAATGATGGGGGAGTGGAAGGACCGGGCCGCCGACTTCGGGTTCGAGCTGGGTGACCTGACCAGGGTGGTCGGGCTCGGGCGTGCGGCCCGACCGGGTGAGGAGATCGAGCCGGACCGGGTGCGTCTACGGCTCGAGGGGTTGGTCTCGTCCGGCCGCAGCCTTGCCCACCGCGACGTGGTGGCGGTGATCGCCGCCGCGTCCCCGGGTGGTGCACCCGCGCAGCTCATCGAGTCGGTCGCCACCCGGGTGGTGGGTGCTGCCGGTGCGCCGTTGCCCAGCCGCGGGGTCGCCGACCGATCGGCGGACGGCGAGGATCTGGCCCTTCGGCGGCCGGGAACGTTCGAGCCGCGCTGGGCGGTCGCCGAGGTGGCCCGGGCGGTGGCACGGGGCGAGGAGCGACTGGTTTCCGTTTCGATGGTGACGGCGCCCGGCGAGGAAGGTCGCGGATCCGGACCCCGGTGGCCGGATCCGAGCCCTGACCTGTCCCCGATACGCGGGGACGAGGTGGCACGGGTCGCAGTCGACCGGCAGTTGGGACGGTGACGGTGACGCGTCCACGGTCAGCGCCCCATGCCCCGTCCGTCCCTGGTGACGTCGGCGGCTCGCCGGAGCTGCCGATCTCCCAGATCGTCCCCGACACCCGGCCGGACCGTCGCTCCGACACTGCGTCCGGCACGTCGTTCGACACTGCGTCCGGCGCCACACAGGGTGCGCCACGGTTCGCGGGCATAGAAGGGGGTGAGGGGAACCCACGCCGGCCGGTTGCGTTCATCGAAGGCCAGTGCATGACCGACAGCCCCCCGCGTGATGACGTCGGGCGGGAGCAGCCGTCGCCATTGGGTCGACACGCTCTCACCGCGCTGCAGACGGCCTCCCGCGACCAGGTCGGCCAACAGGTGATCCGTCGACATCCGTCCGGCGGAGACGGTGCGGGTCGGTATCTCCTCGTCACCGGCCAGGGTGGACAGCGCCTCGAGTGTTCTGACATCTCCGATTCCGGGGAGCACCACCGTGGTCCCGAACAGTGAGGGAAATCCATCGGCGTGATCCGGCCACCTGCTCCGTGCCTGCGAGAGATCCTGCAGGCACGCCAGTGTTACAAGTCCCTGCCCACCACCTTCGCTGATCATCGACGGAAAATCAGGGATGGGGGCGATGTTGGCCACCTCGTCGAGTGCCAGCAGGACCGGTGGCCTCGATGCGGACCCGCGCAGTTCCTCGGCGTTCCGGAGGTAGGCGGCCTGCCGGACGTCGTCGATCAATCCCACCACCATGGGTGCCACCATGGCCTGGCGATGGGCCGGGGCCGCGATGTAGATGGTGTCCGCGGACAGGACGAAGTGTGCGGGATCGAAGTCTGGGTCGGCGGTGGCGTCCAACGACTGGTCGGTCCGGAACCCGGTCAACGACCCCGAGGCCGTGGACCAGATGCCGCTGAGCTCTCGTTCGTCGGTGGCGACGATGCCGTCGAGGAGGTTGCGGGCCAACTCGGTGGACCGTCCCGGCTCGGCCGCCAGAATCCGCTGGGCCGGAACCGCCTGGCGCCTGTCCACCCAGGTCAGGAGGGTGCGCATGTCGGCACCGCCGATGGCGGCGGCATGCAGCAGCGGCGCCATCAGCGCCTGGGCCCGCTCGGTCCAGTGCGAGCCGTCACCGCGGGCGAGAACCCGCCCACCTGAACCGGCTCCGACCTCGACCAGCGATCGGGCCATCGACAGGGCCGGGAGCCATTTCGTGCACGACTGGAGTGGTGACCACCGTAACGGCAGCAATCCGGCGGATCGGCCCACTGATTCGGTCGGATCGAACAAGAGGCAATCGCCGAGTTGCGCCCGGGCATTGACGGTGGCATCGAGCACGTCCGGTTTGGTGGATGTCGAGACCACAGGTCCGTTGCTCGCCATCACGTTTGGAATGATCAACGACGACGTCTTTCCCGAGCGCGGCGGACCCAGGATCATCACCGATTGCTCGGGTCGAGCGAAGCACCAACCTCGTTCGCTGTGTCCCAAATAGGCCCCGTGCCCGGCATCGGCGGATGCATCCAACACGTTACGAAAGTCCGCGGAGAGGCCTTGTTGGGGTGTCGAGGGGAAAAAATATTGCATCGGGTGAGAGGCCTCGCAATCTGCTTCTCTGG
>JBEKIU010000235.1:0-7174 GCA_050011635.1 Acidimicrobiales bacterium
CGCATTCGCCGGGCCCAGACTTCCGGGCGGACAGGCATGTGCTGCCGGGCTCGATGGAAAGTCGTCATTGGCGACGTCCTGCAGCGGTGGCTGAGTGTTCGAGGGAAGCATCTGGATTTTCGCTGCTGCCTCCACGGCCGCTGCCACCTGCGAGAGAGGGTCATCGCTACCTGATGAGCCGGCTGTCGATGTCGTCGTCGATGAATCCGCGGCTGCCGTCGTTGACGGTGTTGTAACGACGCTCGACCCGCAGCCGGTCACAAGGAGGGCGAACGCCACCATCAGAACCAGGCCGATGGGCGGAGCCTTCGCTCGAAGGTCGAACTGCCTCCCCGCACCCGTTCTCTGATGTCTCACGATTCCTCTCAACACTTGGCATTTGCGGTCGCAGAATCAAGGTTCCCCGCCGTGAAGTGTACGGCACGCGGAAGCCGCGTCAGCGTCGGCGTCCCCCTGGACAGAAAGGCCGGTGTCCGAGGAAGAGGGCTGCTACGTTGACAGATGATTTGCGCTGTGTCCCGCGATCAGGACGATCGGTCAGAACGTCGACCTCGCTGAGCATTGCTCCCGGTCCGTTGCCGTTTGCCACCACCACCCCCTGTTAGCCTTCTGAGCTAGTGGCGACACCGATACCGTTCGAGCCGAGTTCCCGAGCCGAGCTACAACCCTTGTTCCAACACCAACGTCCACCGACACACGATGAGTACCTCCGATCGGCTGCGACAGTGAAACGTCTCCGGTGCACCGTGGGCGAACGACTCAAGCAGGAGCATGCGCGGTGAAGATTCTGGTGATTCCTTACCTGCCGTCGGCGGTCAGAGCCAAACCCATCGCAAAGACCCTCAGCGACACGGGGCACGAAGTCCACATGATCACGTGGAGCATGCCATATCCTCTCACGGCCCGGACCATCGTCGACAGCTTCCGTCATTCGTGGAAAGCATCCGAGTACACGGATGAGAACGTGATCATGCACAAGGTCAGACGCGTCCCCTTGTTTTTCCCACCGCTGAACAAGCGATGGTTCAAACGTCAAATTCGGTCGATCTTTGAGCGAAACAAACTGGAATTCATCTATTCCGAAGCGTATTTCAGCGAGACAGAGCCACCTCTCGATCTGCCATTCTTTTACGACCTCGCAGACGATCACGAAGCATTCCCGGAGCTCTATGGATCGCCCGTCTACAAACTGGCCTTCAGACTTCTTGCTGTTCATTCGACGATCGTTCGTCAGATCACGGCGAGCAGGGCCGTGTTCTGTGTCTCGGAAGAGCTCATTGCCTATGCCAGGAAGTACCGATCCGATTCCATCTTCAAGATGACGAACGGCGTGGAGGACTGGGCGTTGAAGATACCCTACGCCCCAGGCAAGAAGCATTCCCTGGTGTATGTCACGAATTATGGCAAGTGGTCGCGAGTGGTGCCGTTGATCCAGGTGGTGTGCGAGCTCCGGACAACCATTCCGGATATCTCTCTCACCCTGATAGGAGACGGACCGGAGATACCAGCTGCGAAACACTATGTGGAGGAGAACAATCTCGGGGATCTCGTCGCATTCAAAGGCCAGATTGCCGACCGACGGCAATTGTTCGATCTCGTGAACGAGCATGAGGTATGTCTCAACATCTCGGAGAAGAACCGGTTCCGCGACTCTGCCAGTCCCATGAAGGTATTCGAATACTCCGCCCTGGCAAAGAAGATCGTCTCCAGCGAACTCAATGAGGTGAAGAGGTTACCGCTCGACAACATCTACTTTTTCGGTAACGACATGTGGGACGAGAGCTTGAAGAAGGCCATACACGAAGCGTGTTATTCGGAGATCGACGCGGCCGCCGTCCGCAACCAGGCGGCGCACTACGCGTGGACGGCCCTCTTGGGTGAGGCGGAGAAAATCTTCGAATCGAAGCTGGGCCCATCATGAAGAGAGCGGGCCAGGTTGGTCGGCCTTCTGCCTTCTGTCTTCTGCGTTGGCTGCTTGCCGAGCAGCCGACCCTCTGAGTCTGTGGTCACGATGACCCGAGGGTCGAGAGATAGAGGTCGCCGCGATGCCGGCGAAGGACCACCAGGGTGCACGAGATCGCGCCGTAGGCTGCTTGGCCCACGACCCAGGCCCATCCGATCGCGGTTGGGGAGCCCGGTATGACGACGATGATTGCTCCGAGGCAGGCACAGCTTCCCAGCACATTTGCCCATGCGTAACCGGACACATCACGCCGGACGTTGAGCACAGTGTCGGCGAGGAAGTTCGGAGCCGAGATGAATGCCGACAGTGCCAGTAGGCGGAGCAGTGTGGTCGAGTGTGCAGCATACGCGGGGCCGAACCATCCCAGCACGAACGGGGCCGCAATGGCGACGACGGCCGACGACACCGCGGTCAGTGCCAACGATCCACTCTGTCGGAAACCAAGCAGCCGGAAGACCACGAAGAGGCTGACAAGGACCCCGGCCACCGCGGCCAGAGACCAGCTGAGGAGAAGTCCCAACGCACCGAGTGATACCAGTGCGATCGCCGACAGCCGCATCAGTCCGCCCACCGAGTTCTCGAACAGAAGAAGGGCCGGGCGACGCGCGGCGATGATCGCACCGTCGGTGACCACATTCACAGTCATTGCGGCTGCGGATCCGCAGAGGATTCCCAACGCGAGCCAGGGGCCGATGCCCTCCGACTCCAGCAAGCGATGGGTCACGACCCACCACACGACCCCACCCGCCAGAGCGGCAAGACCCACCAACACACAATTTCGGGCAATGAAACGGCGCTGGTTCTCGACTCCCGCCAGATGCCGGATCGTCGTCTCCACCAGGCCGAGTGCGGCGGCGGTGGCGATGAAGTTCGACACGGCGACGGCTGCTGCTACAGCTCCGACCTCACGCGGAGGATAGAACCGGGCGGCGATGACCCATCCGAGCAGTCCCAGCCCTGAAGAGAGGCCGACATTCATCCACATCCAGCCGGCGTTGCGCACCAGCCGGTCCGAGGCAGTAGCACGCAGCGGGGCTACAGCCCGGTCGATGACTGAACGCGCCGAGCTCATGCGAGGTCAGATTCTGCAATCATCCGGAACACGCCCCCTGGTGGTTGTCGAGCGAGGAGCTCGTCTCTACGCGACACCTGACTTCCAGCGTTTCACAATCCTGGTTCCAGTGACAGTAGCAACCGTTGAGTGCCTGCCTGCCCATTTCGCTCTGCCCGGTTGACTATCTCGGTGAAGAGTGGATCCGACAGGGAACGGGCGTCCGATGTGGCCGACCACGCTGATGGGGGAGGGAGGAGCTGTCACCGACGGAAAGCCAACTCACTCCCACTGGACTCACTTCCAAGAGGGAACTCCCCGATCAGAGGGATTCGGCCACTTCGGAACCGGAGTCATGCGCCGAAACAGGATCGGACGGCGAATGCTCGACAGATCCTTCGCCTGTTGGAGGGAAGAGGAATTCGATCCGACCATCGATGTCGAGGCTGTTCGAGGTGCCAGTCGACTCCGAAACCAGTGCCTGGCCGAAGCCCGAATCTGACTCGCCCTCGAAGTCGATCTCTGAGCGTGGCGCCATGATCCCCTCGGACGGGCCGCGGGCGATGATCGGATAGAGAAGCGGCACCGCCGCAAATATGGCTCCGTCGATCAGCAACGCCGAAATCAGCCCGGCCATGGCCGAGGTCGCACTGGCACCGAAATGCCAAGCCAGTCCGTGCAGGCTGAGGGCCAAATCGAGTCCGATCCCCGTGACGAGCAAGAGGATGCCCAAGCCACCGGCAATGGGGACGATGTGTCGGGCCACCTTCGCCCTCGGGCGGAGACCCACCAGTGCGGCTCGGAACCGCAGGCCGAACCCGATCATGATCATGAGCGGACCGAGGACGAGCAGCGATTGCGAGAGGTGAAGAGTCTGCCAACCATAGGAGCCGACGACATTGTCCCCGAAGGCAACGAAGCTTGCGCACCAACCCACGAGGCCGAGCAGGGTGAAGAGTATGCCGGGTCCGATGGCGAGCATGTCGGGAGCAAGCAGGAACAGCTGACGCAGGTGTCTCCACCCGTCGGCAAACGTACGCAGCTTCGACTGCCCGACGCGCTCGGTGTAGTAGGTATCGATTTCCGTGATCCTCAAACGTGCCCAGCTCGCACGGACCAGCATCTCTGAGGCGAACTCCATCCCCGTCGAGCTCATGTCGAGGGATTGGATCGCCTTCTTCCGAAAGGCCCGAAAGCCGCTTTGACTATCGCGCACGCTGAGCCCGTCGGCAGCGTGGCGGACCATCCTGGTCAGAATCGGCGTCCCGACGAACCGGTGGAGAAAAGGCATGCTGCGTTTGGTCGCATTGGACATCCTGTTCCCTACGACCAAGTCGGCATCGCCCGACGTGATCGGCGCCAACATGCGTCCCAGAGCGCCGATCTCATAGGTCCCATCGGCGTCGAGCATCACGACCAATTCCCCACGCGCGTACTCGATGCCTGTGCGGAGGGCGGCGCCATAGCCCGGCTGGGGCTGCTTCAGCACCCGGGCACCGGCCAGGTGGGCCAGTTCGGCGGACCGGTCCACGGACCCATTGTCCACCACCACTACTTCGCCGGCGTATCCGGTCTCCTCCAATGCGAGGTAGGCATCGAGAACGCAAGCGCGTACTGACTCTTCCTCGTTCAGGCACGGGAACACGATCGATACGTAAGGCCTACCTGCCATCCCCGCCATACCGCTCCCCTCCACACCATCGGCCCCGAGCCTATGCAAGCGGCCATCATCGGGCACTCGAGCAGATTCGACTCGTTACCTGCGCTCGTCCCTTTGGACGCAGACATACGCGACCCAGCGCAAGTATAGCTCCGCGCCCACTCGCCGGCGCAACCGATTTCGTCACCTCAGCTCGCCCCACATCGTCGTGTCGTTCGGTGCGAACGACGGCGACGGCTGCGGCTCAGGGATGGAAATTCGTCCGGAGACAGCCAATCCCCTGACGATCCGAATTCCAATCTATCAGCCTTCATGCAGAGAGCCACGCTCGGCGGCGGCACCTGCACAGGGGGTGAGATGGTCGGTGAGCAATGGGGAGAAACGGTTGCAGATCGGAGAAGCCAGCGTGGTTGGTGGTGGCGCCATCACCTGGTGTGGTCCCTGGTCGGTCGGCGAATCGGAGCTCCGTCCTCGGTCAAATCGGTGGCATGGATCCGCGACATTGAAAGAAACATAACCCGATCGATCATGTCGATTTCACCGGGAACACCCGGGTCCTCGAATCCGATGCAGGCAACTTCGACGCCCGCCATTTGAAGCACGGTAGAAACTCCGAGGCCCAGCAGGTATGCAGCCAGGAGCCGACCGTTCTCATCACTTGTGTTGGCTCACGCCCTTGGTCCTCATCACTGTGTTGGCTCACGTCTGTGGTCTCCACTGGGCTGCTCATGTGTGGTCGCCACGGTGCTGCTCCCGTCGTTGCTGCTCACGCCGGTGCTGCCCACATCGTTGCTGCCCACATCGTTGCCCCGGTGCATCAGATCGTTGCATCCTCGTCATCGAATCTCGTCACTTTTGGCGATGAAGGAAATGGCGGAATCCGTTACCCTCGCAGTTGACAGGGGGGATATACGCCGGGGCAGGGTGCGCCGGCGAATGATGCGGAGCGGTGGGGCCCCGCGATCTCCAACACGGCTTCGAGGGAGAGCTTCGGGGCAGGTTCGACCGGTTGCTGAACCGGGTTGGTGACCCAGGGCAGAGCACACTGCCAGGGGGAGAAGGGAGGGGTGGGGCTTCGGTCCCGCCTCTCCCTTCGGCAATTCTGGTTCCCTGCGGACGAACGCCGGGCACACTCACCTGCGGAGTCGTGAGCGTGCCCTGTGACCCCTTCCACCCCGGCGTCGACGGTCCGGGCCACGACGCTGCGGACTACCGATCAATGAAGAAGATGGTCAATAACTCCTAAAGAGATCCTCCCTAAAATTGCGGTAAAGCCACGTGTAGATCCTGTGGATATTGTTGATTTTCTCTCCTTTATGCCCAGGTGAGGACCGTTGTTTTGGTTGCTGCACAAATCAAATGATCAGCTTCCGCTATAGTGCTCAAAGGGCATCGACGCCGAGCTGACTCGCACAGAGATCGGGGCGTCCTACCGGGAGCCGGAACCACCGGCCTACGGGTAGCACCGCAGCGTGCACCAAGCTCCCCGCTTGGCTCGGCGCGCCCTCGTGGCCAGCAGGGCCACCGGCATATCGCAGCCTGACCGTTTGACTGACGACGAAAAGTGTGGTGTCACCACGACGCAATCTTGGGCATAACCAAACCGGCCGCACACCCTGTGGCGTAACGCCAGGACGGACGAAGCCTTCCCGCTCGCCGTCCGGGGAACGAATGCAAAGGCCGGAGCCCGCCAACACCAAGCAGAGGAAGGCGCTTTTACGCGCCCTACGAAGGGAGGTGCCATGCGGACCCGCATTGCACTCGTGGCGATCGTTCCGGTCGCACTTATTACCGTCAGTACCTGTACCCAGGCTGCCATTGCGCAGCCTGCCCGAGTTGTCCTGAATTCATCCCGCCCGACCATCGTGCGCAACATCCCCATGGCACCGGTCGATTCGGTGGTCCGTCGCAGGACGGTGCCCCACGCTCCGGCGAAGGGAGAAGCCGCCCTGCCGTTCATCAATTCCGCGCCGCTGGTCACGCACATCGTCACCACCACCGGCACGACAACGCCGAACACGATCGCCCTTGCCGCGTTGGCCCGAGCTTCGGCACCGGCGCCGCCCCTGACGGTCGGTCCCATCGACACCGTGACTCCCGACCAGCGGGCGGCGTGGGAACAGGTGGCCATGTGCGAAGAAGGGGGCGACTGGAGCTCCGACGGACCCTCGTTCAGCGGCGGGCTCGGAATCACCCGGGCCAACTGGGATGCCTACGGTGGACTCGAATTCGCTCCCGAGGGCGCCGACGCCTCCGAGGACCAACAGATCATGGTGGCCGAGCGCATCCAGCCCAGTCCGCCAGATCAGAGCGGATGCAGTGGTTGGTAGAAGGCGGTGGTTGGTAGAAGGCAGTGGCCTTCCGCTCCGGCCGGACGCGCAGCGACAGTGCCACAGCTCAGTGAGGCGAGTCCCTGAGATTTCGCCACCAGGCACCAGTGCCTCGAATGGCTACCGACATCTTGGGGGTGTCGACCCGGCGGCTGGCCGCCGGGTCGACA
>JBEKIU010000236.1:0-4975 GCA_050011635.1 Acidimicrobiales bacterium
CGACCCGTTGTTCGACCGACTGACGGGTGGCCTCAGACGTCCGGCCTTCGAATGTCAGGGTCCCGTCCATGGCCAGATTCTGACCCCGCCGCGGTGCGACGGCGGGGATGGGCCGCGGCCCCGAGGTCCGATCCGAGACGTCGGCACCGGACGTGGCTTCAGTCGAGGCGGGTGAGCGCCTCCCGGTAGCGCCGGCCGTTGGCGGCGTATTCGTCTGCCGACAACCGGATCAGGGTCAGGTCGGAGCGGTCCGGCCGGATGGTGGCCGGGACCCCGAGGGCCAGGGCCCCCGGTGGTACGTGCATGTTGTTGGGAACCACCGCATTGGCTCCGACGGTGGCGCCGGATCCGACCATGGCGTGGTGGAGGACGACCGATCCCGATCCGACCAGCGAGTCATCCTCGAGCGTGCAGCCCTCGAGGTGGGCCAGGTGGCCGATCACGCACCCGTCACCGACCGTCGTGGGAAATCCGGGGCCGGCGTGGATGACCGTGCCGTCCTGCACCGACGAGCGGGCCCCGATGGAGATCGTTCCGAAGTCGCCGCGCAGCACGGCGCCCGGCCAGACCGAGGATTCCGCCCCGATGGTCACGTCACCGATGACCACGGCATCGGGGTGGACGTACGCCGAGGGGTCGACGACAGGCACGAGGTGTCCCAGCTGGTAGATGGCCATGGCCCGACCCTATGGCACCGGCACGGCCGGTTCGGAACCGGGTGGGGACCACGGTGCCCCGGCGCACGTTATCGTTTGCCACCACGCCCCGATCGACGGCGGTCGGCGCCGGTGGCCCCGGGACACCCGGCGGCCGGAGGGCGGCGAAGGGCCCGGTGGCCACCAGACCGTCATGTGGGCTCCGTGCTCGAGAGGGAAGATGACCATCAAACCACCAGAGTCGCAGGAGCCACCGATGGTGACGGCACTCGACGATGCTCCGTCGCTCGCCGCCGGGGCGATCGAAAGGGTGCCTGACGAAGTCCGGCGCGGCTCGGACGGGCCCGACGGGCCGTCCGATGGCGGCGGTATGGCCGAACGATGCGTGTGGAGCGTGGTGTGGCTCGGGGTGATCAGCGGTGGCTTCCAGCTCTGGGGATCGTGGTCGTCCTGGTCGTTCGGGGGTGTGGCGGCTCCCCTGCTGGTGCTCGCCGGCATCGTCGGGCTGGCGGCGGCGTGGCTGGCGCCGAGCTCACGGTCGCCACTCATGCAACTGTCGGCGCTCGGAATGGTGGTGGTGTCGACACTGGCCAACCAGGGGATCGGCATCCACACCCGCCGCTTCTACAGCACGGACTCGGCTGCCTTCAACCAGGTCGGGGCGAAACTCCTGCTGCACGGGATCGATCCGTACGCGGTGACGCTCGGGACGGCGGCCAAGCTGCTCAAGGCCCCGCAGCAGTTCTGGACCTACCTGGTGGGCGGCGGGCATGTGGACCACGTGTCATACCCGGCCGGATCGATCCTCCTCCAGTTGCCCGCCCTCGCCCTCGGGTTCCACCACGAGGTCGTCGACTGGCTGGACCTCTTCGCCTGGATCGTCACCGGGGTGCTGATCTTCGCGTTGCTGCCGGCCTCGACCCGTTGGCTCGCCGCCCTGTTGTTGCTGGCACCCGCGTTCAGCGGGGTGTTCGGGTCGGGTGGCACCGACGCCGCCTTCCTCCCCTTCCTGGTGCTCGCCGTCTGGCGATGGGACCGATTCGGACTCGGGCCGAGCGCGGGCATGGCCGGTTGGATGGGTCCCGTGGCCCTCGGCCTCGCCTGCTCCATCAAGCAGACCCCGTGGTTCTGCATCCCCTTCATCGCCATCGGCCTGGCCCTCGAGGCAAAGCGCTCCGGCCGCAACCCGGTGCGCGTCGCGGGCCGGTATGTGGCTGTCGTCGTCGGGATCTTCGCCGTCGTGAACCTCCCGTTCGTGATCTGGCAACCCACGGCGTGGGCACGCGGGACCTTCCTGCCCTTCGCCAGTCCGCTCATCGCAGACGGGCAGGGTCTGGTCACACTGGCGCTGCATGGGATCGCACACGGGGTGTCACTGTCGTTGCTCACCCTCGCCGGCGCGTTCGTGTTGGTCGCACTGATGGCCGCCATGCTCATCTGGTACCCGCAGATGAAGAGGATCTGGATGCTGTGCCTGCCGCTGGCGTTCTTCGTCGCCACCCGCAGCCTGTCCACCTACCTGGCCGACCTCTACCCGGCAGCCATCGTCGCCGCCATCAGCGTGGCACCGGCGCCGCGCACCTCGTCCGTCGCGGCCCGAGGACGGCTGCGGCTCCCGCTGGGGCTGGCCGCCATCGTGCCGGCGGTCGCCGCGGTGTGCGTGTCGGTCATCGCCTTCCTGTCGCCGCCACTGCAGCTCGGCGTGCGATCGGTGGCCACCTCCAAAGGCGGCTCGAACCTCGCCGCCGTGACCCTCGACGTCCACAACGCCACCGACCAGACCGTGAGCCCCCACTTCATGGTGGCCGTCGGCGGCGGCAACCCCGGAGGGTTCTGGTTTCCCGCCGGGCGGGGCCAGTTGGCCCTCGGGCCCCATGCCTCGGCGACGGTCACGCTCTACCCGTTGTCGCCGTTCGGAGCACCGAGCCGCGGCTCGCAGTGGCTGGTGGAGGCGTACACCGCCTCGCCGGAAGCGCTGAGCACCACCCCCCTCATGTACTGGCACCCGGAGTAGAACCACCGAGGTGGACCCCGACCGGTCCCCGGCGCGGCTCCTAGGATGGTCGGTGGACGCCCCGTCCGGGGCCACGAACGAGGAGGCAGCACATGCGTGACGTCGGCGAGGTCGGTCATCCGGTGTTCGACGCCGACAACCACTACTACGAGGCTCTTGACGCCTTCACCCGCCACCTCGATCCGACCCTCGGCCCCCGTGTGATCCAATGGTCCGAGATAAACGGCCGCCGCTACCACGTCATCGGCGGCAGGGTCAGCCGGGCGGTCACCAACCCGACCTTCGACCCGGTGGCCCTCCCCGGGGCGATGTACGACTACTTCAGGGGGAATCCGGACGGACGGAACCCGATGGAGTTCCTGTCACGGCGGGAACCGGTCCGCCCTGCCTACCGCCGACCCGAAGCCCGCCTGGCCGCCCTCGATGCCCAGGGCCTGGCCGGATGCCTGCTCTTCCCCACCCTAGGCATGATCTACGAGGAGCCGCTGGCCCACGACCCCGAAGCGGTCTGCCATCTGTTCCGAGCCTTCAACCGCTGGCTGGTCGAGGATTGGACCTTCGACTACCGCGGTCGCATCCTCGCCGCCCCCTACATCACCCTGGCCGATCCGGGGTGGGCCGCCGACGAACTGGCCTGGGCGCTCGATCAGGGTGCGCGCATCGTGGTCATGCGACCAGCGGCACCGACCACGGTGATCGGGCGCCGGAACCCGTTCGACCCCATGTTCGACGGTTTCTGGGGCTTGGCCAACGAGGCCGGCGTCGCGGTGGTGGTCCATGCCGCCGACAGCGGTGGCTCGTCGAACGGATATGCCGTCGACGGGTTTGCGGCCACCTTCACGGGGGGATGGAAACCGTCCATCAAGTCGTTCGCCATCGAACAGGCCATCCGTGACTACCTGTTGACCCTGATCTTCGAGAACCACCTGGAGCGGTTTCCGAACCTGCGGATCGCGTCGGTGGAGAACGGAGCCGAGTACCTCCCCGATCTGATCAAGAAGATCAGATCGACGGCCAACAAGATGCCCGGCTACTGGAAGGACGACCCTGTCGAGACGCTCAGGCGGCACGTGTGGATCAATCCGTTCTGGGAGGACGACGTCTACCAGGTGGCCGAGTGCATCGGCACCGACCGGGTGATCTTCGGATCGGACTGGCCCCACATCGAGGCCCTCCCCGAGCCCATGGAGTACGTGGCCGAGCTCAAGAATTTCGACGATGACGACCGTCGGATGATCCTCTACGACAACGTCCAGGAATTGATCACGCTCCGGCCCACCTGAGTGGGTCGTGCCACCCGAGGGCCGGTCAGGTGGGGTTGGCCACCGGAGCGGTGGGGGCGGCACCCGCCGGGCAGGCCCGGGGATCCCATGGCTCGAGGCCGGACGTCGTGGGCGATGGGGCCGCAATGGCGGATGCATTGGGCGAGGTGGTGTTCGGTGCCACCGCCGTGGACGGCACACTCGACGTTCCACCAGAAGGTACCGCGGTGGTCGATGCCGCCGGCGGGGCCGGCGGTGCATTCACCGTGAACTGGGTACCGGTGAGCACCGTCACCTCCGCTCCGTCGGTCACCTGGCTCGGGTCGTAGGCCATGATGACCGACCCGGTCATCGAGTGGGCCACCCGCTCGGCCGCCGCCTCGGCTGCAGCAGACCTGGATCCGTAGAAGACAACTGTCTCGGACACGTCCCCGACCGGTGCCGCGTCGCCCACGCCGGCAATGTGGAAGCCGAGGGCGGCGAGGGACTGCGCGGTGTCGGCAGCCTGGTTGTAGGCGCCGGTACCGTTGACCACCGAAACCGCCACCGTCGCCGAGGCTGGAAGGGCGCCACCGGTCATCGAGTCGACACCCGGTCCGATACCGAGGACCTGGTCGATGGCGCTCTCGTCCTGGGGCTGGGACGGGAACTCGACGTCCCCATAGGTCCCGCCCTGGTACTGGAGGCTGCCGCCGGCTCCATCGGGATCGGTGACCACCGCCACCGGCATGGTGAGCTGGGGCACCGAGTTGATGTCGACCGTGTGGAAATCGAGCACCAGGTTGGCCATGTCGCTGACCGCCCACGACTGGTCGAAGGTGAGGTCGCTCTTCACCGAGTTGATGAGGTTGAGGTCGGTGAGCGGATTTCCAAGCCCCTGTTTGGCCACCGCCGCACCCAGTACCCGAAGGAACTCGTGGTCCCGGCGGATGCGGGCCAGATCGCTCAGGTTCTCCTGCGGCCAGTCCTCGGCGTACGTGCTCGTCGTGCCACTGTCGTACTGGAGGTGTCGGGCCCGCACCACCTCCAGCGCTTGGGTCCCG
>JBEKIU010000237.1:0-6785 GCA_050011635.1 Acidimicrobiales bacterium
TCAACGAGCCCTACGAGGTGGCCCGACAGTTCGCCACGCTCGATCATCTCTCCGGCGGACGGGCGGCGTGGAACGTGGTCACGTCGTGGGACGCCTTCACCGGGGAGAACTTCCGGAGGGGTTCGTTCCTGGCCGAGTCGGACCGCTACCAACGGGCCCGCGAGTTCCTGGCCACCGCCCGTGAACTCTGGGACTCGTGGGATGAAGGCGACCTCAGTGATGACCGGGCACAGGGATCTTTCGTACGACGGGCAGACGTCGGTGTGTTCGAGCACCACGGCCCCCAGTTCGACATCAGCGGGCGGTTCAACGTCCCTCGCGGACCCCAGGGCAATCCGGTCATCTTCCAGGCGGGCGACTCCGACGAGGGACGGGAGTTCGCCGCCTCGGCGGCGGACGCCATCTTCAGTCGGCACGGAACCCTGGAGGCCGGACAGGCCTTCTATGCCGATCTCAAGAGCCGTCTGGCCCGCTACGGGCGGTCGTCCGACGAGCTCAAGATCCTTCCGGCGGCCACCTTCGCCCTGGGGGATACCACGGAGGAGGCTCACGAACTGGCTGCTCACATCCGTCGACAGCAGGTGAGCGGGGCGACGGCCATCGCCTTCTTGGAGCGGGTCTGGAACTGCGACCTGTCGTCCTACGACCCCGACGGTCCGCTGCCCGAGATCGAGCCGGCGGTGTCGGACGACGCCGTCTCCAAGGGCCGGGCCGATCGGTCGAGGACCCCGCTCGAAACGGCCGGGACATGGCGCGAGATGGCCAAGGCCAGGAACCTGAGTATCAGGGAGCTGATGATCGAGGTCACCGGCCGTCAGTCGTTCATCGGCACCCCCGGCGAGGTGGCGGCCCAGATCGATCACTTCGTGCAGTCCGACGCGGCTGACGGATTCATCCTGGTTCCGCACCTGACCCCGGGTGGGCTCGACGAGCTGGCCAGGACGGTGGTACCCATCCTGCAGGAACGCGGCGTCTACCGCCGTGAGTATGAGGGGACCACCTTGCGCCAGCACCTCGGCCTTCCGGGCGCACTGTCCGGGCCGCGCCGTTCCCGCACCCCCGTGGAGGCACAGCGATGAGCGTCCCCCTGTCGGTCCTCGACCTCGTCCCGATTGCATCCGGATCCGACCCATCGGAGGCGATCGGACGCTCGATCGACCTGGTTCGCCGGACCGAGGAGCTCGGCTACCGTCGCTACTGGTTCGCCGAGCACCATCTCAACCCGGGCGTTGCGGGTACGTCGCCGGTCGTCTTGATCGGCCTGGCCGCAGCGGCCAGTACCCGAATCCGGGTCGGTTCCGGTGGGGTCCAGATGGGGCATCGGACTCCGCTGTCGGTGGTGGAGGAATTCGGTCTCCTCGACGCCATCCATCCGGGCCGGATCGATCTGGGTATGGGTCGGTCGGGCAGCCGGGGCTTCCTGGGGGGACGTGGTGCCCGACGGGAGAGTGGTGACCGCCCGGGCCCCCCGGCATCCACTGCTCCGGCCCTACCCAGCGCGCTCAGGACCGAGCCCGAGGTGGTGGATGGTCTCGTCCTGCCTCCGCGGTTCCCCGTCGAGCGGCTGTTCGGATCCCCCCGGATCGCCCTCCAGGCCAACCTGCTGCAACAGCCGAGCGCCGAAACCCCCCGCTACTGCGACCAGGTGGGCGAGGTTCTCGACCTGCTGGCCGGTACCTACACCGCAGAGGGAGGTGGCTCCATCGAGGTGGTCCCGGGCGGGGGGGCCGCGGTCGAGGTCTGGGTGCTGGGGTCGAGCGCCGGCGAGAGCGCCGTCGTGGCCGGCCAGCGGGGCCTCCGGTTTGCCGCCAACTATCACGTGAGCCCGGCGACGGTCCTGGAGGCCGTCGACGGCTACCGGTCCGCCTTCTGTCCCAGCGCTGACCTCGAGAAGCCATATGTGAGCGTCTCCGCCGACGTGGTGGTGGCCGAGGACGACGAGACGGCTCGGGAGCTGGCTACAGGGTACGGCCTCTGGGTGCGGAGCATCCGGACCGGGGAAGGGGCCGTTCGGTACCCGACGCCGACCGAGGCAGCCACGCATGCGTGGTCCGAGGAGGACCGCGCCCTGGTGGCCGACCGTGTGACCACCCAGTTCGTCGGCTCACCCGGCACAGTGGTCGAGGCCCTCACCAACCTCCAGCGGGTGACCGGCGCCGACGAGTTGGCCATCACCACGATGACCCACGATCACGCCGACCGAGTCCGCTCGTACGCACTGCTGGCCGAGGCCTGGGGCTGCGGAGAGGCCGGGGCGAAGCGGCGCTGAGCAGGCAGCGGGCAGGCCCGATGGGCCGCCCGATCTTCTTGCCGATTGGTCACACGGGGACGGCGGAGGTGAGCAGACCGGCGGTCTGGGCGTTGTCCCAGCTGTCGTTGACGGCGACGACATCACGACCGAGGCGCCAGAGCAGGGACGCGGCGAGCACGGCACGGTAACCGGCCGCGCAGTGCAGCCAGAGTGGGCCGCTCGGAAGCTCGGCGTCAGCGATGCGGTGGACCGGTACGTGGTGGGCGCCGTCGATGTGGCCGAGATTCCACTCCTCCTGCCGCCGCACATCGACCACCTTCACGTCGTCACGCCATTCGGCAGCCAATTCGTCGAACGTGGCCAGACGTAGCCTGCCGGTCCGGACCGAGTCGCCCGGAAGGGCTGTCCCGACAGGTCGGTCCAGGCCGATGTGGGCGAGGGTATTCCGTGCTTCGCAAAGCTCGGACTCATCGGCGGCGACAAGGGCGAAGTCGGCGTTCCACGGCATCGTCCACCCCACGTAGACGGCGAGCGGTCCGTCCACCCCGGCATTGACCGATCCCGGGACGTGGCCGGCAGCGAAGACGGTGCGAGGGCGGACATCGATCACCCACATCCGCATGGCCAGCTCCTCGAGGTCGCCGTCCGGAAGGACCGGGACGGGATCCCGATAGGCAGGTGGCTGCAGACCGGACCGGTTCCGGGCGGCCATGTGGGCGAAGTAGTCGGGGTACTCACCGAACCCGGCGAGCAGGTTGTCGACGAACGTCCCGCGGTCGAGTTGGGCGGCCGGGTTGACCCGGCGCTCGGCGCCGATCGTCGTCTCCGTTCCCGCGCAGGGGACAGCGGAGCAGAAACTGCCGAAGCCGTGGGTCGGGTGGACGCCGGTCTCGGTGGGCAGTGTGTCGAGCATCCATCGCACCGATGCCCACTGGTCGGCCGCCAGCTCCGCGGCGTGGTCCGCTCCGAGGAGATCGGTCCGCCCGACGGTGCCGAAGAGGAGTGAGCCGCCGGTGAAGACAGCCCGTTCTGCACCGTCGGAGACCACGAAGGCCTGGTGGTGGGGCGTGTGACCCGGGGTCCCTACCACTGACACGTGGAGAGACCCGACGCAGAACAGGTCCCCATCAGCGATGCCGTGGGCGCCGCGGACGTGCTCGTCGGCGCTCACCGCATAGGTTGCCCCGGTCGCCTGGGCGAGCTCCGGACCACCGCTGACGTGGTCGTTGTGCAGGTGGGTGTCCACGACGACGGTGAGCTCGAGGTCGCGTGACCGGACGATGTCGAGCACGGGGCCCGACGGCCGCGGCGGGTCGACGGCCATCGCCCGATGGCCGTCGGTCACGAGATAGGACCGGTTGCCGAGGTCCGGGGCGTCGAGGCGAATGATCTCCATCATGCTCCTATCAGTTCGTCGACCCGCCACAGGGACCGTGGCAGGGATGCGGCCTGGTCGCGGATTTCGGGGATGGCAGTGGTCTCCCATCGCTCACCACGGCAGAGCGGCCCGACCAACCACAACCGCCCGTCGGTGTCGGGCAGGCACCCACCGGCATCGGTATCGAGCCCGAGCCCCATCACTCCGGGCCGGACCACCCGGCGCGCCAGGAGGCGACGGACGAGAGGATCGACCGAACGGCGGACGTCCGGAGACGGGCCCGTGCAGTTGACGATGGCGCCGACCCGCACCGACCGGTCGGCCAGCACGACGTCGGTTCCGTCGCAGGTCTCCTGGGCGGAACGCACGCCGCCGGGTACGATCTTCAACTCCCCGGCCTCCCGCATGGTCTCGATGCTCGCCGCCACCGACGGGGCCATGCGGTGGCGGACAACCTCCCACCGGCGTTGGACGTGCCGGAGGATTCGGATGCGCTCGGACTCCGACAGCGCCCCCCACAGATCATCGGTGTGAGTCCGCAATGCATCGACGACGGGTCCCCAACCCCCTGATCCGGTCGCGTTCACCCGGGCCCAGGTGAGCAGTGAGCGCGCCGTGGGCCGCATCGGCGGGTCGAGCCGCAGCGGCGGATACGGCTGGTCCGGCTGGCGACACGGCAACAGCCCATGCCGGGAGGTGGCGATCACCTGCCGGTGCCCGGCGGCGTGCAGGCTGAGCGCGGTGTCCACCGCGGTGAGACCCGTCCCGACCAACAGCACCGGTCGGTCCGTTGGCAGGCGGGAGAGTGCGCCGGGAGCCCACGGATCATCGATCCACGTCTTTGCAGCACCACCCAGGCCATCGGGCCACACCGGCGGAGTCGAACCGGGGGCGAGCACGACACGGTCGAAGGAGCGGCGGGTCCCCCCCGACAGGAGGATCTGCACCCGGCCGCCGACGGCCTCGATGTCGTCGACCCGGTCCGGGCAGTGCTCGACGGGCTGGAGGAGGGAACGGAGGTAGTCGGCGTACCACGCTCGGGGTAGAAATGACCGGTCATCGGCGGAGGCGGTGTGTCGTCGAGCCCATGCGGTGAAGTGGTCGGGCTCGTCGGGCAAGGCGCTCATGCAGCCGGCCCGGACATTGAGCAGATGGCTGAGGTTGGTGGTGCCGTAAGCGATACCCTGGCCGAGCTCGCCCCTGGGTTCGAAGATCACGACCCGGACCGGAACCGGCGACTCCCGTTGGAGATGGATGGCGGTCAGGACACCGGACGCACCACCGCCGACGACGGCGACGACCTCTACCCTCTGCCCCATTTAGTCGGGATTCGAGTTCGGCCGCACCCGTGGCACAACGTTCGACCTGGCCAGCGGCCATATCTGCTGGTCGGTGTCAACCGACTGAACCCACGTACAGACGTCCTCCAACAGGACGTATCCCGAAGGAAGGTGAGTGAACACCGATGACTGGACGAACGAAGTTACGGCGTTGGACCGCGGTGGCCGCGGGGCTGGCACTGATGGTGTCCTCCGCGGCGACAGGCGTGGTCATCGGAGCCGGTACGGCCGGGGCGACCACGCTCACGCCGTTGGTGGGCACGTTTGGAATTGCCGCGGGTACCTATTCGGCCGCCAAGGGCGCGGGCGGATCGTACTTCCGGATGCTGGACCCTGGCGGAACGCCGAACGCTGGCGACACTGCCTACGTCCCCAATTCCAGTTCGACGGCGTCCGACAAGACCTACACGTTGCTCACCCCCGGAACCGAGGGCGGTCTGGTCACCGGCCAGTACCAGCCGGCACCGACTCCGGCATTCGACGCAACCGGGAACGCTCTGGCCGACAAGATCATCAAGCCGACGGGCTTCGAGGCAATCAACTTCTCGGTCGAAACCCAGACCCCCGATCCCCAGGCGACCACCGCCGTCCCGACTCCGAGCATCAGCGCCAACGCCGCGGGGCACCTTTCGGGAAACTTGGAAGCTCTGAGCGCTTCGTGGAACAAGCTGTACTTCAACCAGGGATCCCCGAAGCCGGGCGGCACATCCCCCGGGCTGACCGCAGGGCCGACCGGCACCTACAACCCGACGACCCGGGCGTTCGAAGTGACCTGGACGAGTGAGATCGTGGGCGGGCCGTTCAACGACTTCACCGGCCAGTGGGTGTTGGCCGGGACGTTCGTTCCCGCGGGTCTCTACATCACGAATACCTCGCTGCACAAGGGCGTAAAGGGTTCGAAGTACGCCGCGGTGGACCTGAAGGCGGCCCATGGGGTGGGCAAGGAGACCTGGAAGGCGAAGGGTCTGCCCAAGGGCCTGGCGTTGAGTTCGGCGGGGGTCCTCTCCGGCACGGTGAGTGCTGGGGACAAGGCAGAGACCTACGCCGTCTCGATCACCGCCACCGACTCCACAAAGCCGAAGAGCCAGACGGCAATCACCAAGTTCGGCCTCGTCATCACGTAGAGGCCGCCCCGGCTACCGGCGGGGGGAGCCCGAGGCGGTAGCCAGCCGGTGTAGCACCCGGGCTAGGTGGTCGACCTCGTCGGTCGTGTTGTAGAAGCAGAAGGACGGTCGCACGCTTGCCTCCAGGCCGAACCGTCGGAGGATCGGCTGCGCGCAGTGGTGCCCGGAGCGGACCGCGATCCCCTCGTCGCTCAGCGCCTCGCCGACCTGAGCCGGTGCGTAGCCCTCGAGGACGAACGAGCTCACGCTGGCCTTGTCCGGGGCCGTGCCGATGAGTCGGAGCCCGGGCACCTGCAGCAGGGATTGGGTGGCGTACGCCAGCAGCTCGTGCTCGTATCGGTGGATGTTCTCGATCCCCAGGCGTTCGACGTACTCCAGCGCGGCATCGAGGCCGACCGCGTCGGCGATGTTGCCCGTGCCCGCCTCGAACCTCATCGGGGGTTCTTGGAACAGCGACCGCTCGAGCGTGACGTCGGCGATCATGTTGCCGCCCGTCTGCCACGGGGGCATCGACTCGAGGATGGCCCTCTTCGCGTACACGACGCCGATGCCGGTGGGACCGTAGATCTTGTGCCCGGAGAAGACGAAGAAGTCGGCATCGAGTGCTTGGACGTCGACGTTCATGTGCGAGATCGACTGTGCCCCATCGACGAGCGCGCAGGCTCCGACCCGGTGCGCCATGGCGATGACCT
>JBEKIU010000238.1:0-6453 GCA_050011635.1 Acidimicrobiales bacterium
GACGGCTTCGCGCCGTACCCGGAGTACTGCGACTTTGCCGCGGTGCAGTATGCACTTGTTCCCATCGTGTTCAATCTCCCGCCCGGCGAGGTCATCGAAGAAGAGTGCCAGTGCCGGGGAGACGAGACCTGTCTGTTCAGATTGCGCTGGCAGCAGAACGATACGGACTCGCTGAAAGCGGACCACTACAGGATGCGCGCCGAGTTGTTCGAGGCTCGGCTCGGACAGATCCAGGACATGATCGCCGATCTCGCCTCCAACGAGCGGTTCGAGGATGTCCTTCAGGGATTTGTGGGTTCCTCGCTGCGCACGGCAGTCGGTGCCGGTGGTGCACTGCTGGCCCTCGAGCCACGGGCGGGCGCACCCCGGAAGGTCTATTCCGAGGGTCTCGCCCAATCGCAAGCGGACTCGATCGCCGACGACCTGCTGGCCGGGGGGGCCGGACCCGACAAGGTCATCGCCGTCGACGTGGCATCGGCCCGCCGTCACTACGGGGTCCTGGCCGTCGATGAGGGCGGTGGTGTGTTCTCCTCTCTGTCGAAGACCAGCCTGGAGACCTACGCTCGCCTGGCCGCAGCCGCCCTGGACACCGCGGACGCCCTCGACGAGGCTCGGCACCAGGCCAACACCGCCCAGGTCCTGTTGGATCTGGCGACGTCGTTGACCGAAATCGTGAGCACCCAGGAGATGGCCTCGAAGGTGGCCCAGGCCGTACCTGACGTCATCGACTGCGATCGGGCCGCCATCTTCTTGGACACGGTGGGTGAGTTCGGAACGTGCGCCGATGGTCTCCGGCTGGCGGGATCCATCGGATACAGCGACGAGGACATCGCTCGGATCAGCTCTCGGTCGTTCGACTCTGCACCGCCCGACTCGGTCATCGCCGGCGGAGTGGTCCACAGCAGCTTCTCCGACTTCGGGAGCGTCGCTTCGGTGTCCGCTCCGATCGTGGTGGCCGGTGAGACGATCGGTGCCATCGTGGCCAGCGTGACCGAAGAGCCCGGGCGGCTGACGTTCACCCCAAGGCTGGCCGACCGCCTCAAAGGGTTGGCCGCCCAGGCGTCCACTGCCATCTCCAACGCCCGACTGGTCGACCAGATCCGCTTTCAGGCCGTGCACGACGCCCTGACCGGGCTGCCCAATCGGGCCCTCATCCTCGACCGCGCTGAGCAGATGCTGGCTCGGGCCCGCCGGGCCGATATTCAGGTGGCCGCGCTGTTCATCGATCTCGATGGGTTCAAGGATGTGAATGATGCCCTCGGGCACGGGGTCGGAGACCAACTTCTGCAGGCGGTCTCCGAGCGGCTTTCGGTGACCATGCGCGGGAGCGACAGCATCGGCCGCCTGGGTGGCGACGAATTCGTCGTGCTGGTCGACGGGAGCTGTATGGACGCCGGGCCCGAGTTGGTGGCCGAGCGGCTGATCGAGGTGCTGCGGGCGCCCTTCGAGCTACCGGGTCAATCAGTGGGGGCCCTGACCCTGACGGCCAGTGTCGGCATCGCCGTCGGCACCCGGGCCTCGGCAACCCAGCTTCTGCGTGATGCCGACATCGCCCTCTACGAGGCGAAGGCGGCCGGCAAGAACTGCTTCGTGGTCTTCGAGCCCGAGATGCACACCGCGGTGCAGGACCACCACCTGCTGGAGATGGACCTGCGGGAAGCGCTGCCAGGTGGTCAGTTCTCGCTCGTCTACCAGCCCATCTTCAACCTGGCCGGCGGACAGACCACCGGCGTCGAGGCCCTCCTGCGGTGGAACCATCCCCGACGGGGCATCGTGCAACCCGATGCCTTCATCCCCATTCTCGAAGGATCGGGCATGATCGCCGAGGTCGGACGATGGGTGCTGGCGGAGGCTTGTCGTCAGGGTGCCCGATGGCACGAGCGCGGCTACCCGTTGGATGTGTCGGTGAACGTCTCGGCTCGGCAGCTCGAGAACGACAATCTGATTGAGGACGTCTGCGCCGCCCTGGACACATCGGGGTTCGTGGCCACGTCACTGACCATCGAGATCACCGAAACCGCCATCATGAGGAACGTGGCCGCCGTCGTGCCTCGGCTGGCCGCCCTCAAAGCCACCGGGGTCCGCATCGCCATCGACGACTTCGGTACCGGCTACTCCTCCTTGGCCTATCTCCAGCAATTCCCCGTCGACACCCTCAAGATCGACCGATCGTTCATCTCTTCCATGGCCGACTCGCCGGAGTCGGGGGCGCTCATCCGTACTTTGGTCCAACTCGGGAAGACGCTGGGTCTGGAGACGCTGGCCGAGGGGATCGAGGAGACCCAACAGTATTCCCAGCTCGAGCGCGAACACTGCGACAGTGGCCAGGGTTTCCTGTACGCCCGGCCACTCGATGTGGATGCGGTGGAGACGTTCATCTCCGGCCGCTTCCGTGACTGCCAACGGGCGGCGCCGGACGCGGCGCAGACCCGCTGATCGCGGCCATCGCTTCAGCCGCCGGTGACCCCGCCGACCGGCGGACGGAGTCGGATCGCTCCAGCACCGCCGTCGCCTCCGGTGCGCCGACGAAGCGCCGAACATGGCCGGTCGGTTGCACCACGGAATGATCCCGTCGAGACGATGGGATGGGGAACGTGACTTGGATGGGAAGAGCTTTTACCCGACGGCCTTCTTCCGCCTTCTCCGGAAATGCCCGCAAGCTGGGCGGACTCCCTTCGGTGACGGATTTCTGACATCCCGTCAGAATGACCGCTTCCTCACAGCCAAACGATGACTCTGTCTGTAAGAAGGATGACTTCCCTGTAACGGGATGAACGCTCTGTTCGTTCTGGTATACGGTTATGAGACCACGTGGGGCAGTCAGTTCCACGAGCCAATTCCCAAAAAAGGGGGACTTACATGAGACATCAACTATCCCGACTCTTGGTCTGCGCAGCCCTGGCCGGTTCGGCCACGCTGGCTGCGGTGGTCATCCCCGGGAACGTTGCGGGCGCGGCGCAGCTCACGGTGACATGCACGTCACTTACGGGCAACACATCTTCTCAGAGCGCCACCGGATGCACGGGCAGTGGGGTCAGCCAGACCGGGTCCCACGGCACGATCACGCCCAAGGTGAACACCACGACGAAGAAGGGCACCGCCACCATCAAGTGGGCGACAGGCAAGACGACGATCGAATCGACCAGCTACGTGACCAGTTCGGATGCCAGCTGCCCGACCAAGGCCGGCTACACCAAGCTGGCCAGGGCCACCACCACCAGCAAAGTCACCGGCGGCACGGCCACCAAACTGATTGGGCCGACGAGCTACAAAGCCACTTCCTGCGAATATGCGAAGGGCGGGCTCCACATCTTCAATGTCGGGAAGGACACCTACTAGGAGCAACCACGCATTGAATGGGTAGTTTGCGAGAGGCCCCCCGGCATGGATCGGGGGGCCTCGTCGCGGGGGTCCGCGATTCCGAAGATCCCGTGGATGTCAACAGACCGGGGCGGCACGGGGACTCAGTGCTCAGCTGGGGGTGCGTGATCCGGACCGGCTCCGGTGATCCCTGTTGCCGGCTCGTCCCAGCGGTCGAGGAACACGACGTCGGCCAGAGGGCGGCGGCGAACCGGCCCGTGGTTGCCCCGTGGCCAACCGACCACGACATGCCCGGCGAGCATCCAGTCGTCGGGCACTCCGATGGCGTCGCGAAGCAGTGACTCGCCACCGTAGGAAGCCCAACTGGTGAGGCAGGCCCCGAGCCCGAGGGCGCGGGCGGCAAGAAGGAAATTCTGCATCGCCGGGAATATCGAGCCGCCGAGGAGGAGCTCCGAGGCGGATGGGTATCGCTGCTGGGTGAAGAGTACGGAGGTGAATTCGGCGGCCCGATCGTGGAGCTCGTAGGTGGCGCGGTTGGTGCGGGCCCTGCGGCTGTGGTCGTCCTCGGCAGGGCGGGTCATGCCGTACACCGGCTCGATCACCTCCAAGGCCCGCGCCGCGGCCTGGGCGACGATTGCCCGCTGCTCAGGGGACCTGAGGACGACGAAATGCCATCCCTGCACGTTTGCGCCCGATGGCGCCCAGGTGGCCGCTTCGAGGCACCGGGCCAGGGTGGAATCGCCGACCGGATCGTCGGTGAAGCGACGGATCGTCCGGGATGTCGACATGACGGTCCACACATCGGTGATCGGTTCCGTCATACGGGATCCTCACGGCGCCGCGACTGTGAGTTCCATCCGATGCCGCCAGGGCCGGCGACGTCGGGCCCGGTGTCTTTTCCCTGACCGCTCATCCCGGAGAGTCGGTGGGCACGACACCCAGGTGAGGAAGCACCTTGGATTCGATGAGCTCGAGGCTCTCCCACGCCAGTTCGGGAGCCAGTCCGCCCATCAAGGGCTTGACGAAGAGTCCGCCGTTGGCCCGGGCGAATTCCACGCACTCATCTGGGGTCAGCACCAGGTACATCCCCGAGGCACGCAGTTCGTCGACATCTCGCACCGGCTGGTACGGGTAGTCGGGGTTCCCCTTCGCCCAGTGGGCATAGTCGTTCATTTCGTGCAGGGCGTGCGGAGCGATCCGTGCCCAATCCCGCTCCGGGTCGTTGGACACGTGGACGAACAGTGGACCCACTGAATCCCTCGTCATCGGTGGAGGGACCTGTTTTCCGAGGCGGGCCAGCTCCTCGCGGTACGTCTCGAAGTATTTCGGGGTCGACGGCACGAACCCGTCTGCGATGCGAGCAGCTCTTCGAGCTGCCGCCTTCGACGTTCCGCCCAGCATGATGGGTGGCCCTCCGGGGGTGTACGGCCGGGGCAGGACGCGGACCGTCCGGCCTTCGTAGTCGAACGGTTCGCCGGTCCACGCCAGCTTCAAGGTCTTGACCGCGTGCTCCATGCGAGCGGGCCGGTCGACGATCGAGAGCCGCCGCTGCTGCAGCCAACACGATGGGTGACGGGAGGTACCCGTCGGTGGAGGCGTGGTGCTCCATGAAGGTGGCCGAGACGAAACCAACCCGCTCGCCCCATTCGCACTGCTCGAGCGCCGCGGAATACAGCTCGCCGGGCGATGCACCGAACTCCGGGGCGCGCATGTCGTAGCCGAGGGTCAGGAGCACCAGGCGACCATACGCGAGGGGTGTTGTTCTTTCAACAGAAGCCCGCGTAACTCTTCGACAGAAGGCCCGTCGACGGGCGCTCCAGTCCTGTTCAGGACCGTGGACGGTGCCGCCCGCGGGGTCCGTCTGCCGCCGCCGCCCTCTCCGGCCTGGGGCGAGCCAGCGGGCCATTGGCCGGAGGCCGCCTGTGTTGTGGTCGACGGCACGAGCTCCCTTTTGGTGGGTTCCGGGCCACGGTCATTGCCACCGGAGCGATCACTTGACATCAGATGATCTGTGCTTTAAAAATCACAAGTTCTCACTTTGCGAATCATCAATTCTGGTTTTGGGGATCTGTAGTTCTGCAAGGATGTCCACGTCCCCGGCGATGGGCACAGAGCGGCACTTCGTCGGCCATTTCGGGAAGGTCGACATCAGGGGGAGGCGGAAAGAGGGACGCACTGCTGTGGATAGATGACCTGGCTCGTTGCTTGGAGCCAGGTGTGGCGCTGGCAACCCGTCGGGTGAATCTCCCGTGCGGGGCGTCAGGAACGAAATCACCAATTCGGGTACCGAGTGGAAGTTGAGGAACATGAGAGCAAGACGATCAGGATCCGTACGTTTGGCCTCCATGGGCGGCGCGCTCGTGCTCGCGATCAGTGCCTTTGCCGTGCTGGCGACCGGTGCCACCCCGGCTTCTGCGGCACCGGTGACAGAGAATTTCGCCTCGTACGCATCGACCTTCAGCCTGTTCGTCCCAGCCACGCTCACGACGAACATCACCCAGCCGGCTCTGGCGGCGCCGAATAGCACCTACACCATGTCGGTCGGTTCGAACACCGAGGCCGTTCCAGCTTCGCTGAGTGGCTTGACCATCGGTTACACCACCGGGCTCGAGTCCATCATTCCCGTCCCGTCCGGCGCCACCTACGTAGCTGGCACCCTCTCGACCGGCCTGACTTGGACGTTCGTGAACAAGGGGGTCACGACACACGGTGCCTATGACGTGACCTACTGCACGGGGGCCAGTTCGAGCTGCACCGCCACGGCGCACTCCTCTACGTTCCTCGGATCCACCTCGACTCCCTACTTCGAGGTGAACACCGGGCCCACCCATTTTGCGGGTGGTGGGACCCTGACTGTTCCCGCCTGGAGCGCCTCCTTCAAGGCAACCGGCGCAGTCGGAAGCTCGATCCAGTCGACGGTCAGCGAGTACGACTACACCGACAATGTTGAGAGCATTGGTGTGCTCACGGCAGTCTCCTACCCGTCCGGGGTGTTCAGCGGCACGCCGACCTCGCCTCCGCCGTACGTCTTCCAGCCGTTGGCCTCGACCACCATCGGTGTGGTCACCCCCATCGTCAACGCCGTGCTCCCGAACGCCGGCCCGGTGGCCGGTGGATCCACGGTGACCATCC
>JBEKIU010000239.1:0-4734 GCA_050011635.1 Acidimicrobiales bacterium
TGCGGCCACCGCCACCAGCGATGGGACCCCACCGCCCTCTGTGTAGGTTCGCCGGACCAGGTGGCCGGGACCCTTGGGGGCGACCATGGCCACATCCACGTCGGGCGGAGGTGTGATCAGTCCGAACCGGATGTTGAAGCCGTGGGCGAAGAACAACGCGTCACCCGGGGTCAGATGGGGCGCTATCTCCGTCTCGTAGACGGCGGCCTGCTCGGTGTCGGGCAGGAGGATCATGATGACATCGGCCTCGGCCGAGGCGTCGGCGACGGACAGCACGCGGAGCCCCGCCTCTTCGGCCTTGGCCTTGGACGACGAGGTGTCGCGGAGCCCGACCCGCACGTCGACGCCGCTCTCGGCCAGGTTGAGCGCGTGGGCATGCCCCTGGGACCCGTACCCGACGACCGCCACCTTTCGGTTCCTGATGAGGCCCGGATCGGCATCCTTCTCGTAGTACAGCGTGGCCATCGCGTTCAACCTGCCTTCTCTGTGTCGTGTCCGGTCGTGGGTCCCGCAAGGAGATGCGGTCGGTGGTCAGCGGACCGGTCCAGCTTAGGCAAAGCCACCCGCCCCGTCCGCTGCATCTCGACGATCCCGTAGCTGCGGATCAGGTCCTCGAAGTCGTCCAGCTTGATGGGTGCACCCTCCAGGGCCACGGTCAGCTTGTCGTGGCCGACGTCGACGATCTTCCCCTCGAAGACGCCGACCAGTTGGATGATCTGACCCCGCGTGTCCGGGCCGGCCTCCACGGTGGCCATCAACAGTTCGCGCTCTCGGGCCATGCTCGGGTCGAGCTCGGTGATCGACACCACCGGAATCAACTTGTCGAGCTGCTTCATGATCTGGTCGAGGGGCGCCGACTCCACGTCCACAACGATGGTGATCCGGCTGAACCGCTCGTTGTCCGACGGTGCGACGGCCAAGCTGAAGATGTTGTAGCCCCTCCGCGAGAACAACCCTGCCACCCGGGCCAGCACACCCGACTTGTTCTCCACGACCACCGTGAGGGTGTGATGGCGCTTGTCCGCTCCGTAGACGCTCATCAGCCGTCTCCCCGGGTCAGCGAGGGGTCCACGATGATGTCGTCGTTGGATGCGCCGGCGGCAACCATCGGGAAGACCTTCTCGAAGGCATCGGTCCGGAAGTCGATGACCACCGGCCGATCGTCGATGTCGTTGGCCTTGTCGATCGCCGGCGCAACCTCCTCCGTCGACTCGACCCGGATGCCAACACATCCCATCGCCTCGGCCCATCCCACGTAGTCGGGCAGGTCCGGCGAGAGGTAGACCTCGGAGTAGCGCTCGGCGTAGAACATCTCCTGCCACTGGCGAACCATCCCCAAGTAGGCATTGTTGAGAATGGCGATCTTGACCGGAATTCTCTCCGAGGACGCGGTGACCAATTCCTGTGCCGTCATCTGGAAGCACCCGTCGCCGTCCACCGCCCACACCGTCTTGTCGGGCCGGCCGACCTTGGCCCCGATGGCCGCCGGCACGGCGAAGCCCATGGTGCCCAGACCCCCCGAATTGACCCAGGTGTAGGGATAGTCGAACTGCCACCACTGCGATGCGAACATCTGGTGCTGACCCACACCCGACGCCACGATGGTGTCATCGGGTGTGGCGTCACGCAGGGCCTCCAGCACGAACTGGGGCTTGAGAGCACCAGCACCCGGCTTCTGTTCGTAGACCAAGGGATAGCGCCGCTGCCAGTCGCTGAGCACTGCCCGCCATGGGATGAGCCGCTCCCGGGGGAACGACGCGGCCAGCGAGCCGGCATCGGCCGGCGCCCCGGACACTGCGTCGCTGGGTGCGCCACCCCTCCCCCCTCGGGTGGCGTCGCTATGCCGGAGACCGAGGCCGTCCAGGGCGGCCAGGAGCTCGTCGATCACCAGTCGGCAATCGCCGGCGACACCCACGTCGGCATGACGCACCTTGTTGAGCTCGGCCGGATCGACGTCCACGTGGATGATCTTGGCGTCGGGTGCGAAGGCGTCGACCCGGCCGGTGACCCGATCGTCGAACCGGCTCCCGAGGGCGATGAGCAGATCGGCGCGCTGCATGCTGGTCACCGCGGTGTAGTTGCCGTGCATGCCGGGCATCCCCAGGCACAGCGGGTGGGAGTCGGGGAAACAACCCCGCGCCATCAGGGTGGTCACGACGGGGATGCCGGTCCGCTCTGCCAGCTCACGCAGAGAATCGGCGGCGCGGGCCTTGAGGATCCCACCACCGGCGTAGATGATCGGCCGTTCGGCGGCGAGAAGCAGTTCCGCCGCCTGGCGCACCAGTTGGGGGTCGCCGTCGGTCATCGGGTGGTAGCCGGGGAGATCGAGCTCAGAGGGTTCGGGCCAATACCACTCCATGGTGTTGATGGCCACATCCTTGGGAACGTCGATCAACACCGGGCCGGGACGTCCGGTGGTGGCCACGTGGAATGCCTCGGCGACCACACGTGGGATGTCGGCACCGTCGGTGATCAGCCAGTTGTGCTTGGTGATGCCCATGGTGATGCCGGTGATGTCGCTCTCCTGGAAGGCGTCGGTACCGATTGCCGCGGTGGCCACCTGCCCGGTCACCACCACCAGCGGGATCGAGTCCATATAGGCATCGGCCAACGGCGTCACGATATTGGTGGCCCCCGGCCCGCTGGTGACCACGGCCACGCCCGGCCGGCCGGTGACCTGGGCGTACCCTTCGGCCATATGACCGGCGCCCTGCTCGTGGCGCACCAGGATGTGCCGGATCGACGAGTCGATGATGGGGTCGTAGACGGGCAGGATGGCGCCGCCGGGGAGCCCGAACATGACCTCCACCTGCTGCATCTCCAAGCTCTTGATCAGTGCTTGTGCTCCTGTGAGTTCCATCGGTTGCTCCCTTGTCGTCGATGGTCGGTTGTCGGTCGGGCTCGGTGCCGTCATCGACCGGATGATGCGCCGGGGTCTGTGGCGGGACATGAAAACGACCTCCCGTCTGGGAGGTCGGAAAGCGCACACGGCGAAAAGAGCGTCGCGTGCGCTACGAAACGAGTACCACCGTCATCAATCGGCCTGCCGGGTTCGTGTACATCGCGCACCATTGTGACACGGCGGGGGTGGTGCCCACAAGCACGGGTCGACGTGGGGCTTTCTGCCTCGAGTGCTGTCTTCAAATTTCGGAATTGGCCAAATTATCGGCTGTGGCCGATAGGTCGAGCCATTCGCAAAGTCCAAAATATCGGCTGTAGACGATAAATCGGGCAATTCGGCGAATTGAAGATCCTGACGGGCGGGCCGGCCCAGGGGAGCCGGGGGCCCCGGGGGAGCCGGCCGCGCTCGGGAGCGAACTCGGTGACGCCCTCGAGATGAAGGACGCCCTCGACATGAAAGAGGACCGGGGGCGCAAAGCCCCCGGTCCTCTCTGACACACGCTGTGGCGGGCGGTTCAGCCTGCGGCGACTCCGACAACCGGCTGGTTGAGGGCGATGTCTCCGGCGGAACCGTCGAAGGCGGCGGCTCCGTAGTTGAAGATGCCACCGTCGGAGGCGGCCAGCCAGTAGCCACCGCCGTTCGGGTCGGCGGCGATGCCCACCACCGGCTTGTTCAAGGTGATGTTGCCGGCCGAGCCGTAGAAGGTGGCGTCCCCGAAGGAGAACACCCCGCCGTCCGCGGCCACCAGCCAGTAGCCACCACCGTCAGGGGTGGCAGCGATGCCCACCACCGGCTGGTTGAGGTGGGTGCCGCCCATGGAGCCGTAGAAGGCGGCGTCCCCGAAGGCGAAGATGCCGCCGTCAGCGGCCACTTCCCAGTAGCCACCGCCGTCGGGGGTGGAGGCGATGCCCACCACCGGGGCGTTGAGCACGGTGCCGCCCATCGAGCCGTGGAAGAGGGCGTCCCCGAAGGAGAACACCCCACCGTCGGAGGCCACTTCCCAGTAGCCGAACCCGCTCGGGGTGGAGGCGATGCCCACCACCGGCTGGTTCAGGGGGGTGCCGCCCATGGAGCCGAAGAAGGAGGCGTCCCCGTAGGAGAAGACCCCGCCGTCCGAGGCCACCAGCCAGTAGCCGGCCGAATCGGGGGTGGCGGCCACGCCCACCACCGGCTTGTTCAAGGTGATGTTGCCGGCCGAGCCCTCAAAGGGGGTGTTCCCGTAGTTGAAGATGCCGCCGTCGGCTGCGGCCAGCCAGTAGCCGGTGTTGTAGTTGAACCGGTCCTGGGCGCTGATGACCGAGGTGCCGAGGGCGTTCTTGACCGTCACGTCGACCACCCCGGTACCGGCCGGTGCCGTGGCCGTGATGGAGGTGGCCGAGTCGACGTTGAAGGCGGTGGCCGGGGTGGACCCGAAGTCGACCGCCGACGCACTGGTCAGCTGCTGGCCGGTGATGGTCACCGAGGTGCCACCGCTCGGCGGACCGGTCCTCGGGCTCACCCCGGTCACGATGGGACCGTTGGTATAGGTGAACTGGTCACCCGAACTGGTGGACGACGTCCCGTTCGCAGAGGTCACCACGACATTGACCGTGCTTCCCGCCGTGCCCGCCGGGGCCACCGCACTGATGGCGTCGGGGGTCACCGAGGTGAAGCTGGTGGCCGGCTTGGACCCGAACATGACCTTGGTCGGGCTGGACAGGTTGGCGCCGTGGATGGTCACCGTGGATCCACCGGCCACCGGGCCGGCGTTCGGGAGCACGGCGTTGACGATGGGGGTGACCACACCGATGGTGGTCGAGGCCAACGGCTGGAAGACGTACGGCGGAGGCGAG
>JBEKIU010000240.1:0-4607 GCA_050011635.1 Acidimicrobiales bacterium
GGTCGGATCGGACGGGCCGGAGCCGATCAGGAGGACGCTGAGATCCAGTTGCACCGGGGAGGCGGCGGCTGCCGCCTTGATGGCCACCGACAACATGGTGACCATCAACAGGGCGGCCATCATGACCTTGACAGCGGATCTCAACAACCGGGGTGTGGACATGGATTCCCTTCTTGCAGCCGCGCGCGCCTATCGCGCTCGAAAAGCTGTTGGAGCAACGCCTCTTGGCACAGTAAGCGTGTGGACCTCGCGCCGGTACCCTGCACCGGGGCTGAAGACCCTGAAGTTTGGGGACCGGCAGTACCCACGACCCCGGCGTTAGCCGCTGACCGGATCCGGCCGGCGGAGGTCTGCTCCGCGTCGGTCGACCGTACCGACCAGCGGGTCTGGACGCCGCCGCCCCGCCGGCCCTCACTGCAGCTCGCCTAACCCAAGGGTGGTCGAGATCTCTTGCGAGGGTGGACGGAGATTTCCCTCGGGTCCAAGGGTGATGAAGCGAGTGACGCTGAGGATCGCCAACGCGAAAGTCGGGGGTGTTCACATCGGCTTCCGATCTCTACTGTCGTACCGGACAGAGGAACCTGCGTGCGTTGGTCGCCCGACTGACAAGCACGCCACCGACCACCAGCGATCGAAGAGGTGCGGCTCGACAATGGACATTGCCCTCCTAGCCGAGGGCACCTACCCGTACCACCCCGGCGGCGTAAGTGTCTGGTGCGATCAACTGGTCCGTGGACTGGCTCCCCATCGGTTTGCCGTGCACGCCATCACAGCCCGGCCCGGAGAGACCCCGGTCTGGGACCTTCCCGACAACGTTGTCGGGGTCCACTCCGTCCCGTTGTGGGGCCCGACGCCGAAAGTGGTGCGCAAAGTGCGGAACTCGTCGGAGCTGCAGGGCACCTTCCGGCAACTGGCCGTGTCGTTGGTCGAAGACGGTGGTGAAAACGATTTCCTCGATTCGCTCCATCAACTGTTCGCCCTGTCGCGACAGACCCCTGTGGCCGGCGCCCTCCAGTCGACCGAGTCGATGGAAGTGCTTCTCGAGGTGATGCGGGCGGGCCCGGGCGATCGGGCATGCACCACGGAGCCAACACCGGTGACGGTGTCCGATGCGAAGCTGGCTCTCGAACTCATCGAGCATCAGCTCCGGCCGCTGTTCGGGCCGGCACCCGAGGCCGACCTGTGCCACGCCACCGCCAACGGGCTCGCCATCCTTCTGGCCCTCGGGGCCAAGTGGTCCCGCAATACTCCACTGGTGCTCAGCGAGCACGGGATCTACCTGCGGGAGCGCTATCTCTCCTACGGCCACGAGACGCACTCGACGCCACTGCGTTCGATCATGCTCCAATTCTTCAAACGTCTCACCTGGGCGGGCTACCAGATCGCCAGTGCCATCGCCCCGGGCAGCGAGTACAACCGGCAGTGGCAGGTGACCAACGGGGCCGCGCCGGAACGGATCAACCCGATCTACAACGGCGTCGAAGTGGCAAATTTCTCCGCCAGTCCCTCCGAGCCGGATGTGCCGACCATGGTCTGGCTGGGGCGGATCGATCCCCTCAAGGACGTCGAGACCCTCATCCGGTCGTTTGCCAAGGTGCACGAGGTCCTGCCCACTGCCCGGCTCCGCATCTTCGGAGGCGCCTCTCCCGGCAATCAGGACTACCTCGACCGCTGCATCGCCTTGCGGGACTCCCTGGGGCTGGGCGATTCCGCCATCTTCGAAGGACGGGCACCGTCGGTGCTGGAAGCGTTCCACGCCGGCCACATCGTCCTGTTGACCAGCATCTCGGAAGGCTTTCCGTACTCCCTCATCGAGGCGATGGCCTCCGGCATGCCCACCGTGGCCACCGACGTGGGAGGGGTCAGCGAGGCGACCGGTGACGCCGGGTTGATCGTGCCTCCCCGCAATCCCGAAAAGACCGCGGCAGCCTGTCTCCGCCTCCTTTCCGACGCCGATCTCCGCCACACCATGGGGCGCGCCGCACGGGATCGCATCCTGTCCCTCTTCACGCTGGAGCAGAGCCTCACCATTTTCGGGGACCTCTATCGCGAGGTCACCAGCCGGATCCCCACTGCCCACGTGCTCAAACACGAACAGGATCTGAGCCGCACCGGCCAAGCGGCGCGGGTTCCGCACCGCAGCCGATCGATCCGGCGCTCCGATCTCCCCACCGTGTCCAGGGCAGGCATCGCGCTGCTCGGGAGCGGCGTCAACAGCAGGTGCGGTCCATGACGGCCCTCCGAACCGACCAGCCCGACCGGATGGACGCGGGCAGCCCGCGGGGCGAGATCTTCGACTGGGTCAACGGCGACCCCGAGTTGCTGGCGGCCTGTGCTGCCGCGGTCGACCCGTTGGAGGTCGCCGCCCGGCTCGAGACCCATGGGCTGAGCAAGCAGGTGGCGGTCGAATCGTTCGGGTTTCCCGACGTGTTCTCCACCGCCCAGTTCATCTACGCATCCCTGGCATTCGAAACCGAGGGCGTTCAGGACACGTCGCCCGAGCCCATGGGGGGGCCGGCCGACCTGCTGCGCGGAGCGCTCTACGCCCTGCCGGCGGTGTTCTTGCCGGTCGTCGTGGGCGGCTTCGCCATTCACTCGCACTGGTGGGCGATGCCGATCGGGCTCACGGTGGCGTGGGCGGTCAGCCAAGCTGCTGTCGTCACCGGTTGGACCCTGCGCGCCCTCGATGACCAACGGAGCGATTCGCTGGTGGCCATGGCATCGATCGTGGTCAGCGCGGCGGTGTGCCTCGGTGGCGCCTTCCTGGCCTGGCATGTGGTGGGGGGGAATGAGGCCAGCGTGTTGGAAGCGGTGGGAGTGGCCGTGTATGTCGCCGCCGCCGGCGTCCTCGTCTTCCACAACTCGGAGTGGCTCCTGGCCGTCTCGATGGTGCCGGCTGCAGTGGGATCGCTCTGCTACATCGGGCTCCTTCCCATCACCATGACCCATCGGACGTCGGCCTGGCTGGTGGCGTCCACGGTCGTCATCGTGGCGGTGGCCGCCATCGGATCCATCCGACCCCAGGGCTGGCGCCGGCCCGCTCTGGACGCGCCCGATCTGGTCCGGGCATGCAAGTACTCGCTCTACGGCCTGGGGTGCGGTCTCCTCACCTCTGCCTTCATCGGCTTCGCCGACGAGTCCAATCCCAAAGGTGGCGCTCTGGTGATCGCCGTCCTGCCACTGCTGGCCACGCTGGGACTGATGGAGTGGCAACTCCGCTCCTTCCAGAGCCGGGCCAAACGGGCCCTTTCCACCACTCCCGGGCTCGACCAGTTCGCGGGCCGCATCCGCTCCGACCTTCTGTGTTCGGCAGGTGCCTACGTGGCCGCTCTGGCCATCCTCTCGACGGTGAGCATCGTCATCGGACACGACCGGCACGACTCCATGGTCACGCTGCTCGTCGCCTCCGTGGCCGCCATCGGGGTGTCCTTCTTCTTGGCCCTGCTGCTTGCCTCCTCGGGCCAGATCAACCCGGTGCTGGTGAGCTTCGGGGCCACCCTGGTCGTGTTCGTGGTCACGCTGGCCGCCGTCCACGCCACCCGGGGCCACATCACCTTGGCGGTGGGACTGATCACCCTGCTCCTGTCCACCGTGACGGCCATCGTCCTGTTGTCCATCTCGGCGCTGCGCGTGCTGCCGTCGCCCTTCAACTACTAACCCGACCCCGAGAGAAAGCGATACGAAAAGATGACCACCACCGTAGCCATCACGGGTGCCGACGGATTCATCGGCTCCCATCTGACCGAGACGCTGGTCGCATCCGGTTATCACGTCCGGGCAATGGTCCAGTACAACTCGTTCGGTTCGTGGGGATGGCTCGAATCTCTCGATCCGACGGTCCTCGCCTCCATCGAGGTGGTCCCCGGCGATGTCCGGGACCGCGACTCGGTCATGGCTCTCATGACGGGAGCGGACATGGTGTGCCACCTGGCCGCGCTCATCGCCATTCCCTACTCCTACCAGGCTCCCTGGTCCTACCTGGAGACAAACGCCGGCGGCACACTCAATGTGCTCGAGGCGGCTCGGGCGCTCGGGACGTCTCGGATCGTCTGCACCTCGACGAGCGAGGTGTACGGCAGCGCTCGGATCGTCCCCATCACCGAAGACCATCCGCTGCAAGCGCAATCCCCCTACTCCGCCTCCAAGATCGCCGCCGACAAGCTGGCCGAGAGCTACCACCTCAGTTTCGGCCTCCCCGTCGTCACCCTGCGGCCGTTCAACACCTACGGCCCCCGCCAGTCGGCCCGTGCCGTCATCCCCACCGTGATCTCCCAGCTGGCAGCCGGGCGCCGGGAGATCGCGCTGGGCTCGTTGACCCCGACCCGGGACTTCAATTTCGTGCTCGATACGGCAAATGCGTTCCGGTCTCTGCTCGAAGCCCCGCTGGGCGACGTGGTCGGGCGCACCTTCAACGCCGGATCGGGTGTGGAGATCTCGGTGGGGGACACCGTCCAGCTCATTGCCGACCTCATGGGGGCGACGGTGGACATCCGTGTGGAGGACGAACGGCTCCGTCCGGAGCGATCCGAGGTGACGCGGCTGGTCTCGGACAGTTCCGCCATCCGGCGGGCGGCGTCGTGGAAACCGGAGCACACCCTGGCTGAGGG
>JBEKIU010000241.1:0-4499 GCA_050011635.1 Acidimicrobiales bacterium
CAGGTCGGTGGTGTAGCCGACACCGCCGTGGATGCGCATGGCCTCGGTGGTGAGCTCGAGGGCCGTCTCGCTGGCGAACAGCTTGGCCATCCCGGCCTCGACGTCGCAGCGCAGCCCGGCCATCTTCCGCTCGGCCGCGTTCTTGGTCAGGAGGCTGGCCGCCTCCAGCCGGGTGGCCATGTCGGCCAGCTTGAGCTGGATGGCCTGATGCTCGGCGATGGGCTTGCCGAAGGTGGTCCGCTCCTGGGCGTAGGCCAGGGCGGCATCGAAGGCGGCGCGGGCCACGCCCACCGCCCGCGAGGCGATGTTGATGCGTCCGATCTCGAGCACCCCGAGGATCTGGGGCAGGCCCCGGCCCGACTCGCCGATGAGGTTGGCCGCCGGCACCCGGTGGTCCGTGTAGGCCATCTCGACGGTCTCGACGCCCTTGTACCCGAGCTTTCCGACGTGCTTGCCGACCGAGATCCCCTCGAATTGCGGCCCCGGCTCCTTCTCCACGATGAAGGCGGAGATGCCCTCGTCGGTTCGGGCGGCCAGGGCCACCAGTCCGGCCCGCTCCCCGTTGGTGACCCATGCCTTGGTGCCGTTGACCACGTACTCGTCCCCGTCCCGCCGGGCCCGACAGGAGATGTTGCGGGTGTCGCTGCCGGCATCGGGCTCGGAGAGTGACAGCGCCCCCCGCCGCTCGCCGGAGGCGAGGACAGGCAGCCACCGCCGCTTCTGCTCCTCGTCGCCGTGCTGGAGGAGCAGGGTGGCCACCATGGTGTGGGTGTTGACCACGCCGGTCAGGCTCATCCACCCGTAGGCCAGCTCCTCGATGACGCCGACGTAGGTCAAGAGGTCGAGCCCCAGTCCGCCGTAGGCCTCGGGGATGGTGACCCCGAAGAGTCCGAGCTCGCGCATCCCCTCGACGATGTCGGTCGGGAACCGGTCCTCCCGTTCCAGTTCGGATGCGACCGGGGTGACCTCGCGGGTCACGAACCGGCGAACCGTCTCGATGATCTCCGCTCGCACGTCCGGGTCGTCGGTCATCGGTGCGCGCCCTTGATCTCCATATCAGAGAAGTATAGATCTGCAGAATGTTGACGGTCGATCTCAAATTGGAGAAGATGGTTTCCGATGGCGAACGCCCTGATGCACGAAGCACTCGAGCGAGCCGCGCTCCGGTTCGGAGACCGCGACGCCGTCCGCAGCGGCGACCGACGGTGGTCCTACCGGGACCTCGACGGTCTGAGCAATGCGTTCGCCCGCCACCTGGTGGACCGGGGGGTGGGGCGCGGCGATCGGGTGGCCCTGATGACGGCCAACCGGGTGGAGTTCATCGTCGCCGTGGAGGCCACGAGCAAGATCGGCGCGGCCGCCGTCCTCCTCAGCCCGGCATGGAAGTCGACCGAGGTCGGCCACGCCCTGGATCTCACCGCACCGGTGCACGCGGTGGCGGACGGTGACGCGGTGTCCCTGCTGACCGGGTTCCTGGGTCCGGAACGGGTGACCGATCTCGACGACCGGTCGGCCGACCCGTTGGCCGGCGGCCCTGCCCCGGTGGTGGCCGCCGGGGTGGGCACCGCCGACGAGGCGGTCCTCGTCTTCAGCTCGGGTACCACCGGCCTCCCGAAGGCCGTCCGGCACACCCACGGATCGATCGGTCTGGCCACGGCCCACTGGTGCACGGTCCTCGGCCTCGGGGAGGACGACCGGTTCCAGGTGGCGACACCCCCCTCCCACATCCTCGGGCTGTTGAACCTGCTGGCCGCCGTCTCGTCCGGGGCCATCGTCCGGCTGCACACCCGGTTCGATCTCGATGAGGTGCTGCACCGCATCGCCAGTGAGCGGATGACCCTCGAGATGGCGGTGGCACCGATCGCCCTGGCCCTGGCCAACCACCCCGACCTCGAAGCCCACGATCTCTCCTCGCTCCGCTACATCATGTGGGGCGCGACCCCGGTGACCGAGAGCGTGGCCATGGTGGTGACCGAGCGGACCGGGGTCCGCTGGCTCCCGGCCTACGGCGCCAGCGAGGTGCCGGTCATCGCGGCCAATCCGGTCGAACGTCCCGACCGGTGGAGGCTGGACTCGGCCGGGCTACCGCCCGCCGGAGTCGAGCTCCGCATCGCCGACCTCGAGAGCGGCGACGTCCTCGCTCCCGGGGGAGTCGGTGAGATCCAGGTCCGCAGCCGGTCGGTGATGGCCGGCTACCTCCCTGACGATGCCACTGCCGAGGCGTTCGCCGACGGCTGGTACCGGACAGGAGACGTCGGGTGGCTGGAGCCCGAGGGGTGGGTCCACCTGACCGACCGATCCAAGGAGATGATCAAGGTCAGCGGGTTCCAGGTGGCGCCGGCAGAGGTGGAGGCGGTGCTGCTCCGCCATCCCGCCGTACTCGACTGTGCCGTCTTCGGCGTCGCCGACGAGCGGGCCGGGGAGGTCCCCGCCGCCGCCGTCAAGCTCGACCCGGGCCTACCCGTGGCCGAGGGTGAGCTGCGGGCGCTGGTGGCCGACACCCTGGCCACCTACAAGCAACTCCGCTACGTCGTCGTCGTCGACGATGTCCCGCGCCTGCCGTCGGGGAAGGTACTGCGGCGGACCCTCCGCGACGAGTGGTCGGCCTCGCTGGCCGCGGCGCCGGAGGACGGCTGATGGACGTCCGCTTCTCGGCCGAGCAGCATGCCCTCCGCGATTCGGCCGCCCGGCTCGTGGCCCAGCTCGGTCCGCACACCGTCGCAGACATCGGCGACCCCGAGCGGGCGGCCAAACTGGACGCGGCCGTTGCCGCCTCGGGATGGCGGGAGCTCCGGGCCGCCGCCCTTGGGGGCACGCCGACGGCGTCGGGGGTGGAGGCGGCCATCGTGGCCGAAGAGCTCGGCCGGGGTCTGGCCGATGTCTCCTTCTTCGGACCGGTCATGGCCGGCGAGCTCCGCCGACTGGCCGGAGCCCCACCGGGCCCGGCCGTCGAGACGGTCGCCCTGGCCGCCGATCTCTCCTCCTTGGCCTGCGTGGCCGACGGCTGGATGCCGCCGGCGGTGGCCGTCGACGTCCAGGGATCGTCGACCGCACTGCTCCTGGCCGACGGATCCGACGGCCGGCTGCTGGCCGGGACGGTCCTGCCACCGGTGCAGGCCGGGGTCGATCTGACCCGGCCGGCCACGGCACTGGATGCAGCGTCGGCGGTGGCGACCGTCGAGACGGCGGACCGGCCGATCACGACCGATGGCATGACCCGGTGGACGGCGCTGGGCCTCTCGCTGGCCTGCGCCGACCTGGTCGGGACCATGGAGGGCGCGGTGCAGCTGGCCACCGGCTATGCCGCCGAGCGACGGCAGTACGGGGCCGCCATCGGCTCGTTCCAGGCCGTCCAGCATCTCCTGGCCGACGCCTACGTCCAGACCGAAGGGGCCCGCAGCGTCACCCTCCACGCCGCGTGGGCGGTGGACGAGCTCGCACCCGCCGACGCGCTGGCCGCCGCCGCGGTGGCCAAGGCGTACTGTGCCCGAGCCGCCCGCCAGGTGTGCGAGACGGCCATCCAGGTCCACGGAGGGATCGGGAACACGTGGGAGTGCCTGGCCCACCTCTACCTCCGGCGCGCCCTCCTGTCGAGCGACCTCCTCGGCGACGCCGGGGCCAGCCTGGAACTGGTGCTCGGCCACCACGGCATCGGGAGCGGTGATGGACTTCCGTGACTCGCCGGCCGAATCGGAGTTCCGGCTCCGACTGCGGCACTGGTTGCGGGAGCACAACCCCGGCCTGCCCACCTCTTCGACCGAGGACGACTACTGGGCCGGTGCCGCCGCCTGGCATCAGTCGCTCTACGACGCCGGCTTCTTCGGCATGTCCTGGCCCACGGCCATCGGGGGCCAGGGCCTGCCCACCGTCTACGAGGTGATCGTCGACGAGGAGCTGGCGGCCGCCGGCGCGCCACCACGCCCGAGCCTCGGCTACCTGGTGCAGGGCATCCTCGAGCACGGCGGCGGGGAGATCAGACAGCGGTTCCTTCCCGGCATCGTCAACGGACGCGACCGGTGGTGCCAGGGGTTCAGCGAGCCCGACGCCGGGTCCGACCTGGCCTCGCTGCGCACCCGGGCCGACCGGGACGGCGACCACTACGTGATCAACGGCCACAAGGTGTGGACGAGCTACTCCGACGAGGCCGACTGGTGCCTGGTGTTGGCCCGGACGGACCACGAGGCGGCCAAGCACCGGGGCATCTCGGCGTTCGCCGTGCCCATGCATCAGCCTGGCATCGAGCAGCGACCGCTCCGGATGATCAACGGGGTCACCAAGGAGTTCGGCGAGGTGCTCTTCGACGGTGCCCGGGTTCCGGCCGCCAACATGATCGGCGAACCGGGCGAGGGATGGCGGCTGGCCATGACCGTCGTGAGCCACGAGCGTGAGCCCGGGGAGCTCGGCTACGTGGCCCGCTACAGCAAGACCGTCAACGATCTGGTCCGCAGGGTGCAGGCGACCCCCGACCGATATCGGGCCGAGCAGGTCGGTGAGCTCGG
>JBEKIU010000242.1:0-4455 GCA_050011635.1 Acidimicrobiales bacterium
AGAGACCCGAATGGGCTCGGGCAAGGGGAATCCCGAGCACTGGGTGGCGGTGGTCAAGCCCGGCCGCATCCTCTTCGAGCTGGCCGGGGTGGAGCCCGAGCTGGCCCGCGAGGCCATGGACCGGGCCATCCAGAAGCTGCCGTTCAAGGCCCGATTCGTCATCCGGCCGGGCACCCACGGCACGCCGGAGGTACAGGTCTGATGGCTACCGCCGCCGAGATCGCCGACTACGACACCGAGGAGCTCGAGCGCCAGCTCGACGACACCCGCCGCGAGCTGTTCAACCTCCGGTTCCAGCTGGCCACCGGTCAGCTGGACAACTTCTCCCGCATCAACCATGTGCGCAAGGACGTGGCCCGGATGTTGACCGAGCTGCGGAACCGGGAGATCGCCGAGGCCGAGGGAATGGCGTTCGAGGAGCTTCCCGCCCATGTGGCCGCGGCCCGCCGTCGTTCGGAGGACGAGGCGCTCGGGCGTAGCCGGACCACCGCTTCGGAGCGCCGTGCCGCGGCCAGGGCTGCCGAGGAGGGCTTGACCGGTGAGGATGACGAGGGCGTTGTCGACGACGAGGAGCTGGCCGAAGAGGTGGCCGACGATGACGGCATGGCCCCGGCCGACGGGGACGGCGACGACGCGTTCGATGAGGGCGACGAGGCCGGTGACGAGGTCGGCGAAGTCGACGCCGAGGTGGCCGACGAGGCCGACGAGGCCGACGAGGCCGACCCAGAGGAGAAGAGCTGATGGCTGACGACAAGATCGTCGACGAGGTGCCCACGGAGCGGATCAACCGGCGCAAGGTGCGCGAGGGGTTGGTCGTGTCCGACGCCATGGAGGCCACGGTCGTGGTGGCCGTCATCGAACGGGTCCGGCACCCCCGCTACGGGAAGACCGTCCAGCGGACCAAGCGTCTCTACGTGCACGATGCCGACAACTCGGCCAAGGTCGGTGACCGGGTGCGGGTCATCGAGACACGGCCCATGTCCAAGCTCAAGCGCTGGCGCGTCTCCGAGGTTCTGGAGCGGGCCCGATGATCCAGCAGGAATCCCGACTCCGGGTGGCCGACAACTCGGGCGCCAAAGAAGTCCTCTGTATCAAGGTGCTCGGCGGGTCGCGCCGTCGCTACGCCTCGATCGGCGACATCTTCGTGGCCACGGTGAAGGACGCCATTCCGGGGGCGGCGGTGAAGAAGGGCGAGGTGGTCAAGTGCGTCGTGGTGCGCACGAAGAAGGAGAAGCGCCGTCCCGACGGGAGCTACATCCGCTTCGACGAGAACGCCGCCGTCCTGATCAATGACCAACAGCAGCCCCGGGGGACCCGCATCTTCGGTCCGGTGGGCCGGGAGCTGCGCGACAAGCGCTTCATGCGGATCGTCTCGCTGGCGCCAGAGGTGCTCTAGATGCCGAAGATGAAGATTCGAAAGGGCGACAAAGTCCAGGTGATGACGGGCAAGGATCGTGGCAAGCAGGCCAGTGTGGTCCGGGCCATCCCCTCCGAGCGACGGGTGATCGTCGAGGGCGTGCACGTGGCCAAGCGCCACGCCAAGCCGACCCGGGCCACCATGCAGGGAGGCGTGATCGACAAGTTCATGCCCGTCTCGGTGTCGTCGGTGGCCATCGTCTGTGGAAACTGCGGACCCACCCGAATCGGGATGCGGGTCGACGAGCAGGGTCGCAAGCTGCGGGTCTGTCGCAAGTGCGGAGCCGATCTGTGATGGCCACCACGACCGCCGGGACCCGTCCCCGGCTCAAGGAACGCTACGACAGCCAGGTCCGGGCCGAGCTCAAGGACTCGCTCGGACTGAGCAACATCATGGAGGTCCCCCGGCTGGACAAGATCGTCATCAACATGGGCGTCGGCCGGGCCACTCAGCAGAAGTCCCTGATCGAGGGGGCCATGCGCGACCTCGAGATCATCGCCGGCCAGAAGCCGGTGGTGACCCGGGCCAAGAAGTCCATCGCCTCCTTCAAGTTGCGCGAGGGCCAGGAGATCGGCGCCAAGGTCACCCTGCGGGGCGATCGGGCATGGGAGTTCCTCGACAGGCTGCTGGCCATGGCCATCCCCCGTATCCGTGACTTCCGCGGGCTCTCGCCCCGTTCGTTCGACGGGCACGGCAACTACACCTTCGGGGTCACCGAGCAGCTGATCTTCCCCGAAATCGACTACGACCGCATCGATACCACCAGAGGCATGGACATCACCATTGCCACCACCGCACGCACCGACGAAGAGGGCCGGGCACTCCTGGCCGCCTTCGGCTTCCCGTTCCGACAGGAGATCCAGTAACCCCATGGCGAAGAAGGCCTTGATCCAAAAGCAGCAGCGCACGCCCAAGTTCAAAGTGCGCGGATACACACGATGCCGCCGGTGCGGCCGGCCCAAGTCGGTGTACCGCAAGTTCGGCCTGTGTCGCATCTGTCTGCGAGTGATGGTCCACGCCGGCGAGATCCCCGGCGTGACGAAGGCAAGCTGGTGAGGGGGGGCGACCGACGATGACGATGACCGACCCGATTGCCGACATGCTGACCCGTATCCGGAACGCCAACACCGCCCACTTCGACACGGTCAAGATGCCCGGCTCGAAGCTCAAGGAATCCCTGGCCGCCATACTCGTGGACGAGGGGTACATCGTGGGGTACCAGGTGAACGAGGACCCCAACAAGCCGGGCAAGACCCTGGAGATCACCATGAAGTACTCGCCCGACCGCGCCCGGACCATCTCGGGCATCAAGCGGGTGTCCAAGCCCGGCCTGCGCATCTACGCCCGGGCCGACAAGATGCCGCGGGTGCTGGGCGGGTTGGGCGTGGCCGTGGTGTCCACCTCGAAGGGACTGATGACCGACCGTGAGGCCCGGAAGCGCCGCATGGGCGGGGAGGTGCTCTGCTATGTCTGGTAGGAGTTCCCGGGCGTCCGGCCCCACCGAGGCAGGAGGGACCCGCTGATGTCCCGCATCGGACGCTCTCCCATCGCCGTCCCGTCCGGGGTGTCGGTGGCGCTCGGCAGCGACAACACCGTGACGGTCAAGGGTCCCCAGGGCGAACTGGCCCGCTCGGTCCCGGCCGCCATCACCGTCCGCCAGGACGGCGATGTGCTGGTGGTCGAACGACCGGACGACCAGCGCCAGAACCGGGCCCTGCACGGTCTCACCAGGTCCCTGGTGGCCAACATGGTCTCCGGGGTCACCGAAGGCTTCTCCAAGGAGCTCGAGATCGTCGGTGTCGGCTACCGTGCCGTGGCCAAGGGGCCGTCGGGCCTCGAGCTGGCGCTCGGGTTCTCCCATCCGGTCAACGTGAGTGCGCCGGACGGGGTGACCTTCGAGGTCCCCTCGCCCACCCGCATCATCGTCAAGGGAATCGACAAGGAAAAGGTCGGCCAGGTGGCCGCCGACATCCGCAAGCTGCGCAAGCCCGAGCCCTACAAGGGCAAAGGTGTTCGCTACGCCGGCGAGCGGGTCGTGCGCAAGGCCGGGAAGGCAGCGAAATAATGGCCCGAACCGATCACAAGCTCGAGCTCCGCCGCCGCCGGCATGCCCGGGTACGTCGTCGGGTGCACGGCTCGTCCGAGCGCCCCCGGCTGGCGGTGTTCCGCTCCAACAAGCACATCTCTGCCCAATTGATCGACGACGACGCCGGACGCACGCTCGCCGCCGCATCGTCCACCGAGGCCGACCTGCGGGGATCCTCGGGCGGCAACATCGGCGCGGCGGGCACCGTGGGCGGCCTCATCGCCTCGCGGGCCAAGGCCGCCGGCATCACCACCGTGGTCTTCGACCGGGGCGGATTCGCGTATCACGGGCGGGTGGCCGCCCTGGCCGACGCCGCCCGTGCCGAAGGACTGGAGTTCTAGAGCAATGGCCACGAACGAGCTGCAATTCGAAGAGCGCACCATCCGGGTCAACCGGGTGTCCAAGGTGGTCAAGGGGGGCCGCCGGTTCTCCTTCGCCGCCCTGATGGTCGTCGGAGACGGGAACGGGAAGGTCGGCCTCGGCTACGGAAAGGCCAAGGAAGCCGGACTGGCCGTCCAAAAGGGCATCGAGGAGGCGCGCAAGAACATGTTCGACGTGCCGCTGGCCGGTTCGACCATCACCCATCCGATCGTGGGTGAGAGCGGTGCCGGCCGGGTGATGCTCAAGCCGGCCGCACCCGGTACCGGCGTGATCGCCGGCGGCGCCGCCCGGGCCATCCTCGAGATGGCCGGGATCCGCGACATCCTGGCCAAGTCTCTCGGTTCGTCCAACGGCATCAATGTGGCCCACGCCACCATCGCCGGCCTGAAGGGCCTGAAGCGGCCCGATGAGATCGCCGCCCTCCGGGGCAAGCCGGTGGAGGAAGTGGTGCCCGCGGCCATGTTGCGCGCCTATCGCGAGCGGCGGCGTGAGGCCGACCTGTTCACGGAGGTGAGTTGAGGTGAGTGCGGCGTCGTCGACCGACCCGTCCACGGCCTGGTTGCGGGTGACC
>JBEKIU010000243.1:0-4450 GCA_050011635.1 Acidimicrobiales bacterium
CATCGGAGGAGCATGATGCGAGACGCGGAGGACCATTCGATCTCCAATGGGTCTGGCGGAACAGCGCGCAATGTTGTTCTGGTCCACGGCGCCTACGCCGACGGATCATCCTGGCGCGAGGTGATCCAGGGCCTACAAGGAGCCGGTCTCACCGCAACAGCTGTCCAGAACCCGCTCACTTCGTTGGTCGACGACGTGGCCCACACCCGCCGCATTTTAGCTCTTCAAGATGGTCCGACTGTCCTAGTCGGTCATTCATTCGCCGGTACCGTGATCTCACAAGTGGGGATGGACCCACGTGTCGTGGGCCTGGTCTATGTCGCTGCCCGTGCTCCCGATGCCGGAGAGGATTACAGTGCCTTGGCCCAACAGTTCCCTACCCCTCCGGCCAACTCCGCACTCGTCTTTCACGACCATTTCGGAGGACTCACCGAAGATGGGTTCCTCAACGACTTTGCCAATGGCGTGGACCCGAATGAGGCTCGCCTGCTCCACGCGGTTCAGGGACGCGTCTCTGACTCGCTCTTTGGTGAGAAGACGACCGTCGCGGCTTGGAGATCGAAACCGTCTTGGTATGCCGTCTCACGGCAGGATCGCACAATCGCGCCGGAACTGCAGCGTTTTCTTTCCCGCCGGATGTCCGCCACGACCGTCGAGGTTGATTCGGGTCATCTGTCGATGATCACCCACTCGCGACAGATCACTCAGCTGATCTTGGACGCGGCGCGAGCCGCCCCTCGAGAACACCGGCCATGTCGAACCGCATCAATCATATGAGCGGGCCGGCCAAATCTGGGGGGCCTCAGGATCGGCCGCGTACCCCGGCACCCCCTTCTCCGCCACGGTGGCGGAAGTGGCTTCTGCCGGCTGGCATCCTCATCACGCTGCTTTTACTCGAAAGCCAGGGTTCGTCGAGTACACCGACTAGGACGCTGAGTTATTCGCAATTCGTGTCTGAGGTTTCTGCCGGTGTCATTCGCACGGCATCGGTCAACCCGAGCGGCGCCATCACCGGTGCGCTCAAGAAGGGCGGTGACTACACCAGCCAGATCCCGACGGCAATCACCGATACCCAACTGGCACCCACGCTAAAGGCGCATGGCGTGGACGTCACCGGTGTGGGCCAGGGATCCGGTCTGCTCGAGGACTTGCTCTCGTTCCTCCCTCTTCTGCTGCTCATAGCCTTCTTCCTCTGGATGGGACGGAGGGGATCTAAACAGCTGGTCGGGGGGATCGCGGGGTCCAAGGCCAAGGTGTACGACGAGGACAAGCCCACCACCCGCTTCCACGACATCGCCGGGTACGAGGGGGCCAAGCGTGAGGTGGCCGAGGTGGTCGACTTCCTCAGCCACCCCGAGCGCTATGCCCGGGCCGGGGCCATCGGCCCCCGGGGCGTGCTGATGGTGGGCCCGCCGGGCACCGGCAAGACCCTGATGGCCCGGGCGGTGGCCGGCGAGGCCGGGGTGCCGTTCCTGGCCCTGACCGGCTCCAGCTTCGTCGAGCTGTTCGTCGGGGTGGGGGCCTCCCGGGTCCGGGACCTGTTCGCCGACGCCCGCAAGCGGGCCCCCTCCATCATCTTCATCGACGAGATCGACGCCATCGGGCAGCGCCGCGGGGGATCGTTCGCCTCCAACGACGAGCGGGAGCAGACCCTCAACCAGCTGCTGGCCGAGATGGACGGCTTTGACCCGAGCACCGGGGTGGTGCTGATGGCGGCCACCAACCGCCCCGAGGTGCTGGACCCGGCACTGCTCCGGCCGGGCCGCTTCGACCGGGAGGTGGAGATCCCCCTGCCCAACCAGGCCGAGCGGGCCGCCATCCTGCGCGTTCACGTCGAGGGAAAGCATCTGGCCCCCGATGTCGACTTCGACGCGGTGGCCCGAGCCACCCCCGGATTCTCAGGGGCTGACCTCGCCAACCTGGTCAACGAGGCGGCCATCGTGGCCGTCCGTAACAACCGGGACGTCATCTACGCGCGGGACATCGACGAGGCCCGGGACCGGGTCATCCTCGGGCGGCGGGACGCCTCGAACGCCCTCCTCCCCGAGGAGAAGCACTCGGTAGCGGTGCACGAGGCCGGACATGCTCTCGTGGCCTTCCTCTCGGCCCACGCCGACCCGGTGGCCAAGATCACTATCCTCCCGGCCGGCCAGGCCCTGGGGGTCACCGAGCAGCTCCCCGTCGACGAGCGACACCTGTACTCGGAGAGTTACCTCCTCGACTCCCTGGCCATCCGGCTGGGGGGCCGGGCCTCGGAGAACCTGGTCATCGGGGAGGCCTCCACCGGGGCGGCCAGCGACCTCTCGGGGGCCACCGACCTGGCCATCAAGATGGTGAGGGACTGGGGGCTTTCCCCGCGCCTCGGCCCCATCGGCTACGGATCCGACCAGCCCTCCTACCTGAGCGGCCCCCAGTTCGGCCAGGAGCGCCCGTTCGCCGAAGGCACCCAGCAGATCATCGACCAGGAGGTCAGCCGACTGCTGTCCGAGGCCGAGGACCGGGCCCGTGGGCTGCTGAGCGAGCACCGCGACATCCTGGACGCCGTCGTCGCCGAGCTCCTCGAGAAGGAGACCATCTCTGGTGAGGATCTCGCCGCCATCGTCGGTGGGGTGAGACGGACCCAACGGGGGGTGCCCGTGGGTGCCGAATCGACCGATTCACTAGTGCCATCCCCCACCTGAGGACCGACGATGACCCTGACTCCCATCATGCCCGCAGGAACCGCTTCCTATCGAGTTCGGTTCGTTCCGGTTCGATCGGCGAGTGCCGACCCTCGTAATGGTGACGTGTCGGTGACGAACGGAATGGGCAGGTACCCATGCACCGGGTCGTGATCATTGGGGCTGGGTTCGGCGGACTGGCGGCGGCCAAGCGGCTCGCCGGCAGATCGGTGGACGTCACGATCATCGATCAGCGTAACTACCACACGTTCCAGCCCCTGCTGTACGAGGTGGCGACGGCCGGCCTCGACCCGGCGGATGTTGGTTATCCGGTGCGGGCCATTTTCGGTCGAATCCCGAACGTACGCTTCCGGTTGGGGACCGTCACCCGGATCGAGTGGGGCGAACGGTTGGTGTGCTTTGCCGGTATCAACCACCGACATGACTCCAAAAGTGACTCCTGCGCCGACGACATTCCGTTCGACTCGCTCATCGTGGCTTCGGGCGCCGTGGTCAATTTCTTCGGGGTGCCGGGCGTCGAGGAGCACGCCCTTCCTCTCTACACCCTGGCCGACGCCCGCACGGTGCGGGATCACATCCTCCTTCGATTGGAGGAGGCCGACGGAGTGAGCGCCCACTTCTCCGACGGCACCTTGAACTTCGTGGTGGTGGGAGGAGGGCCCACCGGCGTCGAGGTGTCCGGTGCCATCGCTGAGCTCCTCGACATGTCCTTCGCCCGTGATGGCCTCCGGTTCGACCGTTCGCTCGCCCGTATCGTGCTGGTCGACGGCCTCGATCACGTGCTGACCGCCTTCAGGGATTCAGCGCAGGAGTACGCGGAGACCGTACTGCGAAGACGCACGATCGAGACCAGACTGGGGGTGAAGATGGCCGGGATCACCCCGACCGAGGTTGAGCTCGAGGACGGATCGGTTATCCCGACGCGGACGGTGATCTGGGCCGGCGGCGTCACGGCCCACGGGACGATCGCATCAGAACTCGGTGGGGAAACCACCCGGAGTGGGCAACTGGTGGTGGACTCGTACCTCGCGGTCCCCGGGTACAAGGGCTTGTTCGCCGTCGGGGACGCTGCCGCCATCCCGACTGAGCCTGGCTCAGATCAGGCCTGTCCGCAGCTCGCTCAGGCGGCCATCCAGTCGGGGCGCCATGCGGCCAACCAGATCCTTGCCCAGACGCGCGGCAAGGCGATGAAAACCTTCCGCTACCGGGACAAGGGCACCATGGCCACCATCGGCAGACGGGCCGCAATCGCCCAGCTCCGTGACGGTCTCGTTCTCCGTGGAACGGCTGGATGGTTGGCCTGGTTCGGACTGCATCTCGTCTATCTGGTGGGATTCAGAAACAGGCTGTTGGTCTTCGTAAACTGGACGTGGCGCTATTTAAACTGGCCCTCGGGCCCGAGGATCATTATCGAGAGCCGTCTTGACACCGTGGACGGAGAACGCCCCCATCCCGCCGAATGGCGAGGTGGTTCGGGACACAGGAATGACTGGTACAGGCAAGAGGCAGGAAAGATCAGGAGTGAAGCGAAAGGCGCCGACGGGCCACGACGGGTGATCACGACACAACCTGCACGCAGCGTCCTGTTGGCCTCGCAGCCATCGGGACCGGAAGGGGAAACGCATGCCTGAAACCGAAAAGTTCACTATCGGAGCGGTGGCCAACTGTGCCGACGGCACCTGCGGCGATGTGACGAGGGTGGTCATCGACCCCGTCGCACAGGCGGTGACCCACATCGTCGTGGAGCCAAAGCACCGACAAGGCCTCGG
>JBEKIU010000244.1:0-4431 GCA_050011635.1 Acidimicrobiales bacterium
CGGTGAAAACGGCGGTGACGGCGGCAGTGAAGACAGCGCATATACAACCTATTCCCACCGGCCCGGAGTAGCCTCGCCCTGCAATGTCCGATGAAAAGCCGCCATCCGGATCCGCTCCGGAGGGCGCCCCCGGCCCCGATCCGAACGTCTCCTCAGGCTTCGGATCCCCGGAGACCGGGGGACCGGCAGGTCAGCGGGGTTCCGACCTCACAGGGATGACCCCGTCCGTCCCCGGGAGAGGATCCGGTGGCGGCACCGGTGCCGGCGACCCCACCGGACCGTCGGTGTACTCCCGCCAGGAGCTCCGCACCATGGCGAAGGAGAACGGCCCGTCGCGGACCCGCTGGTACGTGCTCGCCGGGGTCGCGGTGGTGCTGATCGGGGTGGTGGCGGCCTATGTGGCCACCCGGGGCGACAACGACACGACGGCCAAGGCGGCGGCCGCGGCCACCACCCTGGCCCCAGGACAGGTGGCCACCTGTCCGTTGACCGGGGCACCGGCCCCCGGGGGGGTCGTACCCGCCCGCCCGGCGCTCGGCGTCAAGATCGGCAACTATCCCGGTGACCGGCCGTCGGCCGGTCTCAACCAGGCGGACATCGTGTTCGAGGAGCCAGTGGAGGGTGCCATCACCCGCCTGCTCGCCGTCTTCCAGTGCCGCGGAGCCGCGCTGGTCGGCGACCTGCGGTCAGCCCGCGAGCCTGACGTCGGCATCCTCTCCCAGCTGTCCGATCCGCTGTTCGTCCACGCCGGTGGGATCGACCCGGTCATCGCCCTGCTGGCATCCGCTCCCCTCATCGACGACAACCTCTATACCGGTGATCGCGGTTCGGCCATCATCCAGGAGCCGGGGCGGGTGGCCCCGTACGCCACCTTCGTCAACACCGCCTCGCTGTGGGCGTTCAACCCTTCGGACAACAAGCCGCCGGCCCCCATCTTCCACTACACCACCGCCCTGCCTCCGGGATCGGTACCCGGCTCGGGGGCCAGCGTCCACATCCCCTTCTCCTCGACCTCCGACGTGACCTGGAAGTGGAACCCGGCCGCCGGCTACCAGCGGTACTACTCCGGATCGCCGGACATCCTGGTCGACGGATCCCAGACAACGGCGGCCAACGTGGTCATCATGACAGTCCAGACATCGAACGGCCCCTGGGTGGAGAACTCGGAGGGCGGCCTCGAGGTGCAGGTGACCTCCATCGGTTCCGGACCATTGGTGGTCATGCGGGACAACACAGCCATCGCCGGCACCTGGAGCCGATCCAGCCCCACCCAACCCGCCACCCTCACCGCCACCAACGGGAAATCGATCACATTGCAGCCCGGCAACACATGGGTGGAGCTGGTTCCGAGCGGCATCCCGGTGACGCCTTCGTCTGCCGTCTCGGGATAAGCGGCCCCACTCTCCGACACCGGAGCCCTAATCGCGCGGCTGAGCTCCGAGGGTCCGCCGCAACAGGTCGAGCGCGGCGATGGTCGCATACTGACGGACGCGGTCCCGATCACCGGGCACGTTGAACCCGAACGACTCGGTTGGGCGTCCGGGCCGGGCCAGGCCCACGAACACCGTCCCGGGCGGTTGGCCGTCCTGAGGATCGGGACCGGCCACCCCGGTGATGGACAGCCCGACGTCAGACTCGAGAACCTTGCGGGCACCCTCGGCCATGGCCCTTGCCGCGTCCTCGGACACCACCGGGCCCTCCGGCACACCGAGGACGGTGAACTTGACCTCGGAGGCATAGGAGACGACGGAGCCACGGAACCACCGGCTGGCCCCGGGCACGTTGACCAGGCGGGAGGAAGCCAGTCCACCGGTGAGGGACTCGGCCAGCCCGAGGGTCAGCCCACCGGCCGTAACCACCCGGGCCACCGCATCCTCGATGGCCTCTTCGTCCACACCGAACACGACATCTCCTGCCGCCGACGTGAGAACCCGCCTCACTTCGGCCTCCTCGGCATCGAGTAGCACCGAGGCAGCCTCGTCATCGTCCGCCCTCACCGTGATCCGGACCTTGATCCCCTCGATCCCGCTGGCCAGGAAGGCGATGGTGGCCGAGCGGTCGGCGGCCTCCGAGCCGGTCGGACGGTCCAACTGTTCGATGTGTCCGGCCAGTGCTTCGGCCAAACCGGATTCGCTCATGCCCCACGTCCGTATCACCCGACTGGCGATGACCCCGACAGTCTCACCCCGTTCCTCCATCCGCTGGCGCAGATCGGGGAGGATGCCCCGTTCGAACATGTCGGACATCTCGTAGGGAACGCCAGGCACCGCATAGACGACCTTGTGCCCCACCGGGCAGATGAGCCCGGGGGCGGTCCCCTTGGTCTGGGGGATGGTCGTGGCGCCCTCGGGCACGTCGGCCTGGCGGAGGTTGGAGTCCGGCATCTCCCTTCCGCGGCTGGAGAACATGGTGCGGATCATCTCCACCACGTCCGGGTCCCGTCGCAGGGGGACGTTCATCACCTCGGCGATCGCCTCGCGGGTGATGTCGTCGTGGGTCGGGCCCAGCCCTCCGCACGCGATCACCCCGTCGCTGCGGGCCAACGCCGTCCGGAGCGCCAGGACGATGCGCTCGTGGTTGTCGCCCACGGCCTGGTGGAACTGGCTGGTGACCCCGACGGCGGCCAGGTGCTCACCCATCCACCGCGAGTTGGTGTCGGTGATCTGGCCCAGAAGCAGCTCCGTGCCCACGGCCACGATCTCGATGCGCATGGGCGGTCAGGCGGCCGAGCTCGTGCCGTCGGCCGTGCCCACTCCCGGTCCCGCCATCCGGGCCCTGCCCCCCGGGTCGGCTCGCCGACCGTCGAGGTAGTACTGACCGCCGGTGAACACCGTCATGGCCGTGGCCACCCAGATGGCGGCGGACAACACACCCTGGTGGGTGGCCAGGGGCGGCGCCAGGCACAACCCGATGGCCACGTCCTGGAGGAGCGTCTTCACCTTGGCCGTCGTGCGGGCCGGGATGGAGACGCCGTGCCGGCCGACCACCGACCGGTAGATGCTCATGGCCACCTCGCGGATGGCGATGATGACCACCGGGAGCCACCACACGATCCCTTTGGCCACCAGGGCGAAGAGGGCCCCGAGGACCACCACCTTGTCGGCCAGCGGATCGAGGAAGGCTCCCGAACGGGTCGTCCCCTGGCGCCGGGCCAGCCAACCGTCGATGCCGTCGGACAGGGCGAGGAGGCCCCCGAGGACGAAGGTGAACCAGCTGGCGCCCCAGAGCATGATCAGGGCGATCATCACCGGCGTGGCCAGGAGGCGCACCACCGTGATGATGTTGGCCGGCGTGAGCAGCGCCGAGGGCCCGAAGGTGGTCGAAGGGGTGGCCGGCATACCGGCGTTGACGGCACCGTTGCTCATCGCACCGTTGCTCATCGGACCGGCCCCGAGACGGCCGGCACAGGTTGGCCGGGCGGGCGCGTCCGGTACTCGGCGAACCCGGTGACGAGGTCTGGACCGTCGGCCCCTGTGACCACCAGCTCGACGAACGAACCCACCGGGGCGTCCTCGGGAATCCTCACGATCCCGTCGATCTCGGGGGCCTCCCGGTACGTTCGCCCCTCACCCGGACTGTCGACCAGTACCTCGACGGTCGACCCGATCAGGGCGTCCCGGCGTCTGGCGGTGATGGCGTCCTGCAGCTCGGTGCACTCACGCAGCCGCTCGACCATCAGCTCGTCAGGTACCTGGCCATCGAGCTCGGAAGCGAAGGTGCCGACCTCGTTGCTGAAGGGGAAGAAACCCACCCAATCGAGCTGTGCCTCGTCGATCCACTGGAGCAGATGGTCATGATCGGATTCCGTCTCACCCGGGTAGCCGATGATGAACGACGACCGGAAGGCCGCCGTCGGCTCGTCCTTCCTGATCGCTCTGATCCGCTCGAGGAAGCGCTCGCCCTCGCCCCACCGTCGCATCCGCTTGAGCAACGGCCGCGACACGTGCTGCAACGAGAGGTCGAAGTAGGGCACACCGGTGGCCAGGATGGCATCGACCAGTGCGTCATCGAGGGTCGACGGGTACAGATAGAGCAGGCGGGTCCACCTGACCCGTTCGGCCACCGCGGCCACCAGATCGACGATGGGGCGCCTGGCCCCGATGGCCGGACCATCCGGGCTGAACCGGTTGCCCCCGGCCGATCGGTCGAGGGCGAAGGACGAGAGGTCCTGGGCCACCAGGACCACCTCCCGAAGCGACCGGTCTACTCCACCGAGCTGGTCCACCTCCCCGAGGATCGAGTCGACGGAGCGGGACCGCTGTTTGCCGCGGAAGGAGGGAATGGCACAAAAGCCGCAGTTCCGGTCGCATCCCTCGGCGATCTTGATGTAGGACCATGGAGCGGCGGCCGCCGGCCGGGGCAGATTCAAGAGGTCGAACGAAGGCACGGGCCGCTCGATCGCCGGCGTCGCCGGCTTCCGTACGAGGGCGA
>JBEKIU010000245.1:0-4352 GCA_050011635.1 Acidimicrobiales bacterium
ATCCCGGTCTGCCGCCCGGCTGGTGCCACGTGGACCTCCGGCGCGTTGACCAGGTGGTTCGGTCATCCGGGCCGGCGCCGCGCGCAATGGTCCGGCCGACCCGCGGGGTGTGAAGTCCCGTGTGTTGCGCTCGTGTGAACTGGGGGCTGTCAGTTGCCCCGACCGCTCAGACGGCCACCCCGGCCTGCAGCCGCTCGGTGGCCTCGAGGTACTCCTCGACCATCGAGAAGACCACGTCCTTTGCCTTCCGGACGGTGGTGGCCCGGCCGATGACCTGCCCGCAGGGGTTGAAGTTCACATCCTTGGCCTGTTCCGGGTACCGGTGTCCTCGCGACACCGCCTCGATGGCCACCATCATCTGGAGGGGCATGGGCAGCGGATCCGGGGTGTCCTCGGCCTCCCATGCGTCGGTCCAGTCGTTCTTCAACATCCGGCACGGCTTGCCCGTGAACGAACGGGAGCGGATGGTGTCGCGGCTGGTGGCGGCCAGATAGGTCTCCATCTGCTTGGGTGGGATGTCGGCCTCTTCGACCGTGAGCCACAAGGTGCCCGACCAGACCCCCTGGGCGCCGAGGGCCATGGCCGCGGCCATCTGGCGTCCGCTGCCCACCCCGCCGGCGGCCAGCACCGGAATGGGGGCGACGGCGTCGACCACCTCGGGCCACAAGACGATGCTCCCGACGTCGCCGGTGTGCCCTCCGCCCTCTGATCCCTGGCAGATGATGAAGTCCAGACCGGCGGCCTTGTGATTGAGGGCGTGCTTGACCGACCCGGCCAGCGCACCGATCATCAGCCCGGCACCCTGGACCCTCTCCACGACGTCGGGCGGGGGGGTGCCGAGGGCATTGGCGATCAGCTTGACGTTCGGATGGCGCAGGGCCACCGTCAACAACCCGGCCGCGTGGGCGGCCGTCCACCCGATCATCCCGTTGGAGGACCGCTCGTCCTCGGGGATCTCCGGCACGTGGTGGTCGGCCAGGATCTTGAGCGCGAATTCCTTGTGCTGGGGCGGGACCAGCGCACGGATCTGCGCCTCGAGCTTGTCCGGGTCCATCTCGTCCATGCCCTCGTACTTGGCCGGGATCACGATGTCGACGCCATAGGGCCGGTCGCCCACGTGCTCGTCGATCCAGGTCAGCTCCACCTCGAGCTGTTCCGGAGAGAAGCCGATGGCGCCGAGCACGCCGATCCCGCCGGCGTTGGTCACCGCGGCGACCACGTCCCGACAGTGGGTGAAGGCGAAGATGGGGAACTCGATACCGAGCTTCTGGCGGATCTCTGTGTTCATGACATGGCTCCTTCGGTTTGCTCTTCGAACAGTTCGTCCGCCGGGCGTCGGCGGCTGGGCAGGGCCGCCGCCGGGTCCAGCTCCAGTCCCACCAGCGCGCTCAGGCCCAGGACGGCGAGGTCGTCACTGACCACCCCGGGTTCGAGCCGGCGTTGCATGGCCAGCCCGGTGAGCAGCGCTTTCATCAGGACGGCCAGACCCTCCGGCTCGGCCGCGGGACGGGAGCCGACCGCCGACGTCCACCCAGCCAGCTGGTGGGCGCTGAAGCGACGGGCCTCGGCGTCGCGCTCCCGGATCACCTCGGCCACGTCCCGGTCGCGCGCCGCCCGCAGCCACAGCTCGTGCTCGAGGAGTGCCCATCGCCCTGATTCGGCGTCGGCCGTGTCGGCGACGTTGTCCCACACCGCCGCCAGTTGGCCGCGGGGCGACTCGGTGACCGCCACCTCGGCCAGCAGCACGGTGCGCACCGAGTCCTTCCACGAGTCGAGGAGGGCGAGGAGCAGACCCTGCTTGCTCCCGAAATGTGCGTAGACGGCGCCCGAGGTCCGACCCGCGGCCTCGGCCACGGCGTCCACGGAGACCGCGTCGACACCCTGGTCGGCGAAGAGCTCGGCGGCGGCGGCGAGCAGGCGTGCTCTGGTCTCGGCCTTGCGTTCCTCTTGGGTCTTTGCCATGTCCCCCCGGTCGGTGGCCCCCGGTCATGTCCCCCCGGTCGGTGGCCCGCGTACCGGCCCACGGTACATATATCGGAATCGTTATGCAATACCGTCCTCGGTCCCGACCGACCGAGCGGTCAGAAGCCGAACTTGTCTTCGACCAGTCCCAGGTAGATCTGCGCGGCGTCGATGTAGGTCTTCTCGCCGATGAAGACGTGCTGGGTGCCGGTGTACATGTCCCGGAATGCCCGTTCGAGCCGGCTTCCTTCGCGAATGGCGGACGTGCCTGCGGCCAGGTGGGCCCACTGGACGATCTCACGGCTCGCCTCGGTGGCGAACGTGGCGGCCACCCGGAGATCGGCCCGCATCGTGGGGGTGAGGGACCGGCCGTCGGTGACAGCCTGTTCGACCTCGCCGAAGGTGGTCACCACCAGCAGGTGGGCGGCTCTCCACATGGCCAGGTGGTGGGCCAGGTTCCGCTGGAAGGTGGCCCGGTGGGCGATCGACGCGTCGTCTCCCATCCGCACCTTGGTGGCGGCCAGCTCGGTCACGTCGTCGAGCATGCTCTTGGACACGCCGAGGGCCCACGAGGCGTGCCCGGCCGCGGTGATCGGGATGAGCCCCATCCGGAAGGCCGCCGACGAACCCCGGTACGGGGTGCGGTTGAACAGTTCGAAGGTCCGCCCCGCCGGGACGAACAGATCGGTCACGTTGTAGTCGTACGAGCCTGTCCCTTTCAGGCCCTGCACGTTCCAGCCGTCCGTGAACACGATCTGGTCGCGGGGGATGACGGCGACGAGCAGGGGCGGGATTCCGTCTTCGCCGGTGACCATCTGGCCGTCGACGGTGGGGATGAACCCAGCCGCCACGTAGGCCGAGTGCCCGGTCCCCGACCCGAAGCTCCAGGCCCCGGAGAGCCGGTAGCCGCCGTCGACGGTCTCGGCCAGCCCGTTGGGGAAGAATTGCCCGCCGACGGTCACCCGGTTGTCCTGGGCGGTGAAGACCTCGTCGAATCCGTCGGCGGGGAGGTAGGCGGCACACGCCGCCGCCGAGGGCAGGTTGGCGATGCCGATCCAGCCGAGCGATCCGTCCTGCCAGGCCAACTCGATCCAGGTGGCGATCATCTCGGGGAAGGTCGGTTCGCTCCCCCCCGCCTCCAACGGGTTGCACCAGGCCATCAGCCCGCTGTCCCAGAGGGCGTCGACGGTCCGCCCGTTGAGGGTGCGGTTGCGTTCCGAGTCGGCGGCCTCCTCGGCCACGAGCTCGCGCAGGGTCCGGGCCGCTTCGACTCCTCCCACGGTGGGCGCGTCGGTCATCGCTCGGTCGTGCATCGGGATGCTCCTTGTCCGGTCAGGTCGGAAGTCCGGTGATCATGTGGTGGCTCACGTCGCCGACCAGGTCGACCAGGTACCGGCGCTCCACGAAGCGCCACCCCGCACCGGCCCGCCGGTCGAAACGGTCGTGGTAGCGCCCGGCCAGAATGGGTTGGAGGGGAAGGCCGGGCACGGCCTGGAAGACCGTCCAGTACGAACGAGCCGAGGCCGTGCCGCGGTCGTCGTCGATGTCGAGGATGAGATTGGTCGTCACGTGCTTGGTGCCGGGCGTGCCGTCCGGATGGATCCGGGTGGTCGACTCGTACAGGGAGCGTATGGCCTCCCGCCCGGTCAGCAGCGAGGGGCCGTCTTCGGTGCCGATCGCCGCGTCGGCCAGCAATTCGCTCACCCCGTCGAGGTCGCCGGCGTCGATCAGCTCCGCATAGCGGGCGATCAGATTGCTCAACTGCGTGCTGCTGTCGGTCATCGTACGGTCTCGGATCTCATCGTGGGGTCGGTCTCGAGTGTCCCGGTGCGGTGCCGGTCGGGCCGGTTTCGACGCTGGCTCGGAAGGTCACGGAAAGGTCAGGTCGGCATCGTCCCAGTAGGCGTGGACGGAGGTGAAGAAGCCGTCGGCGTCGGTGGTGAAGACCTCGATGCCGTCGATGACCATGGTCGACCCGCCGGTCTGCACGGAGATCTCGAAGTCGATGGCCACGTGGGCGGCGCAGGTGTGGACCGTCTTGGCCGTGAAGGTCCACGAGTCGCTGGCCGCGATCCCGCTCTCGAAGAACGAGGCGATGGCGGTGCGCCCGACGTTCGGGGGGTTGGACGCCGGATCGGCCTGGACGGCGTCCACGGCGAAGAGGGCGGCGATGCCGGCGGCATCGCGCCGGTTGACCGCGTCCACGTACTCCACCATCCTCGCTCGCAATTCGGCGGGAGTCAGCATGTCCGTCCTTTCGTCCGACGGGAGGGTGGTGGGGACCGGCGCCGGCCCTCCTGGCGTGGTGTCGGTCACGCGCCGACCGCGTGCACCCCTCCGTCGACATGGAGGATCTCGCCGGTGGTCATGGGCAGCAGATCTGACAGCAG
>JBEKIU010000246.1:0-4342 GCA_050011635.1 Acidimicrobiales bacterium
GGCTACGTCGAGGAGTTCGTGCTGGCCGTGAAAGTCACGCTTGCCGCTCTCCTGCTCACCGGCGTCGTTGGCTTCCTTGTCGACCGGACCCTCTCGCGAGTTCTGTTCTTGTCGCTGGCGCTTGCCATGGTGGTCTCCAGACCGCTCGCGACCCGCCTGATCGACCGGATCGTCGGCCCGCCGGGGCCACCCTCCTGCGTGCTGGCGGTATGCAGCGAAGGTGAGTACCGCCGGCTGGTCACTGCGACGGCCGAGCACCGAAATGCGACGCATTTTGTCCACGCCCCGGTCGCTTCTCTCGTATTCTCCGAAGCCTCGCCTCGCTCGGAGGGAGGCACCTCGAATGTCCACGAGCTGTGCGCTCGGCTGAAGCCGACCAAGGTGGCAGTCGGAACCGAGCAGCTCACCAATGTCGATCTGCGGACTGAGCTTGCCCGGGTCAACGAGCAGGGCATGGAGGTGTGCTCGGTAGCAAGTGTCTTCGAAACGGACTTCGGCATCGTGCCGGTGACCTGCATCGACTCGTCATGGTTCCTCTTCGGGCTCGGCCCGTTGCACCGACTCGGTTACCGCTTCGGCCGACGCCTTGTCGACCTGGTCGCAAGCGTCGTGTTCGCTGCCGTCCTCATCGTGTTGCTCCCGGTCATCGCCCTGGGCATCCGTCTGGACTCGCCGGGGCCGATCTTCTTCTCCCAAGAGCGCGTCGGCCAAGGAGGCCGGTTGTTCCGGATCCATAAACTCCGCACGATGCAGACGGATGCCGAAGTGGGCGGTCCACAGTTCGCCGAGCATGACGACCCCCGGGTGACCAGGGTGGGAGCCTGGCTCCGCCGGTCCCGCATTGACGAGCTGCCCCAAGCGCTGAACCTCGTGCGGGGGGAAATGTCGCTGATCGGGCCCCGCCCCGAGCGCCCCGAGTTCGTCGCTGAGTTCTCCGAAGCGATCCCCTTCTACGACAAGCGCCATCTCATCAAGCCTGGGATCACCGGCTGGGCCCAGGTTCATGAGGGATACGGCGCCTCTCATGACGACACGATGCGCAAGCTGGAGCGAGACTTGTATTACGTGCTGAAGCAGTCGCTCGGTGTGGACCTGCGAATCGTGCTGGCGACTGTCGGCAGCGTCTTCAGCTTCGCCGGTCGCTGAGGCCGGCGAGACTTCGAGACGGGGCGTCACTCTGCGAGTCGGCATCCTCAGTCAGTGGTACGACCCCGAGCCAGGCTCAGCTGCCGTCCCTGGTGTGTTGGCTCGTTCCCTCGCGGCCAGGGGTCACTCGGTGCAGGTCGTCACCGGATTTCCGAACTACCCGACCGGAGAGGTCATGGCCGGCTACCACATCTCTCGACGACTGGACGAGAACGCCGAGCCTGACGTCGCGGTCCGGCGGGTGGCGCTCTATCCCAGCCACGATGGTTCGAGCTGGAAGCGCATGGCCAACTACGGCTCATTCGCCCTGAGTTCCACGGTCAGCGCGCTCGGGATGCTGCGGAAGCTTGACTCCATATGGGTCTACAACTCGCCGGCCACGGTTGGGCTGCCGAGTTGGTTGGCGAGCGCAGTCGGCGGTCCGCCACATGTCATGCATGTCCTCGACCTGTGGCCCGACAGCATTGAGTTCTCCGGCATGGCCAGCAGCCGGTCCTATGCGGCCATGGCTCCGGTCCTCGAGCGATGGTGCGACTTCACCTACAAGCGGGCTGCGTCGATCGCGTGTATCTCCCTGGGGGTGCTCGACGAACTGGCCGACCGGGGGGTTCCCCGCTCCAAACTTCACTACGTTCCGGTGTGGACCGACGAGACTCGTAACTACCCCCGTCCCCGTGACGGCGATTTGGCTCGAGCACTCGGCGTCGAGGACGACTTCGTTCTGCTCTATGCCGGTAACCTCGGACACGCCCAGGGCCTCGAGACCCTCATCGACGCCTGCGCCCAGTTGCGGGATCTCCCCGGCTTCCGATGCCTCGTGGTCGGCTCGGGCACCGCGGAAAAAGAGCTCAGGGCCCGGGCTGCTAGCCTCTCGGTCCACAACTTGACGTTCCTCGGGCGACGCCCTCCGGCCGAGATGGGGGCGCTCATGTCAATTGGAGATCTTCATCTCGTGAGCCTCAGTGATCACCCGCTGGCGTCAATGACCTTGCCGAGCAAACTTCTCGCCACCCTGGCCAGTGGTCGACCGGTGCTCGCCGTCGCCTCCGGTGAGACCGCCCGAGTCGTGCGCGATGCTAACGCCGGCTGGACCGTCGTTCCCGGCGACCGTGAGGGCCTGGTCGACGCAGTGCGCCAAGCTCACGCCATCGGACGGGTCGGAACCGACCGGTTCGGAGCCGCCGCTCGCCGGTATTACGAGCGAGAACTCTCCACCGAGCGAGGGGTCGACGCAATAGAGACCCTCCTCGCTGAGCTGGCCCCGTCGAGGCCCCTACCGCGGACGCTCCGGTGAGCCAGCAGCCTCTCGACGCCTCGTTGTCGGGCGCCACCTTGCTGGTCACGGGTGGAACAGGTTCGTTCGGTACCACCATCGCTCGAAAGGTGCTGACCGGCGACTGTGCCGAGGTACGGATTTTCAGCCGGGACGAGGCCAAGCAGGACCAGATGCGCTACGACCTCGCCGACGAGCGTCTTCGATTCCATCTGGGGGACGTGCGGGATCCGGACAGTGTTGAACAAGCAATGGCCGGGGTGGACTACGTCTTCCACGCCGCGGCTCTCAAGCAGGTGCCCTCGTGCGAATTCTTCCCCTTGCAGGCGGTGCAGACCAACGTGCTGGGCAGTAGCAACGTGATCGAAGCGGCCCACCGGGCCGAGGTGCGCACCGTGGTGTGTCTGAGCACAGACAAGGCGGTGTACCCGATCAACGCGATGGGGATGAGCAAGGCACTCATGGAGAAGACGGCTCAGGCGTTCGCGCGGAACCACCCTGACTCAGCCACCACCGTGTGCCTGGTCCGCTACGGCAATGTGATGTACTCACGTGGATCCGTCATCCCGCTGTTCGTTCGGCAATTGACCTCGGGCGGAAGCGTTACGGTCACCAGTGGTTCCATGACCCGGTTCATGATGACACTGGCGGAGTCGGTGAATCTCGTGGAGCATGCCTTCACCTATGGGCAGCCGGGAGAGTTGTTCATCCGCAAGGCCCCGGCCACGAGGATCGAGACGCTGGTCGCAGCCCTGGGCGACCTCTTCGGCATCCAGCCCACGATGCAGACCATCGGGGTGCGCCACGGCGAGAAGCTCCACGAGACGCTGGCCACGAGCGCCGAGTTGGCCCGAAGCAGCGAGAGCTCGGAGTACTTCCGTATCAGCCTCGATGCCCGGGGCTTGGACTATGGCGTCTATGTCGACGAAGGTGACCTGGGGTCGGGAACAAGACCCGATTTTGACTCCGCCTCGACCGAGCTCCTCGACGTCGAGAGGCTCAAAGCATTACTCGTCACGGTGCCCGAGATCCGCACCGAGCTGACTCGAGCCGGTCGGGATGTCCCGGAATCCGACGATGCGGCCCTCACGGAGACCTGATGAGGATCGCGGTGACAGGAGCAGACGGCTTCCTTGCTCGTCATCTCCGGGTCCGCTTGCGGGCTCTCAATCCGGACGATGCGGTCGTGAGCATCGGGCGCGGCGTACTGAACGATGACCGTGCCCTCAACGCGGCCCTGACCGAGACGGACGCCGTGGTACACCTCGCCGGAGTCAACCGCGGGGAGGATACCGAAGTAGAGGAAGGAAACGTCAGCGTCGCCGAGCATCTGGTTGCCGGGCTCGACCGGGTGGGTGGTAAGCCGAGGGTGGTCTATGGCAACTCGCGACAAGCGGGCGACGCCAGTCCCTATGGTCGGGGCAAGGCCCGGGCCGCACAGATCCTGGCGAACTGGGCGGAGCGGGCCGGAGCCGCCTTCGTCGACGTGGTGCTTCCCAACGTCTTCGGTGAAGGTGGCAGGCCGAACTACAATTCCGTTGTCGCCACCTTCTGCCATCGACTGGCAACCGGGGATGGTGAGCCGAAGATCGATGTCGATCGGGAGCTGGACCTACTCCACGCTCAGGACGCAGCCGGAGTGTTGATCGATCTTTTGGGTGCGGGCTCGGTTGATTGCGTCGTTCGCCCGGGAGGTACCCCAATCCGGGTGAGCGAGCTTCTCGGCCGCCTCGAGGATCTGGCCGCCACATACCGGACCGGGCGATTTCCAGATCTGAGCGATCCATTGACCGTCCGCTTGTTCAATACCTATCGCTCCTACCTGTACCCGCATGCGTTTCCGATGCCGCTGACCGCCCATCGGGACAACCGAGGAAACTTCGTTGAGACAGCCCAAGCGGTCGGTGGCGAGTCCCAGTCATC
>JBEKIU010000247.1:0-4235 GCA_050011635.1 Acidimicrobiales bacterium
GACCCAGGTGTTCGTCTTCCCCGACGACCACCAGCGCACCCGGTTGACCCACGCGCTGGAGGTGGCCCAGGTCGCCACCTCCATCGCCCGCGCCTGCCGACTCAACGTGGCCCTCACCGAAGCCATCGCCCTGGGCCACGACTGCGGGCACGGCCCCGGAGGACATGCCAGCGAAGATGCCCTGTCCCCGTACCTCGACGGCGGGTTCGACCACGCGCCCTGGGGGGCCGACGTCTCCCTCGCCCACCTCAACCTGTGCGCCGAGACCCTGGACGGGATCCGCAACCATTCGTGGTCCAGGCCGGCGCCGTCCACACCCGAGGGCGAGGTGGTGAGCTGGGCCGACCGGGTCGCCTACGTGTGCCACGATTTCGAGGACGCGGTGAAGAGCGGCATCGTGACCTCCTCCGCCCTCCCCTCGCTGGTACGCGAACGGTGTGGCGACCGGCGCAGCCAGCAACTGGGCACCTTCATCGACGCCCTGGTGTCGTCGATCCTCTCCACCGGACGGATCGGGATGGCCGAGGAGCAGGCCGAGGCGCTGGCCGCCTTCCGGGCCAGCAACTACGAGCACATCTACCTCCGGCCCAGCTCTGTGGCCCAGGGACGGTCGGTGGTGTCCGTCCTGCAGGCCCTGGTCGACCATTTCGGCGACAGGCCCAACCTGATTCCCGACGGAGGTGCTCCGGCAGCCGATCTAAGCGGCGGCGAGCCTGCAGCCGTCCGCGCCGCAGTTGCCTACGTGGCCGGGATGACCGACCGGTTCGCGTTCAGCCAGGCCGTTGCCCTGCTGGGGTGGGATCCCGAAAAGCTGCCCGCCGGTGTGGGCGTGAGCAAGCGGATCTGACCCATCCCGAGCAGGGTCGGCGGAGGCCGGCCCGCAACAGCCGGGCCGCGGATCATCCGGTGGATCGGTGACGCCGGCTGGCCCGGACCACCCGCGCCTCGACCGGTAGTGTGCGCCGGATGGACGGCGGTGACCGGCGGCGCGACGAGGGCCCTCCGCCGAGGTCGGTGCGGAAGACCCACCGTCCGAGCCGCCGGGAGAGGGTGAACCGGGGGAAGTCGGCGCGCCGGCAGGCACCGCGTTCATCCCACGGGAACTGGCGGCCCGCGGCCGACCGGCCCGATCCGATCGACCTCCTCGAGGAACAGGCGGCCACGAGGGTGCCCGAACTGGTGCCCATCCGGTACGGACGGATGCTGGTCTCGCCGTTCACCTTCTTCCGCGGTGCGGCGCTGGTCATGGCCGACGATCTGGCCGCCACACCCGATTCCGGCATCACCGTGCAGTGCTGCGGCGATGCCCACCTGTCGAACTTCGGAGTGTTCGGCTCGCCCGAGCGCCGCTTGATCTTCGACATCAATGACTTTGACGAGACGCTTCCGGGCCCCTGGGAGTGGGATCTGAAGCGCCTGGCGGCCAGCTTCGAGATCGCCGGCCGCGACAGGGGGTTCTCCCGCGCCGACCGACGCAAGGTGGTCCTGGCCGCGGCCAGGGAGTACCGACTGGGCATGAGGAGTGCGGCCGAGCAGGGCACCCTGGACGTGTGGTACTCGCACATGGAGATCGGCCAGATGCTCGAATGGATCCGCACGGAGGACTCCGACGAGCGGCTCGGGAGGAGGGACCACAACGAATCGGTCCTGGACGTGGCCAAAGCCCGGACCCGTGACAGTGTCCGAGCCTTCAAGAGGCTCACCGAACGGGTCGACGGCGACATCCGCTTCGTCGCGGACCCACCGCTCATCGTGCCGCTCGAAGATCTCGTCCTCTCCGAGGAAGCCCGCCACCGGACGGAGCGCTCGCTGCGCAAACTGGTCAAGAAGTACCGCCGGACGCTGGCCGACGAACACCACCCGCTGGAGGAGTTCCGCTACCTGCACATGGCCCGCAAGGTCGTCGGTGTCGGCAGCGTCGGCACCCGGGCCTGGATCTTCCTCATGATGGGCGTCGACAACCACGATCCTCTGATCCTGCAGGCGAAGGAGGCCCAGCACTCGGTGCTCGAGCGCTTCGCAGGGCAGAGCGCCTACGCAAATCACGGCCAGAGGGTCGTAGTGGGCCAGCGCCTCATGCAGACGGCGAGCGACATCTTCCTCGGGTGGCAACGGGTCAAGGACATGGACGGACACGCCCGCGACTACTACATCCGCCAGCTCCACGACTGGAAGGGCTCCGCCCACGTGGACACCTTGCGGGTCGCCGGTGCCACCACCTATGCCCGCATGTGCGGGGCCACCCTGGCCCGGGCCCACGCCAGGTCGGGCGACTGGATCGCCATCGCCTCGTACCTGGGCAAGGGCGACGGCTTCGACAAGGGCGTGGCTGATTTCTCCGCCGCCTATGCCGACCAGAACGAGCAGGACTACGAGGGGCTGGTACGGGCCGTGCGGTCGGGCAGGGTCGCCGCGGAAACCGGCTTGTAGCCCGTCGCGGAATCCCGGCGGCGCAATAGGATCGGGAGGAGGAAGGATCGGGGCAGGTCACTCAAGGAGGCCGCCGATGGTCACGGAACTATCGAATCAGCCGGTATCGAATCAGCCGGGCGTTCAGGAAGAGGTGGCCTCGGACCAGCCGGCCGCCGAGGCGACGGGAGCCGTTCACACCGGTCCATCCCCGGCTCGGATCTCTGGGCATGCGGCTGGCGAACAAGACGCTCCTCCGACCGGCAGCGCCGCCGATGCCCTCGCCCCACTGATAGAGGCACTCGTTGGCGGCAGGGCGCCGGTCCGCTTCGAGTTCTGGGACGGGAGCGGGTTCGGCCCGCCCGACAGCATCGGGACGCTGCAGATCCGTTCGGTCGACGCCCTGCGCCGGATCCTCTGGGCTCCCGGCGAGCTGGGGGTGGCCAGGGCCTTCGTGTCGGGTGACCTCGCCGTCGAGGGTGACATCTACGCCTTGTTGCGAGTTCTGCACGCCGCCTCGCCTCGTGATCTCCGCCGAATGGGGCTGCGGACCCTGCCCACGGTCTTCGACGCGGCCCGGCGGCTGGGTGCCTTGGGTCCGCCGCTGCCCGCCCCACCCGAAGAGTGCAGGCCGGCGGGCCGGCTGCACTCGCCGTCCCGTGATGCCGCGGTGATCAGTCACCACTACGACGTGGGGAACGAGTTCTACCGCCTGGTGCTCGGGCCGAGCTTGACCTATTCGTGCGCACGCTTCCTGTCCGACGATGTCCCACTCGAGGATGCGCAGGCGGCAAAGCACGAGCTGATCTGCCGCAAGTTGGATCTGGACCGGCAGCCCGGGGCTCGACTGCTCGATGTCGGATGCGGGTGGGGTTCGATGGCCATCCACGCGGCCCGCCACCACCAGGCCACCGTGACCGGAGTGGCACTCAGTCGCGAACAGGTCGAGGAGGCGAGGCGTCGGGTGGAGCGGGCCGGTCTGGCCGACCGGGTGGAGATCCGCCTTCAGGACTACCGCGCCCTCCGGGGTGAACAGTTCGACGCCATCTCGTCCATCGGGATGTTCGAGCATGTGGGCAGAGCCCAGATGACCCGGTACTTCGAGACGCTCCGGTTGCTGCTGACGCCGACCGGACGATTGTTGAACCACGCCATCTCCAAGCCGGGTGGCTCGTTTTTGGGTGGGCGAACGTTCATCGGGCGCTACGTGTTCCCCGACGGCGAGCTGCTGGACGTGGCCGACGTGATCGGGGCCATGCAGCAGACCGGATTCGAAGTCCGGGATGTCGAGTCGCTGCGGGAGCACTACTCGCGGACCCTGCATCACTGGGTGGCCAACCTCGAGGCGCGGTGGGACGAAGCCGTCGATCTGGTGGGCGCCCCGCGCGCCAATATCTGGCGTTTGTACATGGCTGCCTCGGCCAACGGCTTCGACGATGGCGGTCTGGCCATCCACCAGGTGCTGGGTGTGGTCCCCGACAGCGAAGGACGCAGTGGGATGCCGGCCGGACGAGCCGAGTGGGGCTAAGGGCTGGGTCAGTAACCGTTGGCGCAGGATCCGCGCCGGCTCACTCGTTGAGTCTCTCCCGTTTTCGGCGGTCCCGCGCCTCGTCGGTGTCCCACCCGAGGTCCGGTTCCTGGCCGAAGGGTGGCTGGGGTTCGAATCGCCACCGGGGTGCGCCATTCGGTCCGGTGCCCTCTTTGGTGAGGATCCATCCCTCATAGGTCTTGAGGAAGTGGTGGTGGTGGCAGAGCAAGGCCAGATTGTCGAGGGTGGTGGGGCCGCCCTCGGCGAAGGGGACGATGTGGTCGATCTCGAGCCCGAC
>JBEKIU010000248.1:0-4205 GCA_050011635.1 Acidimicrobiales bacterium
CGCCAGTCGGTCGGCCAGTTCGTAGAGTTGGCCGGCGGGGATCTCGACCTGGTTGACCTGTATCGCAGACACCGAGCCCGTGGACAGGGGACGGTGCAGACCCATGGCCAGGCGGGCCAGGGCCCGGACCGTTCCGCCGCTGGCGATGACCCTGGTACCGGCGCTCGGATTCCGTTCGAGCATGGCCCGGATCGGCTCCGCCCGGTGGAGGGCGACCTCGGTGATGGCCTTCCGGTCGTCGGTGGTCAGTAGCTCCCCGGTCCCCAGCTCACCTCGAAGCCGTGCCGTCCCGAGGGCCACACTGGCCACGGAAATGACCTCGTCGATGGTGCCGATACCCGCCTCGAGGCTCCCTCCGCCCAGGTCGAGGCCGAGCACGGGGTCACGGCCCACCCACACCCCGGCCCTCTGGCCGAGGAAGCAGAGCCGGGCCTCCTCCTCACCGCTCAGCAGTGTGATCTTGCTGCCCAGCACCTGCTCGAGCCGGCTGATGAGCCGCGAGCCGTTGTCGGCATCGCGGAGTGCGGCCGTGGCCAGCGCCACCACCACGTCCACACCGGCCTCGTCGCAGGCCGCGCTGAGCCGCCGCACCGTGCGGACGGCCGAGGCGGCGCGGTCGGCCGGAACACCGCCGGTTCTGGCCACCTCCGTGCCCAGATGCAGGAACGAGCGGCGGCGGAGCACGGGCACCAGCACCCCCTCACGCGAGGCGTCGACGACCATCAGGTGGAAGGAGCTGCTGCCCAGGTCGAAGACGGCAACGCGTACGGTCCGCATCGGCGTGACGCTATCCCCTGGCGGGAGCATGTCGGCGCACCGATCCAGAGGCAACGCCGGGCATCTGCGTCACGTGGGCGCGGACCCCGACCCGACGTGCTGAGGTAGCGTTGCCGGCTGGGTGCCGAATGGACCAGCCGACGCTGCTGTCAACGGCACAAAGGGGGGGGTCATGTCCAGTGTGGACGAAGCGTCGTGTTCGGTTTCGTTGCCGGCCGGGGACGGGGCCACGATGCTCGGAATGGACATCAGGTCGAATGCCTGATGTGGAAGGGGACCACCGCCGGCCCGGTCCCTGCCCGGTGCTGCTGATCGTCGCCGCCGGACGACCTGGGGGCTTCCATGCCTGACACCGGGATGGACAGCGATCCGGAGCCGGGCACCGAGGGCGATCCGGGCTCGGTCGCCGAGCGACGGACGCCCAAGGCGAATCGGAAGGCGCTTCCGATCATCATCGCCGGTGTCGTGGTCCTGATCCTCGCCGTCATGACGGCACTCCTCACCGGATCGACGTCGCCAACGAGCTCCTCCGGGGCGGCCGCGGCCAGGGCGGAGATCTATCGGGCGGCATCCACATCAGCGAAGGCATCGAGATCAGCGAAGGCATCCAAAGCTGCGAAGGCATCGAAATTGAAGTCATCGAAAGCAAAGCCTCCGACCGCGGCGACTCCGGCAACGGCGGTTCCGACCGTGACGACTCCCCCGGCAGCGATTCCCATCGCGGCGACCAGTCATCACACGACGCCTACGCCTACGGCATCACATTCGCACGCCGGGGGTGGAGGTGGCGGCACGACGCGGAGCCGGAGGGTGGGCGGCACCCACCCGAGCCACACCCGCGCCACCCATCATCATCGCAACGATCACCACCACCGCCACCACCACCGCAAGCAGCACCGCAAGCAGCACCATTGACCTCAACCAGGTCGGTGGCGACGGCAGCCCGGGTCGTCCGGCGGGGGTGCAATGAGCGAGGCCGGATGGCCTACGCTTTCGACGGTGAGCGGCGCGACGAGGACTACTTGCATCTCCGTGCTGTTTCCTCTCTTCGGCGTGGCCCTCTTCCTGGCTGCGTGTTCGTCGAACGGGAGCGTCTCCCCTACCCCGACGTCCACTTCTTCATCGGTGGTGACCACGTCGACCACGGTGGCGGCATCGTCCACGGTGGCCACCACCATCCCCTTCGTCATGGCCAGGAACGCCCGCCGGGACGTGACCACCACCGGATCGTGTCACGAGGTCAAAGGTGAGTGGGTCCTCAGCGGTGTGGTGAGGAACTCGGCCACGACGGCCAGGACCTACCAGATCGTCGTCGACTTCGTGACCCAGCCCGGTGACACCGTGCTCGACACCAAGATCGTCACCACGCCCAGCGTGAGCCCCGGAGCCATACGGGTGTGGTCGGCCACCAGTACACCGGGGCTCACCCATGTGGCCTGTGTCATCCGGCAGGTGCAGGCACCGGCCTAACTCCATCGTGCCTTGGTTCCTGGCCAGGACTGCGAGACCGGGACGGGGGGTCAAATGAGCGGGGCCGGATGGCCTACGCTTTCGACGGTGACCGAGTTCGCGGAAGCTCTCTTCCCGGGCTCGGGGGCCGGTGTCGTGGGAGCCCACGGAGGCAGCCGCTCGACGAGGGTGATCCGCGTCGGGAGCGTTGTGCAAACGGTCTCCCCAGGCGGGTGACCGCGAAGGACCAGTTCAAGTGATGTTTGTACGGGAAGTAGCGCAGCTTGGTTAGCGCGCCTGCTTTGGGAGCAGGAGGTCGCGGGTTCAAATCCCGCCTTCCCGACCGGACTCCGTGCGTGCCCTCAGCGGGTGTCGACGGGCGTGCCCGTGTGGCCGGCGCGCCGCCTGGCCCGACGAGAAGATCCACCGACGAGGAGCAGGCCCGCCCCGAGGAGCACGAGGAGCAGGCCGGCCAGCGCCATCGGTTCGACGGAGGCCCCGGTGAAGGGCAGGCCTCGCGTCCCCGATGTCGAAGATCCTGAGCTCGGAGATGCAGCGGGCGTACTCGTACCAGCCGCGGTCGCAGTGGACGTCTGGGACGCGGTGACCGTCTTCGTGGTGACGGTGGCCGATGCGGAACTCGACGATGTGAACGTGATCGGCACCACGACCCGGTGCCGGACCCCGGCACCCCACACGATCTCCAGATAGCAGTGGGCACCGGCAGCAACTTGGGCGGCCGTTGGTGGGCACGGATACCTCGTGGCGTTGACGGCGGCCAGGTGGCCCCAGCTGTCGACTCCGAACCGGGGGGGCCCGACGGTGCCGGTGACGGTCGTGAAGGTGGCATTCAGGGTTCCTTGAGCAGTGAAGACCCAGCGCCTGGCCCTCGGGTCGGTACACGAGACCGGCGTCCGAACGCCGGCCACCCAGATGGCGGGCTGTGGGAGGGCGCTGTTGCACTCCCGGATCTCACCGACGCCACCGGAGGGAAGGCCGGTAGCGGTGACCACGACTGCTTGGCCTCCTCCCAGCTCTGCTTGCGGGGCCACGCTCATGGCCGCGACGACGTGGGGTGAGACGGTGGCGGCGCTCGACGGGGCCGTCGAGTGGCCGCTGGCAACGGTGAAGGTCAGCCGCTGCACCGTTTGATCACCGGCGCCTGCCCCCCACCTGAGCAGGAGGTAGCAGTAGGCCCCGGCCGAAGCCTGGAGGGCTGTCGGCGCACACGGATACCTCCTGGCGTCGGTGGCCGCCGGCTTCCCCCAACTGTCGGTTCCGGACCCCGGGGGTCCGACCTTGCCGTCAACGACCCTGAATCTGATCGAGGAAAGCGTCCCATCGGCGCCGACCCGAACCCGACGCGGCCTGGTACAGGACACCGGCATCGGAATCCCGTGGACAACCACCGTCGGCTGTGGGGCGGCACTGCTGCATTGGGCGATCTCTCCGGTCCGGCCGGACGGAAGGCCGGATCCGGCGACCACTACCGCCCGGCCATCGGAGACGACCGTGCTCCGCGTGATGGGGACGCCCGGCCCCGATGTCGCGGCCGAGGAAGCAGACGTCGCGGCCGAGGAAGCAGAGGCGATGCCCGGGAACGCCAGCATGAGGCCCACCGACAGGAGCGTCCCACCCACCAATCGCGAGATCGTGAAGTTCCCCACAGGAATCCTCCCTCGATGGTCCGCCTCGCCGCTGCGGAAGCCCGGTACAGCTCGGTTCTGGCCCGCCCCGAGGCCGATCAACACTCGGCAGGCTACAAGAAATCGGCGTCGGATGCGGCGGCGGATCCCCGGAGGCGATGACGGTCAGGCGCTGATGGGCAGGCCGAATGCCGTGACGATCTCGGTGGCCGGCAACGGCCTCGAGAACAGGAAGCCCTGGGCCAGATCGCATTCGAGGCTCCTGAGGATCTGCAACTGCTCGGAGGTCTCGACGCCCTCGGCCACCACCTCGAGCCCGAGTGCGTGAGCCAG
>JBEKIU010000249.1:0-4193 GCA_050011635.1 Acidimicrobiales bacterium
TGTCGGTCACCATCCAGAACGCCGGCGATTCCAACACCACCAGCGCCGTCTACGGGGGACCGGCCCCGACGGTCTCGTCCATGACCCCGACCAGCGGGGCGCCGGGCGGGGGCACGACTATCACCATCACGGGAACCAACCTGGGCATGGGCGCGGTGACCATCGGGGGTGCCAGTGACACCAGCACGTTCTGCGACAACACCATGTGCACGGCCATCACACCCGGCGGACCCACGACGGCCGCCGTGGTCATCACCACCGTGGGTGGCACCGCGTCGGCCGGCACCTTCACCTACACCAGCTCCACCTCAGAGCCGCCGCCGGTCGTGACGGCCATCTCCCCGGCCAGCGGTCCCGCGGCCGGAGGCACGGTGGTCACGGTCACCGGGACCAGCTTCACCGGAGGCAGTCTGATCTTCGGCAGCACGCCCTCGACCCAGGTGACCTACTGTTTCGCCACCTCGTGCACTGGCGTCTCCCCGCCCGGTTCTGGGACGGTTGACGTGCACGTGCAGACGTTCTGGGGGACGAGCACCGCTCGATCCGCCGACCGTTTCACCTACCAACCGGCCGCTCCCCCGCCGCCATCCCCATCCGTCAGCGGCATCTCCCCCACTAGCGGCCCGGTCGGGGGCGGAACCTCTGTCACCGTCACGGGGACGAACCTCGCTGGCGGCAGCGTCGCCTTCGGGTCGACGGCCGCCACCGGCGTGACGTGCAGCTCCTCTTCATGCACAGCCATCTCGCCGGCTGGCACCGGGACGGTCGATGTCACCGTGACCACGACGACCGGCAAGAGCGCAACCGGAAGCGCCGACCGCTTCACCTACCAGGCGAGCGCACCACCTCCGCCACCCCCGCCACCCCCGCCGCCGGCGACCGGCAACCTGATCTCGGACCCCGGCTTTGAGACTGGCGGCGTCCCCACCGACAGCTGGGGCTCGTCCCTGGCCCGGAGCAACGTTGAGGCCCATTCGGGGACATGGTCGCTATCCGAAACGACCAGCTCCTCCAGCGGCGGCTGGGATCTCGACAGCAATCCCGCGTGGTATGCCGCCGTCACGACATCGACCACCTACACCGCCAGCATCTGGGTGTGGACGACCAAGGCCCTGAAGGTCGATCTCAACGTGGACCAACTCGATTCGGGCGGCAATTATGTGGACAGCGCCAACGGCCCCACCGTCACGCTGGCCACCGGCACGTGGACGCAGCTCGCCATCACCGGCATCAAGGCAACCGCGGCCGAGCCCTACGCCGCCTTGGAGCCCAACTTCTCAGGTGCCACCAAGGGCACCGTCATCTATTGGGACGACATGTCGCTCACCAGCCCCTGATCCCGGGCCGGCCCTCAAAACCTGATTTCCGTCCGGCAAGCCCGGGCGGCCGAGGTAGAGGAAAACCGAGTAGACGCCCCAGGCCAGGTAGTACCGGAGTGGGGCAACTCGAGACCGCGTTCGCAGAATAAGCGCGTCCTCGGCGAGGACGTCTAGGTGAATTGCGGGCAACGACTGTTCACGTGCGGCGTTCAACAGACGAACAAAGAGCCCGGCGCCGGTCCCGAGACGCTGCCAGGACGACGCGTCCCAACTCACTCTCGATTGGCCGCCGGCACCGGCGTGTCATGATCTGGAAGCGGGAAGATCCGCCGGAGCCTTGGAGGCAAGCATGAGCGAGACCAGCGACAAGTCGAGCGGGGATGACCTTGAGATGGTCGAGGTCGAGGCCGGAGGAGTCGATGAGCAGGGCAATGCCGTGGTCGATGACCTGATCGTGGCCGTCGACAAAGACGGGAAGGTCGTCGCCTCGGACGAGACCATTGCGGTCGTGACCGAGGATGGCGATTTGGTCATCGACGAGACGATCTCGATTGTGGGCGATGACGGTGAGCTGCATGCCATCGAAGAGGACATCACCGTTCTTGAGGCAGACGACGAGTAGGCAAAGGACATGGAGGCGAGTCCTCCATGAGGCGGCTCGATCACCGCCAGTCGATTTCGAACGCACTACGGCACGCACAAACCTCAACTATGAGTCGTGGAATCTCTGGCTGTTGGTCCTCCGACTCTTGAACTTCTCTCCCGGTCTGCGGATGCCGGCCACCGATTGCTCGAGCCAGGACTTGCGTTCCCGGAGTGCCTGGATCTCGGAGCGGAGTGCGATCAACTCTTCCTGCTTCGTGAAGAGATCGGACACTTCAGCACTCAGCGGGACAGCAGCAGCGAGGAGATCGTCGCGTTCCTGCTTCAGGGTCGGGACCTGAACGGTGAGGTCACCGAGCTCGGTGAGGAGATCGTCGCGTTCCTGCTTCAGGGTCGGGACCTGAACGGTGAGGTCACCGAGCTCGGTCCGGAGATCGTCGCGTTCCTGCTTCAGGGTCGGGACCTGAACGGTGAGGTCACCGAGCTCGGTCCGGAGATCGTCGCGTTCCTGCTTCAGGGTCGGGACCTGAGCGGTGAGGTCACGCAGTTCGGCCCTGAGGTCGTCCCGCTCCATGACCCCCGGCTCTGCCATCGCCTGAAACAGCTCAGCCGCTTCCTCGTCAAGATCCCGTTTCCCACCGGGGTCTCCGCTCCAGCGGGAGGGTTCGGACGCCGGGACAGGGAGCAGTTCGGGAACCCTCGCCGGGGACGGACGGACACGAGTTGCCATCTGCGTTGACGAGGCGGCGGGAGCTCCGACCGGCGCCAAGTCGCCTGTCCACGTCTGCCCGTCCCACCAGCGAAGGAGGCTGGGAATCTGGAGGTCGGGGTACCAACCTGAAGCCCTCACATCAGCCATTGCCGCCTCTGTTTCGCATTCCCCACCTACACAGGTTCGCCTCCACGAAACTTTAGAGTCGATCCTGCCCTCGGTGGGTGATCTTCATCAGCCTGCACATTCGAGGCGCCTATTCCGGACAGGCGGCAAACAAGCGGGGAGCAGCCGATACCGGCGGTCAACGCGCGTAAGGGGTCTGCCTCAAGGACAAAACACCAGAGGGCGGAAAGGCACACCTGGTCGGTGCCGCTCGGTGCCCTCAACTTCTATGGCCGCGAGATCCGCTCATCATGTGCACGCTCTGCCTGAACAGACGAGGGCACCAAGGAGACGAATTGCTGTGGATCCACAGCTTTTGCCGCCCACAGGACCGGTGGATCTCGTCGCCGCAGTTGGAACACCGGGAGAAGACGAAGTCCCAACCGCGCCGCTCCCGCGTGACGGGCAGCTTCTTCACCGCTCTGCGAAGACTCGACCGTCCCTTCCTTCCAACCATGGAGATGTCATCGGCCGTCGGAATATCGCGCTTGAGCGTTCACCACCGGAACTGGTCCGCCGGCCACACCTTCAGTGGTCCGCCCGACCTGCCGATGAATTCACAAATGAACGACCCTCCCGGGCGGCACGCCTCACAGGAGATCCGAGAAGGTCGGCTCCGCGACCTCCGGAGGCATCTCGCTCGGGTACCACAAGTCCCTCGGACCACCCGCGGCTGCAGCCCGGGCGAGCTCGCCGAGCGGGCGACGACTCACGCGGTCACAGGGTGGGGACGGCGACGGGAGGGCTGGCGACTGATCAACGGGGTGTACATCGCCGGACATGGCCGTATCGACCATGTCCTCATCGGTCCGGGCGGGGTATTCGTCATTGCGTCCAAATGGACGTCCAACACCTGCCGGATCGAATTCGGAGAAATCGTGGGGTTGCTCGGGCGAGTACCTGTGGCTCAGGCCGGTGATGGCGCTGCCAAGGTCGAGAAACTGCTCCGACGTGGACCCCAGCGGTTCGATGTCGAGGTCCGGCCCGTCCTCGTCATTTGGGGGCCGGGCGGCGTGATGCTCGATCGGGGATCGACCGATATCGACGGAGTGATGATCTGCGAAGGACGCCGTCACAGGGACTGGGTGCGACAGCTCGAAGGCCCGACCCACCTCGATCTGTCGTCGGTGGATGCCATCACCCGGGCACTGGAGGACCTCCTTGCCCGTCCGGCAGATGCCGCAACAGTGGACCCGGCTCGAATGGCGGACGGCGGCCTGCGGCTCGAACGAACAAGATGAGGCGTCCAAAAACGGGCTCGGACCCGCGCCGCCGAATGGAGGCGCGGGCCCGAACCTTCAAGCGCTCCCGGATGCAGGGAACGAAATGGTTGGACTCAACTCAGCCGGAGTACGTGAAGTCGTCATGCGGAGCTCGAATGGCGCTTTCTCCAG
>JBEKIU010000250.1:0-4167 GCA_050011635.1 Acidimicrobiales bacterium
AGGCGCCCTTCTGTCCGTGGGACGTCCCATTGCCAGCCGATCCAGGAAAGGGTCCATCCGCCACGAAGGAGCCATCCATCTCCTGGACGTAGGCCTGACTCGACGCCGAATCGAGTCGGCTCATCGATTGTGAAGGGGATCCCTCCTGTCGTCCCGCGGTTCGGCACCACGCAGAGCAAGCAACCGTTGCCTCGGCGGCGTTCCATCGGACCGAGGACAACGACGTCAGATTCGGCCACGACATACCCGGACTCCGACATTTCGGCACTGTCAATATCGACAATTGCGCGATTGACATTGCTGCGAGGATCCAGGGCCACACTGACTCGGAACCTGAGCATCTCGTAAGGCCCCGTTTCACCGAATCCGGTCCCGCCCGCGAATGGTGTCTGATCGTCGACCGTTACGCCCAGGACGGCCATCACAGTCCCTCTCTTATGAGTTCAGCCACAATTGACTCGGGAAGAAGACCCCCTCGTCGAATCCGTAGCCCCGTGTGCCGTCGGGAAGCGTGAGGCCGGCGAAATTCTGGACGCGCTGGTCACCTACCGCGGCAAAAGGGTCCTGCCCGAGCCACAAGTTCGGCAGGTCGGCCGCGAGGCGTCCGTTCAGCTCCTTGTAGGCGGCGTCACGAACCGCTTGATCATCAGTGGTGCGACCCTTCTGGAGGGCGGCCTCGATCGTCGGGTCCGAATTGCGGGAGAAGTTGAGGGCGAGGGCTCCGCCACCGCCCGTGGTGGTCGTCGAGAACCAGTTGTAGTTCAAGTCGGGGTCCACCGCGCCGTATTGCGCGTCGACGGATGCCTGGTAGTGGCCGGTGACGAGATTGGAGATCAACGCGGCCGGCTCGAGGATTGCCAGCTTGACCCCCAGCCCGATCTGGCTCCACATCTGTTGCACGGCCTCGACCAACGTCTCGAATCTTGGGTCGGTGACTGTGCTGAGCGTCACCGACGGCCTGCCGTGTTGAGCTTGGTACTCGTTCACCAGTTCGGTGGCGGCTGCCGGATCGTGCGCCGGGTAGCCGGTGTCGCTGTAGTACCGAGAGCCAGGGAGGAACAGGCCGTTGATCGGTTTCGTCAGGCCTCCGCCGAACACGCTCAAGACAGCCTCGACATCGATCGCCTTTGCCAACGCCTGCCGGATGCGCAGATCATTGGTGGGGGCAGCTGCGGTGTTGAGCACGATCGAGGTGACCGTCGGCTCTCCGATGACACCGCTGAGGCTGTCGGCCATTTGGTACCCGGGCTTCCCGGCGAACTCCTTGATGGAGGTCGGGTCGGTGGTGATCATGAGGTCGATGCTGCCGGATTGGAGCGATGCGGCACGCTGACCGGAGTCGGGGATCGGCACGAAGGTGACCTGGTCCACGTGGGGTAGGCCATGTCGCCAATAGTTCGGATTGCGGGTGGCCGTGAAATGGCTGTTGGGGAGCCACGAGGAGTAGACGAAGGGCCCGGTACCGACCGGGACGGGGGTCTTGCCCGCAGCAGCTTGATCGAGCATGGCTTGTCCGACGACATAGCCGCCCTGCGTTGTGAACGTGTAGGGGAAGTGAGGCCTCGGCTGATCCAGTGTGTAGGTGAGGGTGAGGGGGCCGGTCGCATCGACGGTGATCCCTTTGGCGGCTTGCCCGGTCAGGGGCGACGCCGCCAACGCAGCGAAGTTGTTCTTGACCACCGTCGAGGTCAGATCCGAACCGTCACTGAACGTCACTCCCTGCCGCAGGGTCATCGTCCACACGGTGAAATCTGAATTCGGGGTCAACGATTCGGCCAGATAAGGCTGCGCCGTCCCGTCTGCCGCCACCCACATCAGTGGGTCGTAGACCGTGTTGGCATAGAGGATGCCGTTGGCGTCCCACTGCGCGGTGGACGGATTCAGGCCGTTGATCTCGGCGATGGTGCCGATGGTGACGGACCCTCCCCTCTTCGGAGTGCCGGTGCTCACGCCCGACTCGGATCCGTTTGACGGGACGGCCGAGGTCGACGAGGTCGTCGAGCTCGAAGAGCACCCGGCCAGGGCGCTCCCGGCTGCGGCCCCGAGCACCACCAGTCCGCCGGCCGCCGTTCCCCGGGCGAGAAACGATCGGCGAGTGAGTCTGTTGTCCCGGTTCATGAGGTGATCCTTTCCTTACGAGGATGCTTGTCGGTCGGTTCGTCGGAACGACGGCTCGCACCGATCAGCCTTCAGCCGGAACGACTGGGCTTGCCACGTGGCGCCGCTGCGGCTCCTGGTGCCGTGCCTGTTTCCGGGGGCCCCTGGCGTCCGCATGCTTCGAGTGAAGAGCGGTCATCTGGTGTGCCCGAAGTACATGAGTTCCCAGATGCCGTTGTCGCTCACGTCCTCGACCTTGTCCCCGGAGACGAAGTGCTCGAGCTGGACGTCGCCGGTAAACCGAAGGTAAGCACCGTCGAAGTGCGCCAGCCGGGCGAGGACGTGCTTGATGCCTGGGATCTCGTCGATGAGGTGACGATCCACGATCGTCTTCTCGCGATGAAAACTCACCCGATACAGGTCGCCACCGGTCTCATACTCGTAGACGAGTGTGTTACCGACCGGTTTGCCGCTGCGCTTGTCTGTCTGCTTGTCGTGAATCATGAATCGCAGGTTCGACACGTCATCGGCGACGATCGCGCCGTCCCTGGCGAGCAGGAAGACCGGAACCTCGGCGGCGCCGTACCTGTCCTCCGCGGTGATGTAGCTGGCGATAATCGAATACGGACCTGCCTGGGCACGTCCCCAATACCAGTGATTGATGAGCTTGTGCATGGCCATGTCGCCCCAGTTGTGGTCGTGGTAGCCGACGCCATTGAGGCGTTCTTCCGAGCCACCGCTGGTCACCGTCACTGATGTGGAGCCTTGGGGAACCGACGGAAGCCAGGCGAAGAAGTGCTCGTCGTGCTGACCGAAGAGCAGATGGCCGGTGGCGGGGCGCCATGGTGGGACGTGACCGGTGAGGTCCACGTCGATGACGAGGTCGTCGTGGCCGACGTGGATCTCATAGTGATGGAGGTCACCGCGGATCGTGTTATCCCCGATGCGCACGTCGCATCCGTCCGGGCTCGCAGTGAAGTCCTCGGCGGGGCGGTGGATCTCGAATGTCACCGTTTTGGCTCCCGGCCGGTCGAGGTTCACGCTGACGAACGGCTCCAGCGGACGATCGGGCGACATCGGGTTCTTGGTGTAGAAGACGATCACCAGTGACGATCCGTCGTCCAGATGAGCGTCGAAATACCACCATTCGTACGATCCAGGGGTTGTATCAGTCCGCAACCCGTCCTCCCAGGCTGCGATGGAGTCAGGCTTTAGTCCGAGACGCTGATACGACTCCGGGCCGCGGGCCATGTGACAAAGGTTGGTGTCTCCACCTTCTGGCTGTTCCATCCTGCAGCTCCATCAGTCGTACGGATCGACGCCAAGGCACCTTCGTGCCGCAGTCATCGGATATCGGGAGTTCGATCGTTGCCCCGGCGCGAGCCGGGGCGCGTGTCGAGTTCAGGTGCGCCACTCCGGCCGGCTCGAGCCCCTCGGGACGATGACCGGATCAGGCCACGCTGGGTGTGTCTCCGAGAAGCGGACCGGCGGGGCCAACATATGGACGTCACCCAGGGGGCTGGGTGCGTCGTAGGGGGCAGGATCGCGCAGGCTGTGCTCCTCGTCACAACCGGCGAGTGCGGGGTCGACGAGTCCCAACGAGCCGCACCACATCGCCGTTCTGGTCAGGTTCACGGTGACATGCCACGAGCCACCTTCAGTGGCGCGCTTGACCAGCGCGGCCATGGCGCCGACGGCCCCCATGTAGCCGGTGATGTAGTCATTGATGAGGAAGGTCACGGGAAAGCGGGGCTCTGCTTCTGACCCCTCGAGCGTCATGAGACCGGAGGCAGCCGAACCGTTCATGTCAAAACCCCCACGCTCTGCCCACGGGCCGCTCGCCCCATAACAGTTGACCGAGACGTACACGATGCCGGGGTGGCGTTCTGCCAGTCGTCGAGGATCGAGGCCGCGACGTTCGAGTGAACGCAATCGGTAGTTGTCGACGACGACATCGGCCCCGGTGAGGAGCGCCTCGGCCCGCTCTCTTCCGACGGGGAGGTCGAGGTCGATATAGGCACTTCGCGAGCCAACGCCGGCCTCGGCGTAGATGAACTCGTGCTCGTAGTC
>JBEKIU010000251.1:0-4078 GCA_050011635.1 Acidimicrobiales bacterium
GCCGGCGATATCATCTGCGCTGTGGACGGCGTCTCTGAATGCGCGGTGGCCCGTACCGCGACGGACTACATCCAGGTGCGCCACCGGCCGCGAGAGGTGATCGAGCTTCAGATCCTTCGCGATGGTGACGAGGTGTCAACCCGCCTGCGCCTCTTTCCTCGGCCACCCGACTTGCTTGGCGCGATGAAGAGCAAAGACCGTCCACGGCGATCCTTCCGTACACCCAAGCTGCGGTGAAACCGGCCACGGCACTGACTGCCGACTGATCTACCACAGGGGCACTGTCAACCTGCTCACCATGAAGTCAAAGGACGAGCTATTCACGGCGCTCGGACCCAGCGCTAAGGCGCTAAACGCACACCGTGCGGCAGCGAAGTCTATGCCTGACTGACGACGTTCCTGTAGCAGAGGAAGGACCGGTACCGGACGAGACATCACTCCCACCGGTACCGGTCGTGTGCTCGACGTTGCGCAGGTGTCAGGGTCCCTTCGTTGGGACCCAGCGACATGAGGACTTTGTACGCCGTGGCGTATTCAAAGGGTGAGCGCAACGAGCTCAGCGAACTTCTCCGATGGTGTCATGGAACCAAGCGTCTTGCGTGGTCAAGCGGTATCCCACAATTCGCCTGCCTGGGAACTTTCGCGTTTCGCACGTCTTCGGTGCGCTTGCCGATGTGCGGTTACAAGCATTGCGTCAAAGCAGTCACTACTGAACTGGACGGTTGCGTCAAAAACGCGTTCCATCGCCGTTGGCAACTGAGAGGAAAGAAGTTCGACCTCTCCATCAAGCGCCGCCATTTCATCATCCAAGTCGCTCATGGGAACACCCCCACTCCTAGTCGTCAGATCAGATCCGCTGGGAGGAATCTAACTCTGCCCGATGGTCCATTGCACACCCACTGAGCAACCAGCCGTTTGCCGTGGGCCTTACGACCTCGAGCCCCTCGCTGTGCCCTCGCAGCTCCCCAGCCTCATACGCTTGTTCGGACCGGGTCAGCGCCGCCGGCCGGGCTACCCATCCGGTATCCCGGCCCCCGTCTCACCATCCGCCAGCACTGGCTCGGCTCGGCTCGGACGACGTCGGCGCAGTGGTCCACGAGGCCAGGGTAGGGCAGGGGAGTGACCGACCGATTTCTACCCGGATTCTCTATCGCACCACCCGGATTGACCATCACGGGATGGATCTGGCAGGGGAGCAGTCCAGGCGACAGGCACGAAGTGGAACTTCAACACGGGCATCGGAGTCAAGTCCCCCCTCCGACACGAGTGCGCACCTCCTTCAATCCAGGCCTCTGAGCGCGACACTAAGCCGTTGGAAGATCAAGCTTCTTGGCAAGAACGCCCTCGAGGAAGAGCGAGTATCCGACCGTCACATGGTCGAGCCAATAGATCGCGTCGTTTCCAATGACCGGACTGCAGCGTCTGGCGCAGAACCAGGGGATGACATCGATATAGTTCGCACCGACCGCCTTGGCCGCCCGCTCCTCGGCCGTGTTGAACGCGAGGTAGAGGTGTTCAGGTGGATCGGAACAAGCCTGAACGTTGCCGGTGTGGCGGGCCAAGCAGTCGGGACCATTGACTGCGTATGCAGCCAGGTTCCCGATGACGACGACCTTCCGAGTCTTGGGCGTTGACAACTTGGTGAGCGAGTCTTCGAGGGATCGCTGCCATTGCCGTGTGGTGTACTCGACTCCACCGGGTGCGACATACCCTTCTTGCTGGGAGATGATGAGAACATCTGGTTTGATCGCTTTTATTCGGCTGACGACGTACCGATGCCATTGGTCACAGGCCACGAACCTGGCGCTCCCATAATCAGCGACTGGAACGAGGGAGGCAGGACAGCCATCCTTGAAGAGGACCACGAGCTTCCAATGTGTGCGGATAGCTATTCCGTTCAGCGACCGGAACCACATTCCGGCGTGGGAGTCGCCATCGAGAACCATCGTGCGGCTCGCTTTCAGATCACCGAACGTGCATGCCGGCACCGTGATCTGCGATACGGCCGGCGAGCAACCGCCCGAGTTCTTCCCCGGGGGGTTGCCCAGAAACGAACGTGGCTCCGCCACCATCTCCCGTAGCGGTGGGTTCAGATTCGACGGCAACTCCTTGATGTGGTTGGAAGCTGCGACAGCGCTCAACACAGTGCTCAGCGGTACGGAGGGACCTCTGACCAGCGCGGCCACGGGTTTCTTGCTGCCGGATCGCAGTCCGGCATTGGCTGCGAGATGGGATCCGATATTGATGAACACGAGTGTCATGGCAACCAACCCGACCCCGAGGCCGATGCTCGCCCATCTGGCACGGCGGAGCCTCTTGGCATGGCGAGCAGGGTTCTCAATGACCCGGTAGGTGATCACAGAAGCTGTCAGCGCGACCACGTCCCACCCCAGATTGTCCTTGACCGAAAGGCTTGTCTTGCCCGCATATTCGGCGGCGATGATCAGGATGGGCCAATGCCACAGATAGAGCGAATACGAGAGCCTTCCCAGCCACCGAAAGGGGCGAAGTCCCAAGAGGGCTTCAGCCCCGATGGCCTGAGCATTCATACCTCCGGCAATGATTAGCGCCGCTCCGACCACAGGAATGGTGACCAACGAACCGGGGTAGGTCGTCTCGGAGTCGAAAGCGCAGGCAGCAATAATGATGGCGCCGAAGCCGAGCCAGGTGGCCCAGCCGGCGAGACGCGCGGGCGCCTTCAGGAGCCACGGGGTGCACACTGCGACCAGCGCACCGAGCGCAAGCTCCCACGCCCGGGTGAACGGCGAGAAGAAGGCATCGACGGGATTGCTGTGGGTATCGACGGCCGAATAGGCGAATGAGACGCAGATGACAACGACCAGGAAGACAGCCAGACGCGCCCGAAGCGAGAGTACCCTGGCTCCGGCCACCAGCAGGAACAATGTGGGATAGACCAGATAGAACTGCTCCTCCACCGCAAGGGACCAGAAGTTCTGGAGGGGTGAAGGGGGCTGTTGCGAGGCCAGGTAGTTCGTGCCGGTGGCGATAAAATGGAAGTTGGCCAGAAAGACCGCCGCCCACCTCCCGTCGGACGCGGTCGGGATGCCTCCGGCAACACCGAGGAACCAGTAGGCCAGTCCCACGGCGGCGATGATCACCAACGTCGCCGCGGGGATGATCCGACGGCAGCGCCGTCCGTAGAAGGAGAGGATTGAGGTCCGCCCAGTCGAGGCCCGTTCCCGCAGCAGGACACCGGTGATGACGAATCCCGAGATCACGAAGAAGACGTCGACCCCGACGTAACCGCCGGACACCACGGACACTCCCGAATGAAAGAGGACCACAAGGAGGATGGCCACCGCCCGCAGACCCTCGACGTCAGGTCGGAAGGCGCGATCCCCTGGGGCCGTTCCCGCCTCGTTGCCCGACGGAAGCAGTCGGTCGACTCCAGACGTCGATTCGGGCTGGACTGGCCCGACGATCGGCTCTGTCACCCGCCCCTCTCCTGCTGCGATCGCGGTTGCATCGGCGGCCGAATCGACGGCACCCAGCACTTTTGCTGACGATATCGTATCGCTGGATTCCGCATTTCCCTGGCCAGCCGAGCGATGATCCGGGGAATCATTTGGGAGTAGACCGCTCCGGTCGTCGACGGATTCCAACCCATGGCAAGAGTGGTTGTCGGTTAGGGCATCCGGAGGTGCGAGATAGTCGATACCCGTTGTCGGGTCAAGGGCGTAAGACTCAGCCCGGGCCGCATTCGACTGGCCCGCCAAGATTACGACGGTGCAGTGTCGAAGAGGTGCTGCCAGTCCCGAAGGGGCCGAGGACGACAATCCAATCGACGCGGTCACTCGGTACCGCCGTCGGGGTCGATTGCGTAACTGAAATGGTGCACTTCCTCTGCGCGAAGACGCACCTAATTTCCCAGCGGAACCGACCTGACGGTGAACGTCATCCCCTTCTTCCGGCTGGCTTCCCATTTGACCTCCGCCATCGCTACTCCGTGATGGCTAGTCACGTTCGTTGGTGTTGTCAGGAATGTTCTTGACGCAGTACCACCGAACGTGGGATCGACACCGATACCCATCGCCAGGCTTTTCAACACGGTCGGGCT
>JBEKIU010000252.1:0-4062 GCA_050011635.1 Acidimicrobiales bacterium
GCCGCCGCGCAGTCGGGTCCCCGAGAGGTCTGCGCCGACGTCTCCGAAGAGATCGTCCGCGACCGAGATGACCCTCCGGCGGTCGACCATCACCTGGCGGCGTCGCTTCAGCCCGAAGGAATCGTCGGCCCGGGCCCGGTAGAAGGGCATGGAGACAGGTGCGCGCCAGTCGACGACGATGGGGTCGCCCCGTCGATCCTCCACGTGGCGGCGTCCGATGTGCCATGACCGGTCGTCGTCTTCCTCGTCGATGCGCCCGAAGAGCAGCGGGCGGGGGCCGTCGGACAGAACGGCCACCCGGTGGACCAACGCGGCCTGGTAGTCGAGGTCGGGGTTTCCAGCGCTGCGCACATCCTCGAGCAGGACCTCGGCACGCGCCCGCATGTCCGACAGTGCATCGTGGGCCCGATCGAGATAGCCCTGTTCGGCGATGAGCTCGGGATCCCCGTCGGAAGCCGGCGGGGTCACCATGGCGCCCGGGCGCCGGCGACCGGCGCCAATCGGCAAAATGATCTACGAGCGGACACACAAAAATCCCTGAACATATTCAGGGAACATAACCCACCAATTCTTCGCCTTGCAAGACCTCTACCTGGGAGTACTCCTTCTCCACCACGACGCTATTACTACTTTGTCAGTGGGGATTCAGCAGTTGTCAATATAAACAAAAAACTCCGACATTGCAAGGGAAGAGCGCACTTTTCCGGCTGGATCCCGGTCGGTCACCCGGGACGATGCCGGTCGCTCCGGTCGCGTTGCCGTTCACCGAGGCCGGAGCCCGTCGCACACGATGTCCACCATGCGCAGGAGCGACGCCTCATCGAGCTCGGACCGCTCCCCCGCGTGACACACTCCCACCACCAGACCCATGACCTCTTCGGCGGTGACACCCTCCCGGACCCTGCCCGCGGCCTGTGCACGCCCGAGCATCTGTCCGACACCGGACGCCAACTCGTCGGCCATCTCCGCACAGCGCGACTTGATGTCGATGCCGGCGGCACCGAGCGCATCGATGAGGTCGTGCTTGTTGGACACCTTGCCGGCGAACTCACGCAGGTACGAGAAGAACGCCTCGCCCGCGTCCCCGGGCCCGGGGGGAGCGGTCGCCGTCCGTGCCAATTCCTCCAGCCTGGTCAAGACGATGGCCTCGAAGAGCGCCTCCTTGTTGGGGAAGTGGCGGTACAGCGTCCCGACCCCCACACCCGCCCGTTCGGCCACCGCATCGATGGGCGCCGCCACCCCCCGGACGGCGAACACCTCTTCGGCGGCCTCGAGGATTCGCTGCCGGTTCTTCACTGCATCGGCCCGCATGGGCCGCCCGCCCGCCACCGGAACCGACGGATCGGCCCCGCCGACCGCCCCCTCGAGCACATCCACTTCTTCCACTGCTTCCCCCTTTGCCGTCAGCCGCTCCGGCCGGCGCCGGTGTCCCGGCAGCCTTGACAAGCGGAACTATAGTTCCGTATAGTCATTAACCGGAATACCCGTTCCGACTATACCCACTCCAGCTGTCCGTGGCCATGTTTTCGGCCAGGAACCACGGCACGGAGACGTCCGACGAGCACCCGCACCGGGAGGCGACCGATGACCGTCCACGAGATCGCAACTCTCGAAGATCCGGAGCCGGTCGGACCCGACCCCCGCCGTTACTGGGCCCTGGCCGTCATCGCCGTGGCCCAACTGATGATCGTGCTCGACGCCTCGGTGGTCATCGTGGCCCTGCCGTCGGCCCAGCGGGCGCTGCACATCTCGGTGGCCGACAGGCAGTGGGTCATGAGCGCCTACACCCTGGCCTTCGGCAGTCTGCTCCTGCTCGGAGGTCGGATCGCCGACTACCTCGGGCGTCGCAGGATGTTCTTCGTAGGGCTGCTCGGATTTGCCGGTTCCTCCGCACTCGGCGGACTGGCCCAGAACCCGGCCATGCTCTTCGGCGCCCGCGCCCTGCAGGGCGCCTTTGCCGCCGTCATGGCCCCCGCCGCCCTCTCCCTGCTCACCGTCACGTTCACCGAACCCCGCGAGCGGGCACGGGCGTTCGGTGTCTACGGCGGAATCGCCGGCGGTGGTGCCGCCATCGGTCTCGTCCTCGGTGGAACCCTCACCCAATTCGCGTCATGGAGATGGACCCTGCTCATCAATGTCCCGATCGCGCTGATCGCCGCCGTTGCCGTCCTCCGCGTCATCAAGGAGAGCAAGGGCATCTCGCGGTCCGGCTACGACCTGCCCGGAGCCGCCACCGTCACCGCCGGACTCTTCCTCCTCGTCTACGGATTCACCGTGGCGGCCACCGACGGCTGGGGAGCACCGGTCACCGTGGCCATGCTGGTCGGGGCGGCGGCGATGCTGACTGCCTTCGTGATCATCGAGATGCGCACCCCGCATCCGCTCCTCCCGTTGCGGGTGGTCCTCGACCGCAACCGTGGCGGGGCATACCTCGCCGCCTTGCTGGTGGGCAGCGCGATGCTCGGCACCTTCTTGTTCCTGACCTACTTCTTCCAGGGGACACTCCACTACTCGGCGCTCAAGACAGGGTTCGCCTTCCTACCCTTCTCCGGCGGGATCATCCTCGGGGCGGCTCTGTCCAGCCGGTTGCTCCCCAGGCTCGGCCCCCGTTCGCTGATGGTCGGGGGCCTGCTCCTCGGCGCCTTCGGACTCATCTGGTTCACCCGTCTCGGTGTCGGGAGCACGTTCGCCCCCCACGTCCTCCCGCCCGAGGTCCTGGTCAGCTTCGGGATGGGCGTGGCATTCGTGCCCATGAGCAGCACCGCCCTGATCGGAGTGGATCCGAGGGACGCCGGGGTGGCCAGCGCCCTGGTCAACACCACCCAACAAGTGGGCAGCTCGCTCGGAACCGCCCTCCTCAACACCATCGCCGCGTCAGCCGCGGCGACCTACCTGGTCAGCCATGCGCATACCGCCGGCGCGGCGAGGGCCGCGATGGTCCACGGCTATACCACGGCCTTCTCGGTCAGCGCCGTCCTCTTGTTGCTCGCCGCCGCAGCCGCCGCCGGGCTGATCCGGGCGTCGCGCCACGATGTGGTCGAAGGCCACGAGACCGGGGCGGAGCCGGCCCTCGCCGGCTCGACCGCCTGACCCTCCCCGCCGTCGGCATCCCGCCCTCCGGCCCGGGGGGCCGTCACTCGGCCAGCAGTTTGGTACGGGCCCGCTCGAGCGCCTGCAGTCCATCCGGACCGAGCTCGGGGACGTGCAGGTCCAGTTGGTCGATGGTGTGGACGAGGATGCCCCCCACCAGAGCCCGAAGTGCGTACTTGTGGTCGGCGGGGACGACGTACCACGGGGCCCACGGGGTGGACGTGGCGGTGAGCGCCTCTTCGTACGCGGCGCGGTACTGATCCCAGTAGCCGCGTTCGGCCAGATCCGAGGTCGAGAACTTCCAGGATTTGGCCGGGTCGTCCAGCCGCTCCAACAATCGTTTCTTCTGCTGATCACGGGAGAGGTGCAGGTAGATCTTCACGATCCGTGTCCCGTTGCGGTGCAGGTGGTGCTCGAAGGCGTTGATGTCGTCGAATCGGTCGGTCCAGACGTGCGCAGGCGAACGGGATCCGGTCGGGGTGGGGCCGTTGATGAGCTCGGGATGCACCCGGACCACCAGCACCTCCTCGAAATAGGAGCGGTTGAAGATCCCGATCCGTCCCCGTTCGGGCAGTGCCCTGCTGTAGCGCCAGAGGAAGTCGTGGCCGAGCTCCTCACCGGAAGGCTCCTTGAAGGACACGACCTGGCAGCCTTGCGGGTTGACCCCCGACATCACATGCTTGATGGTCCCGTCCTTGCCGGAGGCGTCCATGCCCTGGATGAGCAGGAGCACGGCATAGGCGTCGCTGGCCCACAGCAACTCCTGGGATGCCTTCAGATCGTCGACGAAGGAACGGAGCTCCTCTTCGGCCACCTCCTTGGCGTTCGTCGCCCCGGACCGCAACCAGTTCGTGGTGGTCGAATCGGTGGCCCGGTGGGCCAGGCGGGCCGGCTCCCCCGGCCGGACCATGAGTTCATCGATGACGGCCTCGTCGAGCTTCACGTTCCAGCCTCCCGTCGGACATCACGGCC
>JBEKIU010000253.1:0-4059 GCA_050011635.1 Acidimicrobiales bacterium
CGTCAAGTTCCACGAACAGAAGTCCACCACCGGGGTGTGACACCGGATCGGGGCGTGGCAACGGCGTGGACCGGGGGGCCGGGCCCGGCGGCGCCAACCGGTCCCACCGGAGCCGATGCTCGACAGAACTCCCTGGTCAGGACAGGTGAAACCAAGCTGGTCAGGGCCCTACACAGCGCCGCCGTCGGCCAGGAGCGACACCACATCGCCGGCCATGGCCGTGCTCAACTCGCACAGCAGCTCCATCTGCTCGCCCAGGCCCCCACAGGCGAGGAGCCGTTGCCGGTCGATGAGCGCGAGCGGCGCCAAGTCGCAGAGGCGCCAACCGGTCTCCACGGGGTGACCGTCGAGCGCGAGATCGTGAGGGAGGGCAGGAACCTGTCCGAGCTCCGAGAGGAGCGAACGCAATCTGCGGACGGCATGCTCGGCGGCGGCGACGGCCGGCGCATCGGCGTCACCTCGCCCGAGTGGGAGATCATCCACCTCGGCCCGGGGATACGGGCTGTCGTCGAGCCACCGTTCGACGAGAATCCTGTCGACCCCGCGGGCCATCACCAGCATGCGGCCGTCCTGCAGCTCGGTGAGGTGGGTGACGCGGGCGATGGTCCCCACGTCGACCCTCTCGTCGCCGCCGCCGACCTCGGAGCCGCGGGCGATGAGGACCACTCCGAACGCTCCGTCGGTGGCCATGCAGTCCCCCATCAGCGCCTTGTACCGCTCCTCGAATACGTGCAGGGGGAGGGGGGCGTGGGGAAAGAGCACGGTGGACAGGGGGAACATCCCCATGGTGCGGCTCACCGCCAGGCCTGCCTCACCGCCGGGCCTGCCGCCTGCCTCACCGCCGGGCCTGCCGCCCGCCTCACCGCCTGGCCCATCGCCTGCTGGGACCGCCGGGCCTGCCTCACCGCCGGGCCAACCGGGCCCGCCGCCTCCGGCGCTCGATCACCAGGATGACGGCGATGGCGACCAAAGCCGCCGCCGTGAGCAGCTCGCCCAGCCGGTCGGCACCGGTGGTGCCGTAGTTGAGGGTCACGTCGTGGCTGGTCGGGACCACCACCATCAGGTTGGGCGCCACCCGCCACGGACCCTCGGCCCCGCTGGCCTGCCAGTTCGGGAAGTACGACACCTTGACCTCGACCGGCGTGCCCACCCGGTCGACGTGGAAGGAGATCGAGCTGTCCGTCTGGGAGATGTCCGACACCGTCGTGGCCGGCTCGGGCACCGCCGTCGGCCTTGTGTCCGTGGCCGGCACCCGCGTCCAGCTGGCCGGCCCCCCGGCGGAGGGGACCACGTTCCACTCGGCCGGGTCGTCGTACCAGGTGGCGGCAGGCTTCAACCAGCTGGTCTGGGCAGGCTTCACCCCGGTCCACACCACCGGTCGGTCGGCGAGCGGCTTCACCACCGACGAGTTGCTGATCTCGTACACCTTCCACGTGGTGTTGAGCACCTCGCCGTTGTAGTTGGTGCTCCACGGTCCCGTGGAGGCCACCTGGGTCAGGTTCGGATCGGCGGCCGCGGCGGCCTCGACGGTGGTCGACGCGGCCAGGAAGTACCGGACGCCCAGCAGCTGGAGATGCTGGATCCCGAGGGGAACGTCCAATCCCATGTACTGGAAGGCGGTGCTGTTCACCGCGTCGGAAGGATTCACCGACAGCTCGTTCTGGTTGATGAAATGGAACGGGGTGGTGCTCGAGGATTCGAAGAGCAGCCCTTCCATCGAATCGATGCAGCCGTTGGTCCAGTAGGGCATCAGCATGAGCGACATGGTGGTGCCGAACCGGTTCTCGGACGGGTCGTACTCCCACATGGCCCGGCCGCATCCCTGGTCCCTGCCGACCTTGGCCATCATCTCCATCACTGCGTGGTACTCGGGGTAATCGGGCTTTTCCTCGTAGCCCGAGTAATTCCACTCGGCCAAGGGGCTCGGCTGGTAGGCCCCGACGGTGACCCCGATGTGGGCCAGCGTGGAAGCCGGCAGGGCCATGGCCGGCACCACCGTCAGGCACGCCGCGACCAGGGCCACGATCGGGCCCACCACGGCGCCGGGCGGGTTCCCGCCCGGGGTGGGCCGACGGAAACGGCTGATGCGCTGACCGGGTCGCCAAGGCAACCCCGATCCCTCCACCAGGCGTCGGCGGATGGCTTCGACCCACTGGTCGAGCCGTCGGCGGCGGTTCCAGCGGGCCACCGCCGAGACCACCTCGAAGAGGCCGTAACCGGCCATCAGGTAGAGACACAGGAACCACAGCGGCAGGAACCGGACGTTGTAGAGCTTTCCCTGGGGGTCGAGGCAGACCACGGCGGCGGAGAAGCCCCCCATCACCGCGATGAACAGCCCGACCCGGTTGCGACGGGCCACCATGGCCACCAGCCCGACCAGGCCGGAGGCCTGCACCCACCGGGAGGACGCCGGGAACAGCAGGTGGGGAAAGCCCTCGACGTTGATCCAGCCCATGTTGGTGGTGTACGGCTGACCGGTGGCGAACGGAACGAGCCAGAAGGCCGTGAGGGCCACCCCGATGGCACCGGCCACGACCCCCCAGACCAGGCGTCGCGACCACCGGCGACGGGCCAACCGGCCGCGGATCCCGGTGCGCAGACCCCGGGCCAGGTCTGCGTCGAGGAGGAGCCACACCCCCGCCCCCACCCCGGCGAAGATGGCCGGGATGAGGTGGCACAGCAGGGTGACGGCGAACAGCACCGCAGCCAGGACCCGGTGCCGGCCGGTCTTCAGTCCCGTGGCCACGACGCCCAGGAAGAGCAGGGCGGCCGAGAGGCTGAGGGAGTAGGAGAACTCGCCGGCCAGGGTGGACACGATGTTCCCGCCGTAGATGGTGAAGCTCGGTTCGAAGAGGAACGGGAGGGTGGCTGCGGCCAGGCACGCCGGACCCGGGTCGCGCAGACCGGCCAGGCGGCCGAATGCCCACGCGCAGACCGGCAGGGTGAGCGTGCCCAACACGGTGACGAGCTTGAAGGCCACGTTGTAGGGGACCACCGCGTTGAACAGCACCGTGATCAACCCGGGAAGCGGGAAGTAGAAGGTGTAGACGGGAAACCCGTCGTACCAGTCGGGGTCCCAACCGGTCAGTTGACCGTGGGTCAGGAGGTGCGACTTCATGAACGCGGGCAGCATCACGTGGGCGCCGGTGTCGCCCCCCGCGGTGGTCGTGTTGGTCAGGAGCAGCGACGGATGCAGCTGGCTGAGCGCGACCAGGGTGACTCCGGCCACCGCGGCCAGGTTCGCCCACACCGGCCAGGCGCTCCTGCGGGTGAGCCGATCCCACAGCGGGGAGGCCCGGCGCCTGGACGGCGCCGGGAGCGGCCCCGTCGGAGCCGACACGATCGGGGCCACGTCGACGGGCGCGCTCATCTCAGAAGAACGCCCGCGCGCCCAGCGCCACCGGCACCACCACGGCGGCCAGCGCGGTGAGGTTGAACGTGGCGTGAGCGATCATGTTCATCCCCAGGCGCCCGGTGCGGTAGGAGACGAAGGACAGGATGACCCCGAACGTGGCCAGGCCGAGGAGCTGCAGGGACTCGGCGTGGGCCAGACCGAAGAGGACGCCGGTGACGATGATGGCCAGCGCCGGGCCCACCCAACCCCCGATCGTGCCGAACAGCCGGGCCAGCGCACGGAGGAGCACGCCGCGGAAGAACAGCTCCTCGAAGAACGGGGCCCCCACCACCGTGCAGACGGCGATCACGAAGTAGCCCGTGCCGTGTGACGCCCCGGTCAGCCGCTGACTCGGTGCATCGAAGCGCTGGTTGAAGTTGCTCACGTGCTGGGCGATGGGGACATAGATCAATGCCACCAGGAACTGGCCGCCCACACCGATGGGGATGCCGAGGAGGTCGATCCACCGGAACCGCAGCCCGAGATCCCTGACCATGCTGTGGGTGCCGCGGACGGACGACGACATCCAGGCGGCGCCAAAGAAACCGGCCCACAACCCGATGAGCGTCGACACGATGTACCAGGTGGGTGGTTCGGCCAGCTTGGTGATGGCCGTCAGGGAGTGCAGGTTGCCGGTGAAGCCGGCGGTCAGCGCCACCGAGAGG
>JBEKIU010000254.1:0-4041 GCA_050011635.1 Acidimicrobiales bacterium
TCCGAAGCCTTCATCCGGCTGCGATCCCGGCCAAACCTCGGCAGTGAGCGGGTTCTTATTGACCGGCACTCCAGCTTCGAGCGGTCCGGTTCGGTCCCGGGTCATGGGCACCCGCCAGCGATGGTAGGAACGTGACCGACGGCCACCGGGTGGCGAGGGGGCCGTCGGTCGGAACCCACGAAGGAGAGAATCATGGACGAGGGTCGTGCTGCAGCATTCCAGTTCGCAGGCCAGGACATCCCCTGGCTGCTGGCGTCGTGGGCGGAAAGCCAGCCCGACAAGACCTTTCTGATCTGGGAGCCCAAGGACGGCACCAATCGCACCTGGACCTATGCACAGTTCTGGTCCGATGTTCGCGACCTGGCCGCCGGCCTGGTCGCCAAGGGTGTGTCGGTGGACGACAAGGTCCTCATCCATGCCGACAACTGTCCGGAGATGGTGCTGGCCTGGTACGCCTGCGCGACGGTGGGGGCGGTGGGGGTGACCACCAATACCCGCTCGGTCCGTGCCGAGCTGGAGTTCTTCATCCAGAAGACCCGCTGTGTGGGGACCATCACCCAGCCTCAGTACGCGGGCTTGGTGGCCGAGGCCGGACCTGCGCTCGGATGGACGGTGGTCACCGAGGACAACAGTGGCGAGGCGGCTCCGGCGGAACAGCTCGACTACGGCGGTGACCGCTTCGACTCACTGGTCGGTGACGGCGCCTCCTTCGAGCTCCGGGATCCCGATCCCATGGCCCCGGTAGGCATCCTGTTCACGTCGGGGACCACATCGCAGCCCAAGGCGGTGGTCCACACCCATGCCAACGCCCTGTGGGCCGGCAAGGTGGGACCGACCAACATCTCCATGGAACGCGACGACACCTACCTCGTCTTCCTGCCGTTCTTCCATGTCAATGCGCAGAGCTGGTCGTTCTGGACCACGTTGGGGGTCGGCGGGACCATCGTGCTCCAGCCCAAGTTCTCCTCGTCCCGCCTGTGGGAGGTGATCTTGAAGCACAAGGTCACCCACATCTCACTCATCCCATTCGTCTACAACGCGGTGGCCGGAAATCCGATCCCCGAGCACACGGTCAAGGTCGGGGTATTCGGGCTGATCGTTCCCGAGCTCGAACAGTGGCTCGGGTTCCGGGTGGTCCCCGCCTACGGGATGACCGAGACGGTCATCCACGTGACCAACGACAACCCCGGGCGTCAGGTGCCCAAGGGTTCGATGGGGAAGCCTACGCCCGGCTACGAGTTGCTGGTGGTCGATCGGGATACGGGCGAGGTGTGCGAGGACGGGCGGCCGGGCGAACTGTGGGTCCGGGGCACACGCGGAATACAGCTGTTCCTCGAGTACTACGACAATTCCGAGGCCATGGCCAAGAGCTTCACCACCGACGGCTGGTTCAAGACGGGAGACGTGGTGCGGGTGGCCGAGGGCGGCAACTTCGTCTACTGCGACCGTGACGGTGACGTGCTCAAAGTGGGAGGCGAGAACGTCTCGGCCCGCGAGGTCGAGGACGCCTGTCGACAGGTCCCGGGCGTGGGCGACGTGGCCGTGGTCGCCCAGTCCCACGAGATGCTCAGCGAGGTGGCGGTGGCCTTCGTGATCAAAGGACCGATGGCCGAGGCGGACGATGCGGTGTTCGAGAAGGCGATCATCGAGCGATGCGCGTCGGTGCTCGCCGATTTCAAGGTGCCGCGTGCCGTCTACGTGGTCGACGAGTTCCCCCGGGCGACGCTGGACAAGGTGGCCAAGAACAAGCTGCGGGAGCAGGCCGACGCCCTGGTGGGCCCCGGCTGATCCGATCCGGGTGGGGAGCTCGCCCAATCTTCACGCGGGAGCTGGACTCGGTCCGCCACGGCGGCGACGAGGAAAACCCTTGATCGCCGGAGGCCGGACCGAGCTGAAGGCACCCCCGTAACACCTCAGCAAATGGGGCTACCGAACCACGCTTTCGTCGGGTTGGTGACGAGTCCCCGCTCTTGCCGTAGTCCTGCCCAGGCGCCCGAATGATTTCGGGAGGTCGACGAGTGGCCAGGGACTCTCAGAATGCGCCAAAGCGCACTCCGGGCCTCTTTGACTCTCAGCGCCGAACCAGATGCCAGTTCCGGCGACCCACAAAATGAGGAGAGGAAGAGAAACAAACGCCGTGCCGGCAAGCACATTCCAGAGCAGGAGATAGGCCAAGCCAGAAGTTACTAGAGCGATGCCAGTTATGACCGATGTCCTCCCGAGCCACAGCGGGTAGTTGGACGTTGTCCGAAGAAGAACACCCAACATCACAACGCAGGCGCCCAACAAAAGCTGCTTCCCTCCATCGAGACGATTGATCGATTGGTAGATGTCGCCGCTCTGACCCAGAGAACCCTTGCTCGCCGCGGAGACGAGAAGCAACCCCAGGAGACATTGCAGGAGGGAAACAGAAACTGCAACCCCTCCCGCCACCGCGGCTCGGGAGGTCCATGTGCGCTCGCACCTACGTATACGCCATATGCAATAGAACAGAACTATTCCAAGAAGTACGCTAGCGATCCCCTCGACCACTAGGTACTGGGCCGTCGCTTCAGTCTGGTGCGCTGCGTAGAGCGAGACGATCTCACTGTTGGTGGCGTCGATGGTGAGATTCGATGGCCAGGCGGCGAGGCCTCCGGCCCATGCGATGCCATAGCTGATGCCTGCAAGAGCGGGAAGGAACATGAACCAACGTCCAAGACCCTGCATCTTGATCCGTTCGGCTTCTGATTGGCCATCGGTCGGTGGGGTCTGAGATGGGACACTCACGGTTTGTTCAGTCGTCATTGTTGTCGCCCTCGGCTCGATAGTGAATTGAATTGATCCGATACTTTGAGGGACTGCCCGCACCACAACTCGCCGCTCGAACTGGGCGAGAGCTCGCATCCTGCCAATGCACGCATGACCAGCACGGCGCCGGGACTGAATGACGCGCACCGCGTCGAACCCCTTCTACAAGTCCTGAACCGTCGTCACCAGTCGGCCGATGCCTCATTCCGCGCTCGTCTCGGCCAGCCTGCGAGCCAGAAATCGTCGTTCGCTGTCCGTGGTCGCCAGGCTCAACGCTTCGTCGTAGTACCGGGCGGCCTCCCCCGAACGGTGTAGCCGGCGCAACAGGTCGGCACGCACGGCAGGCAGCAGGTGGTAACCGGGAAGAGAATGCGTCGCGGTAAGTGATTCGACGATGGCCAGCCCCGCCGCCGGCCCGTGCGCCATGGCCACAGCGACAGCCCGGTTCAACTCGACCACAGGAGAGGGAGCAACGTAGGCAAGTCGGTCATACAGCGCGGCGATCTGGCTCCAATCGGTGGCGGCTGCGCTGGGCGCCGTTGCGTGACACGCGACGATGGCGGCTTGGATCTGGTAGGGCCCGGGGCGCGATTGCTCCATCGCGTGACGCAGAATCAGGGCGGCTTCGGCGATCTGGTCAGAGTCCCAGCAAGTGCGATCTTGATCCTCGAGCGTGATCAGATCGCCCAACTCATCCAGCCGGGCGCCGTGCCGAGCGTCGTGCATCAGCAGCAGCGCCAGCAGCCCGGCCACTTCACATTCCTCAGGCATCAGGGCGCTGAGCAGACGCGCCAGCCGTATTGCCTCCTCCATCAGACCATCTCGGACAAGGAGGGCACCGCTGGTGGCGGAATATCCTTCGTTGAAGAGCAGATAGAGGACGCCAAGTACCGCGTTCGTACGCTGAGGCAGGATCACAGCCGGAGGAACGCGGTATGGGATGCGGGCGTTTCGAATCTTCCGCTTGGCTCGGACGAGACGCTGCGCCATGGTCGGCTCAGGTACGAGAAACGCATGCGCGATCTCTGGAGTCGTCAATCCGACAAGTGTCCGCAGCGTCAGTGCAACCTGCGCGTCGAGCGGCAGGGCGGGGTGGCAGCATGTGAAGATCAGTCGCAACCGATCGTCCTGCACCCCGCTCACCGCGACCTCATCGATGTCGTCCGGCCCGTGGGCTTCGACCTCTTCTTCGCGTGAAATCACCGCCACCTCCGTCAGCTTTGCCGCGCCCGATGCTCGCCGCCGCAGCAC
>JBEKIU010000255.1:0-3977 GCA_050011635.1 Acidimicrobiales bacterium
GGATCTACCTCGAGGTACGACCCCGCCGGGCTCAGGTCGCCCGGCCAGGCGAAGCCGGGGAGGGCGGCCAGTGTGGCGTTCACGCCACGGGCGTAGCCGGACTCGAACATCCCCCCCATCCACATCGGGACCGCTGCGTGGGTACAGGTCTGCACCAGATCCAGTGCCGCTCCCAGGCCTCCCAGTCGGGCGGGCTTGACGCAGACGACCGAACAGGCCCCCATGGCCAGGGCCCGGCGGGCGGCGTCCGCCGAGTCGATGCTCTCGTCGAGGCAGACCGGCGTGGTCACCAGCTCGGCCAGTCGACGGTGGCTGTCCAGATCGCCGCGGTCGAAGGGCTGCTCGAGGCACAACAGCCCGAACCGGTCGATGCCGGCGAGGTACTCGATGTCGGAACCGGTGTAGCTGCCGTTGGCGTCGGCCTGCAGCCGCAGGTCCGGAATCTCCCGGGCCACGGCGTCGATGGCCTCGAAGTCCCATCCGGGCCCGATCTTGATCTTGACCCGGGTGAAGCCCTGGTCTGCGAGCTCGGCTGCCTCGGCCACCAGGGAGCCGACCGAGCCGGACTGCCCCACGACGGCACCGATGGGGACGGGCCTGCCCTCCACGCCGAGTACCCCGGCCAGGGACCGGCCCTCGGCCCGCAGGTGGGCGTCGGCCACAGCCATCTCCAGGGCTGCGAAGGCGAGCGGACCGCCAGGTTTGGCCTGCCGGACCGAGTCGAGGTCCGAAGGCTTCGGCACCAGAGCACCTGTCCCGGCCGCCTCGGCCACGAGGGCGGGAACCAGCGACCGTTCGAGCGTGGCCAATGCGGCCCGCGCGTCCTCGTCGTCGTAGGTGGGATCGGCCAGGGCCGCACACTCCCCCCAGCCCTGGACGGGTGACCCGCCGGCGTGGCCGTGCAGCTGGACCAGCACCAAGGGCCGACTCCTGTGCTCGCCTCTGGCGGTCCGCACGGGATGGACGAACCCCGCGTCCACCAGCCACAGCTCGACGGCCGCGAGCGTCAGCCCGGAGTCGGACCCGATCGACGTCCAGGCCTGTCGCAGACTGCCGTCGTCGCCGTCGATCGCCACCTCCGAAGACTACGGGCAGCCGCCCGGGGCAGCGGCTCCGGACAGACGGTCCCGACAGGCGCGCCGGACAGCGGCTCCGGACAGCGGCTCCGGACAGCCGCGCCGGACGGCTGCGCCGGACAGCCGCGCCGGACGGCTGCTCCAGACGGTCCCGATCGACGCGGCAGTGGAAGTAGGCTGCGCCCCCACCGGCCCGGGTGGCGGAATGGCAGACGCGATGGACTCAAAATCCATTGTCCGAAAGGGCGTGCGGGTTCGAATCCCGCCCCGGGCACGGCCCCGGGCACGGCCCCGGGCCTCCAGGCACGGTTCGGCAGCTCCTCGGGCGACGGCTCGTCCGCTCCTCGCCGGCCGAGGCAGTGCGCCTTCGCGACCGGCCCTCCCTTCCCTACCGGGGAACGAATACCCGGAGCCCGAAGCTCTCGCCGGGGTCATGCCGGAACGACGCCCGACAGGTCAGCGGGTACTCGAACTCCGCCGCCTTTTCGACCAGCGGGTACCGCCCCGCGATATGGCCGACCCGGTGGCCGTCGAGCTGCACGTCCAACCGGCCCATCCGGGGGACCAGGGTGGCCATGGCGATGCTGTCTGCCCCGTTCGAGGTGGGGCCCCTGGCACCATCGGCCCACGCCGCCTCCAGCCGGACGGCCCCCTCGGCGTCCAGGACGACCTGCTCGCCCGGTCCGGCCGGCGGGAGGAACGGATCCCCGAGCCGCCGGGGTCGGGGTGCACCGTGGATGAGCAACAGCGGGGCGACGGGGCCCGGCTTGGCCGAAATCCGGCAGATAGCGCGCTTCCCTGACCGGTGGAGCTCGGAAACGGCCCGCCGGTAGTCCTCTGCGATCCGGTGGGGCACGTTCCCCACGGCGATACCACCGACCACCAGGTTCACCGGCTCGGAGAACTCGCGCTTCGGGCCCACCACCAGCTCGGCCATGAGCAGCGGGCCCCAGAAGTTCATGATGACGGCCAGCTCGGCCTTGTAGAAGTTCACCCCCACCACGTCCGGCCCCGAGGGCGATTCGCCGAGCGTCGGCCAGGCCAGCCAGTCCGCAGAGATGCGTGGCCCGGCGGCCGGGATCGGTGGAGTGACCGGACCGGCTCTGGCTGCCGACAAGGGCGCCCGCACCGGTGCGACCCCTGTTCGCGGGACCGTCGAGGACATGGTCAGAGCCGCCACCGACTGCCGCTGTTTCTTCTTGCTGAACACGTTCGGAATCGTAGAAAACTATCGGTCGGCGTGCTCAGGCGATCTCGGCCCAACCCACCGCGATACCAGGCTGGGGGTGAACGCGACCGGGAACCCCCTCATCCGCCCACCGCCGTGCCACACTTGACCCGCCGCCGTGGCCGGATTCGGCCGAGAGCATTCGAGAGGAGTCGGTAGGTGCTGGCCTTTACCTTCCCGGGACAGGGATCACAGCGGTCCGGGATGGGTCACGCATGGGTTGAGCACCCATCCTGGGAGGTGGCCGCCGAGGCATCGGACATCGCCGGGCGCGACCTGACCGCCTTGCTGCTCGAGGCCCCGATGGAAGAGCTGACCCGCACAGCCAACGCTCAGCTGGCCACCTTCGTGATGAGCCTGGTGGTCCTCGACGCCGTCGAGCGCCTCGGCCTGTTCCCCGCCGCGTGCGCCGGACACAGTCTGGGTGAGTACACGGCCCTGGTCGCGTCTGGCGCCCTCTCCCTCTCCGACGGGACCAAGCTGGTGATCGAGCGCGGAGACGCCATGCAGGCGGCGGCCGACGAGCACCCCGGCACCATGGCCGCCCTCATCGGGATCGCGGACGAGGACGCTGACGCAGCCTGCCAACGAGCGGAGGACGAGGTATGGGTGGCGAACTACAACGCACCGGGCCAAGTGGTCATCGCCGGCACGGTGCAGGGGATCGCGGCGGCCACCGAACGGGCCAAGGAACTCGGCGCCCGCAAGGTGCTGCCCATCCCGGTGTCAGGTGCATTCCACACACAGTTGATGCTCCCCGCCCGTGCCCGGCTCCGCCGGACGCTGGATGACGTCGAGTTCCACTCCCCCGAGGTTCCGGTCATGGCCAATGTCGACGCCAGGGTGCACACCGACCCCGCTGAATGGCCGGCGCTGCTCTCGGCGCAGCTGTGCAGCCCGGTTCGGTGGCGACAGACCCTCGAAGCCCTGGGAGGGAGGGGGGCGACCCTCGTCGCCGAGCTCGGCCCGGGGGGTGTTCTCACCGGCATGGTGAGACGGACCACCCCTGACGTGCGGGGTGTGGCCGTCGCCGTACCGGCTGACCTCGACAAGCTGATGGACACGCTGGCCGGCACGGACGAGTGGACGGCATCGGGTCCCGCCCATCAAGGTGAGCACCTCTATACCTCGGAAAGGGTCATCGTGAGCCCGACGCCAGGCGTGTTCGAACCCGACGTCGACCTCGCCGCGCTGGAGAGCACCGCGCTGGCCGAGGCCACCGCACGACCGGGGAGCGGACAGGGAGCGGAGCCGGGCTCGGTCCTGGCCGTCGGCGATCGGGTGGGCACCGTCGGACTGACTGACGTGCGGACGCCGTTCGACGGCATCCTGGTCCGGTGGTTGGCCGTCCGCGGTGAGCGTGTGGTCGAAGGTCAACCGGTGGCCTGGATCCGCACCCCGGGGAGTGCGTCGTGAGCGACGACGCCGTTCCCGGCGAGGGTCGGGTCGTCCTCGTGACCGGGGGGACCCGTGGTATCGGGTGGGCCAGTGCGCAATGGTTCCTCGACCACGGCGACCGGGTGGCGGTGACGTCACGATCCGGGGCGGTCGAAGGGGACGTTGGACCTGGCGCGGGACCGGGCGCCGACCGACTCCTCTCGCTGGCCTGCGACGTGACCGATCCCGATCAGGTCGGCGCGGCGTTCGACACCATCGAAGAGACCTGGGGACCG
>JBEKIU010000256.1:0-3949 GCA_050011635.1 Acidimicrobiales bacterium
CAAGGGCGACTAATTACCACCCATTTCTCTTCGCGCGCACCACCTCTCTGTCAGTGCGCCCATCATCTCTCTCCGCGCGCAGTACCTCTCTCAGCGCGCGCCACTATCTCCGTTCTTGCTCGCTTCAAGGCTCGCTTCAATGCGTAGCCGAAGCAGCACCAGCCGGGGGCTCTCGTCCACGGCAAGGAACCGGCTACCTGATATCGGGCCTGGCTTGACCGAATGCTTCCGGAATATCAAGCGCCTGGATGAGCTCTCCGCTCTCATCACCGGTTCCATTGCTCGCTACTGACACGTGACCGTTGCCGGCCAGAGCAGCGTCGGGCACTGCGTTTGGCGAATAGTGGGTCTCGTACCGGTACTTGTAGCCATACCCGTACTCGCTGGCATCCCCCCAGCGTCGTTCCGTCTTGTTGAGGACCAGGCCGACCGGCCGGGCATCCGCCTGTCGTAGGAGATCGGAAGCCCGCTCGATCTGCGGGCCCGTCGTCTGGCCGGCCGCCACCACCATGACGACAGCGTCCGAATAGCCCGACAGGATGAGGGAGTCGGTGACGGGCAGCACCGGTGGGCCGTCAATGAGCACCAAGTCGAACTCGTTGGCGAGCGACTGAAAGATCTTCTCCCCATTCTCCGATCCGAGCAGGTCGGCTGGGTTGGGGGGGATGGCCCCGGCGGAGAGCAACGCAAGTCCGGGCATGTTGCCCACCCAACGAACCGCCGTCGCCAGATCATGATGGCCGAGCAGCACCGAGGTGAAGCCCGGGACTTCACCGAGGCCGAAGAATCGGGCCAGCTTTGGCCGACGGAGATCGCCCCCGACGATGACCACCCGCTCACCGGCGGCGGCAAAGACCACGCCGAGGTTGGCCACCGTCGACGATTTGCCCTCGGATCCGGAAGGGCTCGTGAACAGGATGGTCTTCAACTGCCGATCGTGGGCGGCGAACTGTAACGAGGTACGGAGTGACCGATAGGACTCCACGGCATGTGACAAGGGATCCTGCGAGGCGATCAGCGCACCGTGGCCACTCTTCGCCCAGCTGGCTATTTTCGGAATTTGGGCCAGGACCGGTACGCCGCCGAGCTCCTCCGCTTGGTCCCGCGTGTAGACCTTCTGGTCGAAGTACTCGACGGCAAGTGCGGCGGCGCAGCCGAGGAGGAGACCGACGACGAGGGCAATGGCCAGATCCTGCTTCGGCCGAGGTGCGCTCGGGGACGACGGTCGATTCGCCAGCGAGGCGACCTCGACACCGCCCGGCGTTTCGGCACCGGCAACCTCGAGTTGGGCCAGGTTTCCTTTCAAGATGGCCAGCTGGCTGGTCAGGGCCGAGAACGTCGTAGCGGCAGCGCTCGACGTCGAGGTCCCGAGCGCCTGAATTTGGGCTTCGATTCCCTTGATCTGGGACTGGTACTGCTCCTCGGCCGCAGTGAGGGCGCTGATCGCGCTGGCCCGTTGATTGGCGACAAATACCTTGGCATAGGTGTTGGCGACCCTGGCCGCAGCAGCGGCAGTCGGACCCGTCGCGGTCACGCTGATCACGTTGGTCTGCCCGGATTCTGACGCCGTGACGCTGGGCTTGTACCCGAGCTCCTTGGCCGCTTGCGCCTCGACCGGCGCACTGGTGACAAGTTGCACCTCAGTGAGGACGTCGGTCGGAGAGACCGCCTGCTGCGTACCTCCATCCGTCGCCAATCCGCCAGCCGGCTGCACCAGCAGCTGGGCCGTGGCGGAGTATTGCTTCTTCTGCAGGGCGATGAACCCCACGGCCAGGGCCAGCGACAAGACGGTGACAACGACGATCACGAGGAATCGCCGGCGGAGGATCCGTAGGTACGTCCGCAGATTCGCCTCGGCCGGCTCTTGCTCGCTCATGAATGACCTTCGTCAGAATAAGGCGATCAAGGGCGGGCGCCCGACATCTCTAAGACCGCCAGCCAGATACTTTACCCTTAATATCCGAGCGGTCCAGGGGCGATCTTTGGAGGATGGTCGGCGGATCGAAGGCCTCCCGAGCGGATCCGATCGATCAGTCTCCCCCTCTCACGGGTGGCGTTCACGCGACCACGAGGTCCATCAGCCGTCGGCAAAGGTCACGCAACTCGGCCGCCGTCTCGACAAACCGAGCCGGCGTGCCACCCAAGGGATCTTCAATATCGTCGATGAGTCCGGCTCCCATCAGGGCTGAGCGCTCCCGACCCACGCCTACCTCGGCCAGCCAGCTCGGCAGGGGCTGGCCGGGGCCCCGCCGACCGTGTGCCTCCCCCAGGCGGACGAGCTCCTTCAAGGTGAACGTGTAGGGCCACGCCTCTGGCACCAGCACCACGACCTCGCGCACGTGCTCCCGGGTCATTCCGAGCACGAGGTCGGCCGTCATCACGTCCTCGGGGGAGAGGCGCCGGCTGGTGTGGCCGTCCATTGCCGGACCATCATCCGCCACAGCCTTGATCGCTTCGGGCGCCATCGGGCTCCCGCCTTCAAGCAGTCCGGCCGATACCACCTCGCCCGCGCTCCCACTCTGGGCGAGCATCCCCGAGAGAATGGCCTCAGCCATAGGGGAACGGCACATGTTGGCGGTGCAGACCGTGAGGATCCGGATGCAAAAGAAGTGTAGGGCAAGCTCCGTCGCCGGCTTCAGGCCAGGCTCTGCAGTACCAACGCCCCCTCCTTCATGAGAGGCCATCGTGTGTGGCCGAAAGATCCCGAAGGAGCTCCCAGTGCGCCGGCCACTACCCTTGCGGATCGTGAGTCGGTCCGCACCTCATGCGCTTGGGTCGAACCGGCGCTCACCACTGCCGGAGTCACCGCTCATCGTTTGGATGCTGGTGACTGTCTCTGCCTGTGCGGGCGGGTTGGCAGGGTGCCATCCGACCGGTAGCCCGGTCATCGACCCACTCGAGACGGCAGCCCTCGCGGCCGGCTTCACTCTTCTGGTGAGCCAAGCGGCGCCGAGCACGTGGGCGCTCGTCGGAGTCACAGCGGTGGTGCTGTCACGGGGGTGGCTGCTGCTCCCGGCAGGAGCCGCAGCCTTTCTCGCACTTTCGGCCACCGCCGGGCTCTTCTCGGCCAAACCACCGAAGTGGGTCGGCGCCATCGTCGGCGCGCTGGGCGTCCAGGTCGTACTTCGCTGGCCACCCCACCTGTTCCACGGATTCCCCACCATCGTGTCGGCGATCCTCATCATCGTCTGTGGGATATCGGCCTGGCGCCGCTCATCAGAGCGGATACGCCGTCGGTCCGAGGAGATCGCCATCGTGATTGCCGGAGTGATCGTCATCCTGTCCATACCGCTCGTCATCGCCGGCCTGTTGAGCCGGACGGATGTCCTCGGAGGGCAGGCAGCGGCGCGCACGGCGTTGGCCGACGCCGGGAGCGCCGACTCCACCACGGTGACGGCTGACCTGAGCACAGCGGCGACGGACACGACGAAGGCGGCCAGCATGCTCGGCACCTGGATCACCGCAGGAGCTCGAGCGGTACCGATCGTTGCCCAGCAGGATCGGTTCCTGGTGGGGACCCTCCAAGCTGCCTCGGCCGCGGCAACCACGGGCCGCAGCGAAGCGTCGGCAATCGATTACCGCCCCGGGGCCCAGCCCGGACAGGTCGACCTGGCTCGTCTCCAAGCCGTTGCCGCACCGCTCGAGATCTTCGATCACCGGCTCCACGCCACGGACCGCCAGATGGCGGGTCTGGACTCCCCCTGGCTCGTCGCTCCACTGGCGAACCGTGCCCGCTCCTACCGTCGCGAGCTCACCCAAGCGACCCGCAGTGCCGACCTCGGAGTCCAAGCGGCCAACGTGCTGCCTGGGATGCTCGGCGCCGATGGTCCCAGGCGCTATCTGATCGCCTTCATGACGCCGTCGGAGAGCCGTGGCTATGACGGACTGATCGCCAGCTACGGGCTCCTGACCGCCGAGAACGGCCATCTCAGCCTGACCACCTCCGGCT
>JBEKIU010000257.1:0-3935 GCA_050011635.1 Acidimicrobiales bacterium
GGAGCTGCTGGCCAGGCGCGGCGCCGTCGAGGTGGACACCTCGAAGCGCATGGCCGCCCTGCTGGAGGTGCTCGACAACAAGCAGCGCCAGGCGCTGGCCAACGGGGCCATCGCCCTTCACGATGCCGTGGCCGCTCCGGTCGCGGCGGCCTGACCGACCTGACGCCGGGCCTGACGCCAGGTGACCACGGGGCAGGTGCCGAGCTCGCTGGTCCTCCTGCACGGGTTCGCCTCGACCTTCGACCACAACTGGCGGCAGTCGGGATGGGTCGACATCCTGGCCGACTTCGGGTGCTCGGTCCCACCGATCGACCTTCCGGGTCATGGGTCGTCGAGACGGGAGACGGATCCTTCCGCCTACGCATCGGTGGCGGAGGATGTCTTTGCCCTCCTTCCCCATCCGGCCAACGCCGTCGGATTCTCGGCCGGGGCCGAGCTCCTCTTGCGCATGGCCATGGCCCACCCCGGTTGCTTCGAGAAACTCGCCCTCCTCGGACTGGGGGACAACGTCTTCGACTCCTCCGATCCGTCCACCCTGGCCGCCTCTCTCGAGGAGGGTGACGAGCCCGAGGACGTGCAGGCCCGCCTCTTCCACCGGATGGCCGCGTCGACGGGCAACGACCCGGCCGCGCTGTCGGCGTTCCTGCGCCGGCCCCGGGCGCCCATCCGCGACGCGGATCTGTCGGTCGTCACCTGTCCGGTCCTGGTCGTGCTGGGTGACCGGGACATGACCAAGACCGCCGACCGGCTGGTGGCCGCGCTGCCGGGGGCGTCATTGGTGTCCGTGCCCGGGGTCGACCACTTCGCCACCCCGTCCGACTTCGGGGTCATCGATGCCACCATGAGGTTCTTCGGCTTCGGGTGAGGGCGGTCCCTCCGCTCCGGCCGGCTCCGCTGCGGGCACGCCGGGCCCGGCTGGAACGGCTCCTCACCCCGCACAGTAGAGTCCGGGTTTTCGGAAAGGAACTGACATGAGCGATCTGCTGCTGGCCGACGAACGGGAGGCGGTGGCCAGCGCGAGCCGCCACCTGGCCGAGACGGGCCTGGTCATCGGCACCGCCGGCAACATCTCGGCCCGCAAGGGCGATCTCATCGCAGTGACTCCCACCGGTGCCGACCTGGGCAAGGTCACCGCCGAGATGGTCACGGTCATCGACCTCGACGGCGAGGTGGTGGACGGCGAGTTCGCCCCGACCTCCGAAGTACCGCTGCACACCGGCATCTACGCCGCCACCAACGCTCTGGCCATCACCCACGCCCACGCCATGGCGTCCACCGCCCTCTCGTGCACCCACGACGAGCTGCCGCCGCTGCACTACAGCTGCCTGGGCCTCGGAGGCGCGCCCCGCACCGCGCCCTACGCCACCTTCGGATCGCAAGAGCTGGCCGACAACGTCATCAAGGCGCTCAAGGGCCGCAACGCGGCCATGATGCGCAACCACGGCTCCATCGCCTACGGGTCCAAGATGGCCGAGGCCGTGGAGCGCCTCGAGCTCCTCGAATGGCTGGCCGAGCTCTACTGGCGCTCCTCGTCCATGGGGACCCCGCACGTCCTCACCGACAAGGACTTCGAAGCCATCATCGTGTCGGCCATGGAAAAGGGGTACGGCAGCGTGAAGAAGGTCGACAAGAAGGACAAGAAGAAGGCCTAGCTCCGCCCACCCGGGTCGGGGTCGGGCCCACGGCGGCCGCCGGGTGGCTGCCGGAGCGGGACACCGGGCGCCGATCGAACGGGGAATGCCATGAAGCAGAGGGTGCTGGGCGGGACCGGCATGTGGGTCAGCGAGTATGCGTTGGGCACGATGATGCTCGGCGCCATGGGCAATCCCGATCATGACGAGTCGGTGCGCATGATCCACGCCGCACTCGACGCCGGTGTCAATTTCGTCGACACAGCCGACGTCTACTCGCTGGGCGAGTCCGAGGAGATCGTCGGCCAGGCGCTCAAGGGACGGCGTGACCATGTCGTGCTGGCCACCAAGTTCGGCCTGCCCGTGGGTCAGGATCCCAACCAGCGCGGGGGATCGCCGCGCTGGATCGCCCGGGCCGTGGAGCACAGCCTCCGGCGCCTCGGCACCGACCACATCGACCTCTACCAGATGCACCGGCCGGATCGCGACACGGACATCGACGAGACGCTGTCCGCGCTCTCCGATCTGGTGCGGGCGGGCAAGGTGCGGGCCATCGGCTCTTCCACCTTCCCGGCCGATCTGATCGTCGAGGCGCAGTGGGTGGCCGACCGGCGCGGGCACCACCGGTTCCGGACCGAGCAACCGCGGTACTCGATCTTCTCGCGAACCATCGAGGCCTCTGTGCTCCCGGCCGCCCAACGCCACGGCATGGGCATCCTGACTTACGGGCCGCTGAGCAGCGGCTGGCTGTCAGGCCGGGCCGAACCGACCCGCGGCCACCGCGCCGAGGGGTTCGGAGCCAGGAACTTCGATCTCACCATCCCGGGCAACCGGGCCAAGCTGGAAGCCGTCGGTCGGCTCACCGAGCTCTCGGCGGACGCGGGGATGCCGCTCTCCCACCTGGCCACCGCGTTCGTGCGGGCCCATCCGGCGGTCACCTCGGTCATCATCGGTCCCCGGACACCGGCCCAGCTCGATGACCTACTGGCCGGCGCGGACGTCGAGCTCGAGGGGGACATCCTCGACCGCATCGACGAGATCGTGGGCCCTGGCACCGAGCTCAACCCGGCGGACAACGCCTTCGCCACCCCACCGGCCATCGAGGACAAGCGCCTGCGGCGCCGGTGAGGGTCGGCCCCGGTCCGGGCTGCTACCCGCGGGAGCCGAAGTAGGTCTCCCGCAACTCCCGCTTCAGGATCTTGCCCGAGGGGTTGCGCGGGAAGCGCTCGGCGGTGAAGGTGATCCGGCTCGGGATCTTGAACATGGCCAGCTTGTCGGCCAGGAAGTCCTTGAGCTGGTCGGCGGTGAGGCTGGACCCGCCCTTGAGCTGGATCACACAGGCCACCTCCTCGCCCAGGCGCTCGTGGGGGATGCCGAACACGGCCGCCTCGTAGACGTCGGTGTGGTCGTAGATGGCGCTCTCGACCTCGGCGCAGTAGACGTTCTCGCCGGCCCGGAGCACCATGTCCTTGGCCCGGTCCTCGACATAGAGGAAGCCCTCCTCGTCGATCCGGCCGAGGTCGCCCGAAGCCAACCAGCCGTCGACGATGCTCTCCGCCGTGGCCTCGGGCTTGTTCCAGTAGCCCCGGAAGACGTTCGGGCCCTTCATCCAGATCTGGCCGCGCTCCCCGACGGGCACCGGGTTCCCGTCCTCGTCGCGGATCTCGGTGTCCAAGATGGTGGTCCGGGCCCGTCCGGTCGAGGTCGGGTGGTTCACGTAGTCGTCGCCGCTGTTGCCCGGACCGAACCCGTTGGTCTCGGTCATCCCGTAGCCGATGTTGGGCCGGCCGCGGGAGAACCCGTGCTCGACCCGGTCGACCAGCTTGACCGGGGCCGGGGCACCACCGCCGCCGATCGTGGCCAGCGACGAGGTGTCGTACTTGGAGAACGCCGGGCTCTCGAGCAGGTCCCAGCTCTGGGTGGGCACGCCGACGAAGGCGGTCACCTGTTCGGCCTCGATGAGGCGCAGCGCCGTCTCGGGGTCCCAGCGGTGCATCATGACCAGCTTCATCTTCATCCCGAAGCAGGAGAGCATCACCGGAACGCACCCGGTCACGTGGAAGAGGGGCACGATGAGGATGAAGCTCGGCAGGCGGCCGCCCTCGCCCAGCGGGTTCTTGCCCTGTCGCGCCGTCTGGATGGTGGCGCCGGCCCAGAAGGCCATCAAGGCCTGGGTCACGGCCCGGTGGGTCGACACGGCACCCTTGGGGAAACCGGTCGTGCCCGACGTGTAGAGGATGGTGGCGTCGTCGTCCGGCGCCACCTCGACCGCGGGCATGGCCTCGCCCAGCGTCACGACCTCGT
>JBEKIU010000258.1:0-3923 GCA_050011635.1 Acidimicrobiales bacterium
AGCCGGCCCAGATATGGGAGAGATGGTGGGCCTCGAGGTAGTGGGCCACCCCGGTCGCGGCCGGTGGCCAGATCGGTGCCGCCGCCCATCCGCTCGTCTCGGCCCCCCCGATGATCAGGGTCACCGCCGTGCCCGCCACCACCAAGGGCACGGACAGCCGGACCCGCACGGCCAGGTCGGCGAGGATGAGGAGCAGGCTGGGCACGATGACCAGGCCGTAGCGGTAGGTGCTCACCGACTCGGGGACCCGTGCGGCAGACACGAACAGCGGCCACAGCAGCACCGTGGCTCCGAGGCAGCAGCGCGTGACGTCACGCCGCACGAGGGACCAGACGGTCCAGGCGAGGGTCCCCCCCATGGCCACGCCGGCGATCAGGAGCAGCAGGGGATGGGCGGGAACGTGGATCCCCCAGACGACGCCCACCGAGGTGAACGTGGCCGAGAGGGCGGCAGGCAGGATCTCGGTGACGGCCAGATGGACCCCGGTGCCGAAGCCGAGCGTCCCGGCGATGGGACGGTGGAGCGATTCGAAGGAGCGGGTGGCGTTGGTGTAGATCCAGGGTGCGGCACCGAGCGGCACGAGGGCCACGGCCTTCAAGATGCCGGTCAGCCGGGCCCGCTGCGAGACGAGTACCGCCACCACCGGGGGTAGGGCAACACAGAGGTAGAGCGGGTACATCCACACCGTGAGCCCCAGCAGGAGGCCGATGGGCCAGAGCCGGGTGTCCTGGCGTTCGTCCCGCCAACGCAGGCAGGCCAGCGCCGTCCCGAGGGCGCATGCGCATCCGGTCAGCCAGAACACGTACTCGTGGGCGCTCCAGAAGACCCAGGCGGCGGGGAACACCCAGAAGAGCGCGGCGGCGGCGTTGCCGGCCCGGGGCCCCACGGCCCGCCTGCCCACCGCCCGCAGGAGCAGCACGTCGACGAAGGCGACGGCAAGGTCGACGGCCCGGAACAGGGCCAGGTTCGTCCCGAACAGCCGGACCAGCGGGGCCTCCACCCAGACGACCAGGGTGCCCCCGTAGTTGGCGCCCCAGAAGAAGGTGAAGAAATGGCCCTCCGACGCACGCAGCGCCATCACGATCCCGGCCGACTCGTCGGCATCGGTCCGCGCCCAGGTGGAGCGCAGCACGAGCAGGTGCACGAGCAGCCCGATCACCATCCATGCCCAGAAGAGCCGGACGCCGGGCTCGGGCTTCGATGTCTCGGCCCGGTGGGCCGGCCTGTGCATACACGACCCTAACAATCGTCACTCCGACCTGCGGGTTCCCCGTCACACCCCCGGTGGGTGCGGGTTACACTGGTGCGTAATCCGCTTTCCGCAACGGAGGAGTGACGCGTGCCGGCAACTGTTGTCGTCGGGACCCAATGGGGTGATGAGGGCAAGGGCAAGCTCACCGATCTCCTGGCCAAGGAGATGGAGCTGGTCGTCCGCTACCAGGGCGGCCACAACGCCGGCCACACCATCGTGGTGGACGGCGAGACGTTCGCCCTCCAGCTGGTTCCGAGCGGCATCCTCTACGACCACATCACGCCGATCATCGGCAATGGTGTGGTGGTCGACCCGACGGTCCTGCTGGCTGAGCTCGACACCCTCGAGGCCAAGGGAATCGACACCTCGCGACTGCTGGTGAGCGGGAACGCCCACCTGATCATGCCCTACCACCACGAGCTGGACCGGCTCACCGAGCGCTACCTGGGCAAGAACAAATTGGGCACCACCAAGCGCGGGATCGGCCCGGCATACGCCGACAAGTCCTCCCGGGTCGGCCTGCGGGTGCAGGACCTGTCCGACCCCAAGATCTTCCGTCAGAAGCTCGAGGTGGCCCTCAAGGAGAAGAACGCCGTCCTGGCCAAGGTGTACAACCGCCTGCCGCTGTCGGCGGACGAGATCTGCGCCCACTACCTCGACGAGCTGGCCCCGCGGGTGTCCCCGATGGTGGCCGACACGGTAGGCCTGCTCCACGACGCCCTCGACCGCGGCGCCCACGTGTTGCTGGAAGGGGCCCAGGCCACGTTCTTGGACCTCGACCACGGCACCTATCCCTTCGTGACGTCGTCCAACCCGGTGGCCGGCGGTGCCTGCACCGGGGCCGGGATCGGCCCCCGCTACATCGACGAGGTGGTCGGGATCGCCAAGGCGTACGTGACCCGGGTGGGGAGTGGGCCGTTCCCCACCGAGCTGACCGACGAGATCGGTGACATCCTGGTCGACCGCGGTCACGAGTACGGGGTCAACACCGGCCGCCGCCGCCGGCCCGGGTGGTTCGACGCGGTGATGATGCGCCAGGCGGTACGGCTCAACTCACTGTCCGGCGTGGCCCTGACCAAACTCGACGTCCTCGACACCTTCGACACGGTCAAGGTGTGCGTGGCCTACGAGGCCAACGGCGAGCGGTTCACCCACCCGCCCTACCACCAGTCGGTGTTCCATCAGGTCTCCCCCGTCTACGAGGAGCTGCCCGGGTGGAAAACGGACATCTCCGGGGCCACCGAGATCGCCGACCTGCCCCAGGCCGCGCGCGACTATGTCCACTTCCTCGCCGAGCAGATCGGCACCCCGGTCCGGCTGGTCGGAGTGGGCCCGGGTCGCGACCAGTTCGTCCGCTTCGCCGCATGAGCGGGCGGCCCCCGGACGCAGCCCGTGTCGGCGACCCAGGTCGTGTGGGCGGCGCAGCCCGTGTCGGCGACCCAGGCCGAGTAGGCCGAGTGAGCACGGTGTGCGTCGTCGGATCGGGGGGCCGCGAGCACGCACTGGCCGTGGTCCTCGGCCGTACCGCGGACGTGGTGGTGACCCCGGGAAACCCGGGAATCGCCGGAAGGACCCCGGAGGGTCACACCATCACCAGCGTGCCCACGCCGCCCGAGGAGATCGACGCCGATCTGTTCGTCATCGGTCCCGAGGCCCCGCTGGTCGACGGCCTGGCCGACAGGCTGCGCGCCTCGGGACACCTGGTGTTCGGGCCCGGAGCCGACGGCGCCCGGCTCGAAGGGTCCAAGGCGTTCATGAAGGAGGTTCTGGCCGAGGCCGGCGTGCCCACGGCCCGCTTCGGGGTGTTCAGCGACCCGGTCGAGGCCCGCGCCTACCTGCGCACCCTGCCGGGACCGTGGGTGATCAAGACGGACGGCCTGGCCGCGGGGAAGGGTGTGCTGGTCACCGGCTCGCTGGCCGAGGCCGAGGCCGACATCGACGCCAAACTCTCCGGTGACGCCTTCGGCCAGGCCGGCCGGCAGGTGGTCGTGGAAGAGGGGCTGACCGGACCCGAGTGCTCCCTGCTGGTGCTGTGTGACGGTGAACGGCTGGCCCCCTTGCCACCGGCACAGGACTTCAAGCGCTTGGGGGAGTGCGACCGGGGCCCGAACACCGGAGGGATGGGCGCATACTCCCCGCTGCCGTTCATGGATGACGCGCTGGTCGACCAGTTGGTCGACGAGGCGGTGCGACCGTTGGTGGCCGCGCTGCGGGCCCGCGGCATCGACTACCGCGGCGTGCTCTACGCCGGGCTGATGCTGACCGCCGAGGGACCCAGGGTGCTCGAATTCAACGTCAGGTTCGGCGATCCCGAGGCGCAGGTGGTGCTGCCGCGGTTGGACGGCGACCTGGCCGGTTTGCTGGCCGAGGTGGCCGCCGGCGCGCTGACCACCGTGCCCCGGGTCCGGCCGGACGCGGCCGTGTGCGTGGTGCTGGCCTCCGAGGGCTATCCGGAGGCGCCCCGCACCGGGGACGAGATCGCCGGCCTGGTCGAGGCCGGTTCGGTGGAGGGGGTCACCGTGTTCCACGCCGGGACGGCCGCGGTCACCTCCGGCACCGGGGGGCGGGCGGCCGATGGAACGGTCGCAGTGCGGACCGCCGGGGGTCGTGTGCTCGGCGTCACCGCACTGGCCGACTCCCTCGGTGAGGCCCGGGAGCGCGCCTATCGCAG
>JBEKIU010000259.1:0-3918 GCA_050011635.1 Acidimicrobiales bacterium
GCCGCCTCTCCGACATCGGCCTGAACGAGTCGGGGGGGGTCTGCTTGCCCATGCTCGTCGTGTCAGCGCGGCGACACGGTGGCTCGAGGGCAGAGCGTCACAGGCGGACGTCCCCCTTGACCGCGACCGACGCCGGCCCCAGCACCTGCGCCGCCACCGGCGCGGCCCCCGCCGGCCCCAGCACCTGCGCCGCCGGCCCGGTCCCCGCCGGCCCGGATGTCCCCGCCGAGACCGGTACCGACTCGGGCGCGTCCGGCGCCGCGGGCTGCGACACCCTCCCGGGCACGGTTCTCCAGATGAACGCCACCACGACCAGTCCGACGGTGACGATCGATGCCGCGGTGACGAACGGCAGCCACGAGGCGACGGCGAAGGCGGCACCGGCCGCGGCCGCAGCGACCGCGGTGAACGCCGTCTGGCTGGTGGCGAACAGGCCTTGGATGCGTCCGACCTCCGAAGGTGCCGATCCCTCGGTGAGCAGGGACTGGACGGCCGGCATGGCGGCGGCGAAGCCCAGTGCCTCCGACGCCCCGAGCAGGACCAGGGCGGGCACACTGCTGATGAACGGGTACGAGGCGCACAAGACGGTCGAGGTACCGATGCCGACCAACACCAGCTTGCGGCGGTCCATGTGATCGGCGAGCCAGCCACTCGGCTTGGCCGCCAGCACGAAGGGAACGGCGAACAGCGTCCACGAGATGCCGATCTCGAGTCCCGAGGCACCCCGGGACAACAGGAGCAGCGTCCAGCAGATGTCGTAGACACCGCTGGCCAATCCCAACGTCGCACCGCAGATGAGCGCCCCGGCCATCGGGCGTCGGATCCGGACCCGGTGCAGGGGGACCATGGTGCCGTCGGCACGCGTCCTCGCCGCCCGTCGTTCGGCCTCGTCCGTCGGCTCGCGGATGCGGAGGGCGGGGAGGCAGGCCCCGAAGGACAGCAGCCCGGACGCCAAGAACATGGCCCCCATGTACCGGACGCCGACGATGCTGCCGACGAGGGGGCCGATGGCCATGCCGGCGAGCTCGCCTGCGTAGATGGAGGCGAAGGCGCGTCCGCGGCGCTCGAGCGGCACGGAGCTGGCGATCATGGCCAGGGAGGCAACCGTGGCCGCACCGGCCCCGACGCCCTGCAGGGCCCGCAGGGCGATGGCGACCTCGGCGGTGATGGGAAGCAGGAAGGAGAGACTGGCCACGCCGTAGGTGACGAGGCCGCCGACCAGGACGGGCCGTCGTCCGATCCGGTCGGCCAACCGCCCCACCGGGTACTGGGAGAGCACGCCGGCCGCGAAGAACGCGGCCATGACCACGCCGGCCAAGGCGTCGGATCCGTGCAGTTGCCGGATGTACACCGGCAGCATGGGGATGAGGGCGGTGGCCCCCATCCACTGCAGGAGGATGGTCAGGGTCAGGGTCCGGATCAGCCGCACAGACCGGTCGGGAGCACGTCCCGTGATGCTGCTACCGGTGTTCGTCATGACCAGTCCGCAGCCAGGCGGGCCAGCTCGAGCTCGATGCCGGTCCGCAGGGCGGCCGAAGGTGGCGCCAACCCGAACAGGTCGCAGAGCCAGAGCCCGTCGCAGGCCAGCCGTAACAGGGTGGCCAACGCGGGCTCGAGCCCGTCGTTCTCCAAACGGGACTGCCAACGGTCGGCGGCCACCTGGAGTGGCTCCAGTAGCGCGGGCTCGGCCGCGGCGGCGGCGATGACCGCCGCGCCCAACCGGTCCTCGCGGTCCGGCCGGGTCGAGCTCGGGGTCATGGTGGCCCGGATGTAGGCCCGGGCGAACTGGCCCGGCCCGGGGGCATCGCCCAGGTTTTGCTCGATATCCCGATCGAACTCCTCGATGATCTTGCCGACCATGCCGGCCACCAAGGCGTCCCGGGTGGGGAAGTGGTAGAGGATCCCACCCTTGCTGAGCCCGGCCTCCGCCGCGGCGGCATCGAGGGTCAGCCGGGCCACACCGTCACGCAGCACCACTTCCTCGGCCGCGTCGACGATGCGCCTCTTGGTGTCAGCCCCCCTGGTGGGGGCGCTCTTGGTGTCCGCTTCCCTGGTGGAGGCGAGATCGGCGGCTGCTTCCGTACCCATTCGGGGAACTATACCGTCTGGACGGTACAGATCGGAGTGGCTACGGGAGTGGACAAGCCCGGTCCGGGATCATCGCCGGGAGTTGCCGAGGTGCCACCCGGAGCAGAGCCGGCACAGATAAGGGTTGACATCCGCGCCCGCCTCGAGGCGCAGCTGGAGCGACGATCGATTGGCGTCGGCCTGGGTCGGGTAGCGGGTCTTGGGTGTGCCATCCGCCCGCCAGTGCTCGCGGTTGCCGCCCGAGCCGTCCCGCTGGGGTGCCGGCAGGGGGCGTCCGCGTCGGCGGGATTTGGCCATGACCCAGGATCACTCGTCGTAGATTGGCGGTCGCTTCTCCTTGAAGGCGGCCGAGGCTTCGGTGAGGTTGCCGGTATGGCCGGCCAGCAGCTGGGTGCGATTCTCGAGGTCGACGGCCGCCCGGAGGCTGCCCACCTCGAGCGACGCCCAGATGGTGTCCTTGGTCAGGCTGAGGCCGAACGGGCTGAACGCACACATCCCTTCGGCCACACCCACCGCATGGTCCAAGAGCTCGTCGTCGTCCACCACCCGGGACACGAGGCCGATCCGAAGGGCCTCCTCGGCGTCGACCTTCTTTCCCGTCAGCAGGATCTCCGCCGAATTGGAGGTGCCGACGGCACGGGGCAGCAGCCAGCTCACCCCCAACTCCGTCCCGCTCAATCCGTTGCTGATGCCGGCCCCGCAGAACATCGCCGACTGGCCGGCCAGGCGGATGTCGGCCCCGAGGGAGAGGCACATGCCGCCCCCGTAGGCCGGGCCCTTGATGGCGGCCACGATGGGCTGGGGTATCGACCGCATGGCGGGGACGATGCCGCCCATGTACTCCATGGCCCGCATGCCCAGACGGTGACGGCCGAGGTCGTCGGTGCCCGGGGGGAGCCCGGCGTGTTCGAGCTCGAGTCCGGAGCAGAAGGAGCGACCGGCACCGGTGAGGACGACCACACGGCAGCTGTTGTCGGCGGCCACCTCCTCGAGGGCGGCGTAGAGGTCCGTCACGAGGGCGAAGGACATCGAATTGAGCCGGGAAGGGTTGTCGAGGGTGATGAGGCGGACATGGGCGTGGACCGGGGCGACCGAGACGAGTGCCATGGACCCAGCCTCACCGAACCGGGCCAGTGGCGCCACTCGGCCGATCGGGTGCGCCATCATCAAGAGGTGCCGATGGATCCGTTCAGCGTGTTCGAACCCTACGGGGGCGCCGTCCCACCCGAGCGGTTGGCCGGGCACCTGCTGGTGGCCGCCCCCCGCCTGGCCGATCCCAACTTCTCGCGGCGGGTGGTGCTGGTCCTCGATCATGGCGAACCCGGCGCCCTGGGCGTGGTCCTCGATCGACCGGGGGGTGTCCCGGTGGGTGAGCTGATGCCGCAGTGGCAGCGGTGGGCCACTGCGCCCGCCGAGCTGTTCACGGGCGGACCGGTGGCCCGCAACGCGCTGATCGGCCTGGTCCGTCTGGCTTCCCGTGACTCGTCCGTGGATGGGTCGGCCCTGTGCCCGTCCGGTTGGCGGCTGCTGGTGGACGGGGACCGTCCGGTGGGGACGGTCGACCTGGCCGAGGACCCCGGCCCGGCGGCGGCGGCGTTCGTGGGGGCCCGGTTGTTCTCCGGCTACGCGGGCTGGGACTCGGGTCAGCTCGAGGCGGAGATCGAGGACGGATCGTGGTACGTGGTGCCGGCCGAGGCGGCCGACCCCATCTCCGCCGACCCGGAAAGCCTGTGGCGTCGGGTCCTTCGCCGCCAGGGCGGCGCGCTGGCGCTGGTGTCGGGATTTCCCGAGGACCCGGCCATGAACTGAACCGAACCGAACCGAACCGAA
>JBEKIU010000260.1:0-6585 GCA_050011635.1 Acidimicrobiales bacterium
AAGATGTCCAACGGGAAACGCTGCAGGTAGCTCAGGGACGAATAGCCCGTCCCGAAATCGTCGATGGCCAACAACACGCCTAGCTCCTTCAGGGCCCGAAGGACCCCGAGCGCGGAGGCAGCGTCCTCCATGAGGGCGCTCTCGGTGATCTCGAGCGTCAGGTGTTCGGGAGGGAGGCCGGTGCGGATGAGGATCTCCTCGACCGTCTGGACGATGCGGGGGTCGTCGATCTGTCGAGCAGAGAGATTCACGTCGACAGAGCCCTGCGGCCCTTCACCTCCGGTGAGGTTCCAGTCGCGAAGCTGATGGCATGCCTGCTCGAGAACCCAAGCTCCGATGGGAATGATCAGACCGCTCTCCTCGGCGACCGGAATGAATCGATACGGGGACACCAGGCCCTGATCGGGATGCTGCCATCGGATCAGGGCTTCGACCCCGACTGTTGTCTCCCCGTCGATCTCGACCACCGGTTGGTAGTGGAGCATGAGCTCGCTGCGTTCGAGGGCCCGGTGCAACGAATGCTCAGTGGTCATCCGATCGAGAAGCTCGACACGCATTGACTCACCAAAGGTCTCGACGCTGGATCCACCTCGCCGCTTGGCTTTGTACATGGCCGCCTCGGCATTGGAAAGAAGCGTGGCCGCATCCGCGATCCCGAAGGTGTTGACGGCGACTCCCACCGATGCGTCCAGAAATACCTCGACGCCGTCGATCTCGAGCGGTTCTGTCAAAGCCGCCCGGGCCCGCTCGATGAATGCCGACGCGTCGGCGTGGGCCTCACCGTCGGGGCTCTCGAAGAGGGCGAGAAATTCATCGCCGCCGAACCGGGCAATGAGCTCACCGTGACCGGCAGCCCGCTGTAGCCGCTGGGCCACCGAGCCGAGGACCCTGTCACCGGCGTCATGTCCCATGCTGTTGTTGATGGCCTTGAACCGGTCCAGATCCAGCAGCACGACCGCAATCGTGCCCGGGACTCCCCGGGACCTGGACGCGGCACCGGTCACCCAGCGGTCGAATTGAACCCGATCGGCAAGACCGGTCTGTGAGTCCCAGCCGTCAGCCCCGGTCGGTGTTGCTTCGGTGTCGAGGGCCCCGGGGGGGTTGATGAAGCCGGCGACCGATCGTTGCGGCCCGTGGCCGATGTCGAACAGCAGCCCTTCGGCAAGGACCCGGTGGCCAGAGCGGTGCACCAGTTCGACCTGGGACCGATCACCACCAGCGGCCGGTCCACCCTCGACGGGAGCATCGACGTCCCCGGTGTCGGCTCGGTCAACTCGATGAAACGGCGAGGCCTCCAGGTCCGGAGGGAGCAAGGTGTCGAAGACCGACCGACCGACCACCTCGTCCCTCCGCCAACCGAAGACTTCCTCCGCCCGCGGATTCCATTCCGTCACCACGCCGCCCACGTCCACCTCGACAAACGGATCAGGGCACAGCGAGACCAGCCGCGACCACCGGTGACGCCAGAGCGACAGCTCGCTCACCGGGACCTCCGCTACTCCTTCAACCACCATGGTGCTCCCGTCGTGGTCTCGATGAGTCGCCCCGGGATCGTTGGGGTCGCAGTGCTCCACTCGGAATGGCGACGTCGAACCGACCGACCGAGATTCACCGTCCTGCTCGAACTCCGACATACTCGGTCGAGCAACGACGCCGTGCCACTGGGACGACATGGTAGGCAAAGAACCCTTGCACTTCAAGGATTTGGCCCACCACCAGGTCTTGTATGGACGGCGTCCGGCTCGTGGTCCCCCCGGTCCATTTCGCAGGATGGGTCGATTTGCCGACCCAACTTCCTTGCCGTGTACCGTGCCTGCCGTGGTCGTCGTCACCGGTACAGCGCAAAAAGAAGCGTGGGCCCGCAACGTGATGCCGCCGGTCGAACAAGTGCGGCCGGGGTTGTGGTCACTACCGGTGCCGATCCCCAACAATCCGCTGCGATACGTGCTCGTCTATGCATTCGAACTCAGTGGTGGCGGCGTGGGACTGGTCGATGCCGGGTGGAACACCGACGATGCATGGTCCGCTCTGGGCGAAGGGTTGGCCACGGCCGGGGGAAGCATCTCTGATGTCCGGGCGGTGCTGGTTACCCACATCCACCCCGACCATTACGGCCTGGCGGGCCGGGTGCGCGAGGCCTCGGGTGCGTGGATCGGTCTCCATCCGGCCGACGCGGTGATGCTCGAGTCCCGATACGGCAACACCGATGAGCTCGTCGCCAACATGTTCCGGTTTCTGGCCGATTCGGGGGTGCCCGACGACAGGCTGCCCGACCTGGCACTGGCGTCGATGGCGCTGAAGTCGATGGTGACCATGGCCGAACCCGACGTCCTGTTCGAGGACGGCCGCGAGATCGAGCTTCCCGGGTGGCCGCTGCGCACCATCTGGACGCCCGGTCACTCGCCGGGCCATGTGTGCTTCTTCAGCGAGGACCAGAAGTTGCTCATCTCCGGCGACCACGTGCTGCCCCGGATCACGCCCAACATCTCGGTTCATGCCCAGCAGCACTCCAACCCCTTGGGCGATTACCTCGAGTCACTCCTCAAGGTCCAGAACCTCGGGACCGAAGAAGTCCTTCCGGCCCACGAGTACCGGTTCTCCGGACTTCAGAGCCGACTCGAGGAGATCATCGCCCACCATGCCGATCGTCTCGACGAGATCGAACACGTCCTCACCGAGCATCCGGGCTCAACTGCCTGGGAGATCACGTTGAGGCTCCACTGGTCACGGCCATGGGACGAGATCGAACCGTTCATGCAACGGCAGGCCAACGGCGAGACGGGAAGGAGCCGGCCCTGTTCTTCGTCACCGATCGCTGACTGCTGTGGCCATCGCCGCTCACGACACATGCCGGTCGGGAAGTGGTCGACCATCGTCGGGGCCGGATCCCCCATCGGGCTGCCCCCGACCCACAGGCCCGCTCTCCGATGGCTCGCCGCCGGCGGCCTCGATGGGCGTGCGGCTGCGCTCGCGTCTCTTCACCACCACCCCCGTCACGACGGCGGCCACCACGATCGCGCCGACCACTGCGATGGACCACAGGCCGATCGTGGAAAGGATGTGCGCGAAGGAGATGCCGACGATGAATCCGAGCAGGGTGTAGCCGACCCCCCAGACCAGCCCGCCCAGGGCGTTGTAGAAGAGGAACACGCGGTAGCGGAGGCCGCTCATCCCGGCCAGACCGGGGATGATGGCGCGGGCGAAGGCCACGAACCGGCCCAAGAAGACGGCCGGGCCCCCGTATCGCTCGAGCATGGCCATGGTCCGGCGGACCCCGGCCCTGCCCTTCAACGGACGCCGCTCGAGGAGCCATGGTCCCGAACGCTTGCCCACCTCGAAGCCGACCGAGTCGCCGACGATGGCGCATACCACGACCACTGCCACCATGGCCTCGAGATCGACCTGGTGCAGACCGGCCAGCACTCCGCCCACGACGGCTGCGGTCTCTCCGGGGATGAAGAAACCAACCAACAGAGCGGCCTCGGCGAACACCAGAAATCCAACCAGCGCGTATGCCGCGGTCCCGTGGAAATGGAGCAGCCAACCGGACACCCCGCCGGTGGCGTCGACGTGTGCGGCCACCGCCGTCACCAGGGACACGTCACCCGCCGAACCCGGATTCGGGTCACCGGCCGACGGCGCGCTCCCCTCAGGACCACCGTGAAAGCGTCACGCTGGTCCACGTCCGCCGGCGGCAGGCGGGACACGTCATCCACCTGTCGAAGGTGCGTCTGGGTAGCCAGGCGCCGACCGGGAACTGGAGAAGGAGGAACTCGACGACACCGACCCGGCTGATCGACCCGCACGATGAACATCCGACCGAGATGGGACCACGCCGCGGGAGCGGGTCGGTCGCAGTTGCGGTCGACGTGGCCGGCACCGGCTCCCCGCTCGGAGTGGCCTCGGAGAACAGCGCATGCTTGCCGGCCGGTCGTGCGTGGGACCTGGCCGGGGCGGGATGGGTGGAGGCTCCCCTCGATTGGCCGACCATCGGCACCGGATCGACGTCAGACACCTCCTGTTGGTCGATGGGCATCCAGTAGAGCGCCCGCTTGCCCAACGGGTCAGGTCCGTCCGCCATCAGCCAACAGTGCCGGCGGCGACGTTGGTGCCGACGAGCGTGCGGGCCAACTGGCGATAGGCCATGGCTCCGGGCGAGTTCGGGGCGTGTTGGAGAATCGATTTCCCCCGCGCCGGAGCCTCGGCGAACCGGATCGACTTCCGTACCGGAGGCTGGAGCACGGGAATCCCGTACCGGGCCTCGACCTCTTCGATGATGTGCCGCGAGTGCTTGGTCCGGTCGTCGTACATGGTTGCGACGATTCCCCTTACCGTGAGCTCGCTGTTGGCAAAGGCGCGAACGTCCTCGATGGTCTCGAGCAGTTGGCCGACGCCGCGATGGGACAGGGCCTCACATTGCAAGGGGATCAGTACGTCATTGGCCGCCGTCAACCCGTTGATGGTCAGCACGCCGAGGGACGGGGGGCAGTCGATGAGGACGAGATCGTATTTGCCGAGGGCCGGCTCGAGGGCACGCTCGAGCACGTGCTCCCTTCCCGTGCGGGTGAGGAGGTGGACTTCGGATCCCGCCAGGTCGATGGAGGCTGGAACCAGATCGAGAAGATCGACACCGGGGACCGGAAGCGTCACCTCGGCAATGCTGTCCCGGCGCACGAAGACGTCGTGGAGCGATCGATCCAGGGTGTCGGGGTCGAAGCCAAGGGAGAAGGTGAGACAGGCCTGGGGGTCGAGATCCACCACCAGAGTGCGCCTCCCGAGCTCGGCGGAAGCCACCCCCAGCGAATGGACGGTGGTCGTCTTGGCGACGCCCCCCTTCTGGTTGGCAACGGCCAGCACGTCGGTCACGAGCGGAGTCTACGCCTGACGACGGCGACCGCCGTCGGGGTCAGAATCCGGCCATTCCCACGATGGGCCGATTGAGCGGCAGACCACCCATGGAACCGAAGAACGGTGCCCCGAAGCTGAAGACGCCCCCGTCGGCGGCCGTGAACCGGTAGCCGCTGCCATTCGACGTCTCGGCCATCCCCACGATCGGGGCGTTGAGCCGGATGGCCCCGGTGGACCCGTAGAACGGAGCCCCGCCGAATGAGAAGACCCCGCCGTCGGCGGCCACCTCCCAGTAGCCACCGGTATTGGTGTCACTGACCATCCCGACGATCGGGGCGTTGAGGGGCTCGCCGCCCATCGATCCGTCGAACTGGGCATTGAAGGAGAAGATCCCGCCGTCTGCGGCAACCAGGCGGTAGCCATTGCCCTCGGTGGTGGGGGTCATCCCCACGATCGGCTGGTTGAGATGCTGCCCCCCCATCGACCCGTAGAAGTGCGCGTCGCCGAAGGCGAAGATGCCGCCGTCGGACGCCACCAGCCAGTAGCCACCGCCGTCGGGGGTCGCCGCCATTCCCACGATCGGCCGGTTGAGGTGCCGCCCGCCCATCGATCCGTAGAAGTGGGCACCACCGAACGCGAAGATGCCGCCGTCGGCGGCGACCTCCCAGTAGCCGCCGGACTCCGGTGCGTCGGCGACAGCCACGACCGGGGCATTCAGGTGGATGCCTCCGGTCGATCCGCAGAAGGGAACCTTGCCGAAGGAAAAGATCCCTCCGTCCGATGCGGCCAGGCGGTACCCGGTAAAGGCCGCCGCCGGTACCGAACAGGCTGGGATGGATCCGATGGGGGTGGTCCCACCGGCGCTGCCGGTCAGCTGGGGATCATGGTGGAACATCGGCCATGATCCGGCGCCGATGGCAGCGGCACCGTCGGATCCGGTGATCTCGTAGTGGTCGATCTCCCCCACCCCTGCGGGGGACGAGGCAGAGACCACGTAGCCGGCCAGGGTGATCCCGATCGACCCGTTCGGGTCGGCCGTCACCAGGGGCGAGTTCTGCAGGCCGAGGTGAGGGCTGAGGTCCGTGATCGTCGCCCCTGTCCTGCCGTTCAAGACGACGGCCCCGTTGACGGTGGGCGCGATCACGTCGTCGTAGCCCTGACCCGACAGATCGGCGGTGACCACCGAACCGATGATCCGGCCGATGTTCTCCGCCCGCCAGATGGGTTGGCCGGTGGCACCGTTCAAGACCCACACCGAGCCGGACCTGCCGGCACCCTGGTCGGTCCCTTCCACCACCTGAAGCGACCCGTTGCCGACCACGTCCGAGAGGGCGGGGGACGAGTAGGTGCTTCCGTCGAGGGCGGCCGACCACTGCAGTTGACAGCGCCCGTTGTACGCCTTCAGGGTGTCGGTGTCGGAGGCACCGGGAAAGTACGCACCCGTGCCGACCACGATGCCCGTGGCTCCGCCGGCGAGGAACCCACCCACCGCGGGTGATGAGTCCACGACCTGGTCGGTGTCGGCCCGGCAGATCTGATCCCCGTTGGCGGTGAGGATCCGGAGATGGCCCCCGTCGGTGTAGGCCTGGCCCTGGCCATAGCCGGCCGACTGATCGCCCCCGACGATGATCTCGTTCTGCCCGGTGCCATAGAGGTCGGCCAGGGCCGCGGTGGAGTGGGTGCTGTCGGAATTGAAGAACGGCCATCCGGTCAGGGGGGCACCCGTGGAGGCGTCGA
>JBEKIU010000261.1:0-3812 GCA_050011635.1 Acidimicrobiales bacterium
GGAGCCAGGCCAACGGTCGGGTGGGGTCCATGGCCGGCTCCGGCGGCGGCCGGCCTCCTTCATCCAGAGCCACCGAGAAGAGCCCGTCGGCCGCAATGACGACGGCGACATCGGCCACCGACGCGTACTGGGTCGGCTCCGGGCACCCGCTGAGCCACCACCAGCCGTCGCCGCTCCGGGCCGTGATGGCGTCAGGATCGGCCGACCAGGCGACGCAGCCCACCGCCTCACCGGTGGCCAGTCGCGCCGTCCAACCGGCCGCGTCCTCACGGGTACGGGGAGCCAGGGAATCGTCGTCGGCGGCCTCCTGCATGGCTCCCAGGCACAGGATGGACCCGACGAACGGTGCCGGCGCCGCATGGCGCCCGAGCTCCTCGCACAGGACCGCCACCTCGACCATGCCGAGGCCCAGTCCACCCTCGTCTTCGGGTCGCTCCACGGCGAGCCACCCCTGGTCGGCCATTCCCTCCCACAAGAGGCGGTCGAAGCCGTCGCCGGAGCCCGCCGTCGCCCCGGCCGCCTGCGTGCGGGCCTCGAGGCGCCCGGTACCCGGTCCCACGAAGGCCCGCAGCCGCTCGGGGGAGGCCAGCCCGTCCAAGAGATCGGCGGCCGCACCCCGCAATTCGACTTGGTCCGGCGAGAGGTCGAAGTCCACGGCGCCGAAGCTTAGGGTGAGCCGGTCGCCGGCTGCGGCACCGCCCCGCGCTGACTCACCGGCGCTGACGACTGTGACAAGCTGACTGGGGATGGACCTGCAGATCACACCCGGACAGCGGCAGCTCCAGGCCGAGTTGCACGACTGGCTGGTGGCCAACCTCCCGTGGGAGTACGGGACCGAACCACCGACCCGCTCGCTCGACCTCGACGAGGTGGTGGCGTTCGGCCGGCGATGGCAGGCCACGCTGGCCGCCGACCGGTGGGTGGGGATCACCTGGCCCACCGAGCTGGGCGGCCGTGGTCTCGGACCCACCGAACACTTCGTGGTCACCGAGGAGATGGCGCGAGCCCGGGCACCCGAACTGGTCGGCCGCATCGGCATCAACCTGGTCGGTCCGACCCTCTTCGCCCACGGCACCCCCGAGCAGTGTTCGCAGTGGCTCCCTCCCATCCTCGGGGCCGATGAGCTGTGGTGCCAACTGTTCAGCGAGCCCGAGGCCGGCAGCGACCTGGCTTCGCTCACCACCCGCGCCGAGCGGGCCGACGGCGGATGGTTGGTCTCCGGGCACAAGGTCTGGACCTCGTACGCGCAATTCGCAGACTGGGGACTGTGCCTGGCCCGGAGCGATCCCGATGCGCCCAAGCGCCAGCTGGGTCTGTCCTGCCTGGCCGTCGACATGCACGCTCCAGGCGTCGAGGTCCGGCCCCTCGTCCAGATCACCGGCGATGCCGAGTTCAACGAAGTGATCCTCGACGACGTCTTCGTGCCTGACGGCCAGCTCGTGGGCCAGGCCGGGGCCGGGTGGACGGTCGCCAACTCCACGCTCACCCACGAGCGGGGTGTCAATCCCCGTCAGCTCGGGATTCACTACCAGCTCCTGACCGGGCTCCTCGAGTTGGTCGACAACCAACCGGGGGGCTTCGACAACTGGGATCTGCGGCAACGGCTCGCCGAGGCCTACATCGAAGTCAAGCTCTTCCAGCTCCACAACTGGCGGACCCTCACCCGCCTCGAACGGGGCGAACCGCCGGGACCGGAAGGCAGTGCCCTCAAGCTCTACTGGAGTGAGATGTCCAAGCGCCTCCACGAGACGGTGCTGGCCGCGCTGGGGCCGGCCGCGCCACTCTGGCAGGGGGCCAGTGACAACCCGGGGGACGGCATGTGGCAGCGATCGTGGCTCTACTATCAAGCGTCGTCGATCTTCGCCGGAACCAACGAGGTCCAGCGGACGCTGGTCGGAGAGCGGGTCCTCGGGCTTCCGAGGGACTGACACACGCGGCGACGGGACGAGCACGGAAGAGGATGCACATGGGCTACGAATCGATCCTGTACGAGGTCAAGGATGCGGTGGCTACCATCACCATGAACCGACCGGAGATGGCCAACGCCCAGGACACCCTGCTGATCGACGAGCTCGACGCCGCCTTCGACGAGGCCGACGCCGATGACTCGGTCCGCGTGGTGATCCTCGCCGGGGCGGGCAAGCACTTCTCGTCAGGCCACGACCTGAAGGAACTGGTCGGTGGCACCGGCCCCGACAAGTGGCGGGAGATGAGGGAGACCCCGGAAGGGAAGATGTACCACGAGAAGATCATGTACTACGACCGCTGCAAGCGGATCCACGACTTCCGGAAGCCGACCATCGCCGCCGTGCAGGGAAGCTGCGTGGCCGCCGGTCTGATGCTGGCCTGCATGTGCGATCTCATCGTGGCGGCCGAGGACGCGAGGTTCTCCAATCCCGTCCTGCGCATGACCGGGGCCGCCGTCGAGCTCCTGGTCGAGCCGTGGGAGATCGGCATCCGCAAGGCAAAGGAGTTCCTGTGGACCGGCGACATCATCGATGCCCAGGAGGCCTGGCGCCTCGGGCTGGTCAACCGGGTGGTACCCAACGACGAGCTCGGTGAGCGGGCCCGGGAGCTGGCCGAGCGCATCGCCCTCGTGCCGCCGACCACGGCCCAACTGGTGAAGGACTCGCTGAATCAGACCGGCGACCTCATGGGCAAGTCCGCCTCGTGGAAGTACCACTTCATGGCGCACCACTGGATGCACAACACGGCCACCGCGGCCCAGGCGCTGGAGGAGCGCAAGAAGCGCACCTCCATGAAGGAGGTCTTCTCCGACCGCGATCGAGGGGATCGGCCGGTCGTTGAGCCCTGAGGGCGCCGGGGAGGTCCGGGAAGGACCTCTCCAGGGCATCCGGGTCCTCGATGTCGGGACGCGCATCTCCGCCCCGTTCTGCGCCGGCCTCCTCGGCGAGCTCGGCGCCGACGTCATCAAGGTCGAGCTGCCGGGAGGTGGGGACTTCATGCGCACCATCGGTCCCTTCGTCGAGACCGACAGGGAGGACGCCGGCTACTCGCTGTTCTGGGCCGTTGAGGGCCGGGGCCGGCGCGGCGTCACCTGCGATCTGCGCACGGCCGAGGGCCAGGACCTGTTCCGGCGCCTGGCATCCCATGCCGACGTCGTGTGCGAGAACTTCCGCCCCGGGACCATGGAGGGGTGGAACCTGGGCCCGGACTCCCTCGACCCGGGACTCGTCTATGTGCGCATCAGTGTCTTCGGCCAGGACGGCCCCTACTCCCGCAGGCCCGGCCTCGACCGCCTGGGCATCGCCTACGGCGGGCTGCTCCATCTGACCGGCGAGCGGGACCGGCCGCCGGTGCGGCCCGGTGTGACCATCTCTGACTACCTGACCGGGGTCTTCGCGGCGATGGCCGCGGTGGCCGGGCTCTACGGCCGTGACGCCGGCGCGCCGGGGCCCGGGCGGGGACGGGGTGCGGTCATCGATGCACCCCTGTACGGAGCCGTGCTCCGGGTGCTCGAGTGGACGCTGGCCGGGTACGACCGGCTGGGCACCGTGCGGAACAGGGAGGGCAATCGGCTCCCCCACTCCGCCCCGCTCGACAACTACCTGACCGGCGACGGTGCCTACGTCTGCATCGTCGCCGGGTCGGATGCCAACTTCGCCCGGCTGTGCCGGGCCATGGACCGACCCGACCTCCTCGAGGATCCCCGCTTCTCCACACTCGCCCTTCGCTCCCGACACGGGGACGAGATCAACGAGATCGTGGCCGAGTGGACAAAGGGTGAGAGCGCCGAGGCGATCGAGGCGGCGTGCATCGCTCATGACGTGCCGGTTGGGACGGCCTACAGC
>JBEKIU010000262.1:0-3784 GCA_050011635.1 Acidimicrobiales bacterium
TTCGCGCAGCCAGACCATCTTCACCTTCGGCGGCGGGACCAACGAGATCCAGCGTGACATCATCGCCATGATCGGCCTCGGGATGCCGAGGGCGCCTCGATGACCGACGGTCTTCGGGGCGTAGTGTGAGACCGAACGGGACGTGCCCGCGCACGGAAGGAGCCAACCGTGGACGACCATGAGATCATCACCCAGATCGGGAGTCTGGCCGACGAGGAGAAGCGCCTCGAGGAGAGGCACGTTGGCGAGGGCATCTCGGCCGAGGAGGAGGCACGATTGCGGGCCGTCGAGGTCACGCTCGACCGCCTCTGGGACCTGCTCCGCCAACGTCGGGCCCTCCGTGACGCAGGCCGTAGTCCCGACGGAGCGGTGATGCGACCGGAAGGGACCGTCGAGGGATATCGCCAGTAGCACCGCCCGACGGTCGGCGGGACGTGCCGTCGGCGGGCTGGCTACTTCGGCTGGATGTTCGACGCCACCGGCAGGGCGAGGTGGATGTGGGTGAAATCGACGCTCCCACCCAGGCGGGGCACGGCGTAGGCGACGGTGGTCGCCACCAACTGGAGTTCGATGCGCTGGTTCGGTCGACCAGTGAAGGCCACCATCTCCAGTGGGACCGAGGTCGTGTGGGTCCGTCCGTCGAGGGTGACGTCGATCGGCGTGACCTGATTCCCGAGGACGAGCCCCGTCGACTCGTCCACCAGCTGAGCGAAGACACGGGTGGGCCGGACGCCCGGTGCCGCCGTGCCCCGGTAGGTCAGCTGCAGCTGGGGTGCTCCCACAACCACCGCCGACCGGTTCCCGAACGAGACGTCGACGTCCACCGCGTGGGCCGCCTTGGCCGGCGTGATGGGTCCGACCAGGCTGGCCAGCTCCTGAGTGCTGCCCGAGATGTCCGCCGGTCCGGATCCACCGGTGGCCACGAGGGCGAGGCTCCCGTCGCCGGCGGCGCTCAGCGGAACGCCGGTGGGGACGGGAAAGCTGTCAGCGGAGTAGCTGGTGCCGTTCTGATCGACGAACTGGAACCCGGGGCCGGTGTTCACCGAGGTGTCCCGCTTCACGTAGCGGTTCAACCAGTCGATGGTGGCCGTGAGCGGCAGCTCCTGATCGCCCGGAGGGGTGAGGCAGACCCCGTGACCCCCACAGAACCAGATCATGCCGGTGGGCACGCCGTCCTTCCTCAGGATCTCGTAGTTCTCCACCCCCTCCTGCAAGGTGAACAACGTATCCACCGTGCCCTGGACGATCAGTGTCGGGACATGGATACGGGCCACCAGGTCGCCTGGGCCCCGCGCGGCAAACCACTGCTTCTCGGCCGGTGTGACCGTACTGGTGGTGTTGCCGGTCGCCTGGGCCTCGTGCACCTCGGGGTCCACGTGATCGGACGAGGACAGATTGGACAGGATGTCGCCCCATCCCGATTTGAAGGTGTCGGCCTTGTCCAGGCTGGTCGTCAGGGAGTGCCAGGCGATGGTGGGAACGATGGCGTCGATCCGGCAGTCGGTCGCCGCCGTCACCAGCTGGATCCCGCCTCCGTACGAGCCGCCGACCATCCCGAGACGTGGATCCCCCGGGGCATCGAGCTCAACGCCGGGTCGTGTCGCCACCCAGTCGATCAGGGCGCTCACGTCGCGCGCTTCGTAGTCGGGGCTGTCCACCTCGGCCTCGCCACCGGATTTGCCGAAGCCACGGGGGTCCCAGGTGAGGACGTTGTAGCCGGCCGCCCACAGCGCCTTGATCGGAATTCCGCCGAGGATGCCGGCTCCCTGGGTGTCGGTGTCCCCGGCCAGGCTCCACCCCGGGCCCATGAGGACGGTCGGCGACTTCTGTGTGGATCCGGGATGGACCGGAAACCAGTGGGCCCGGATCTTCGTGCCGTCGAACGAGGTGACGTCCCAGTCGCTCGGTACACCGGGGACCGGAGTGGCAATGACCGGCCGGGTCGGGAGAGGTCGGTGACAGGTCGCACTCACGGTGTCGGCATGTTGCTCGGACCCCGTTGGCGGGGTGGACGACGTCGAGCACCCGGTGAGGACCACCACGGTCATGGCCAGCGCGGCGAGGACCGAGCCCGGGCCCCGCACGATCGGCCCGGCCTCGTCTGTCCGCCTCTTCACCACAGGAGTGTCGCACCCTCTCGGCCATGAATCAATCCTGCTCTCAAACGTCGGCGAGCTGGGGGTGGCGATCGCATCCCCACAAGATGGGACGTTGTACCCTAGCGATCGCGGCCGGCTGGCTCGACGCTGTGGCAATGACTCTCGACGGCAACACGATCAGGTGCGACGCCTACGGCTGTCGGGCCGTCTCGTTCCTCGAGGGCGCGGCTGCAGTCGCTCCCGAGGCCGTCCGGTCCCGGTTCGCCCTGCACGGCTGGAGATCGGCGGGCCAGGACGGCGATCTTGACTATTGCCCCATTCATGATTGAGAAGGAATACACTCAGTGGTGCCATCCTCACTGTGAGGGTTCACAGACCCCTGCCCTGGGATGACGCCCCCGGAAAAGTTGCCCCTTTCATCGGGGGCGCCCCGACACGGGTCGAGGGCTCCGGCGGAGGGAGGAATCGGATGATCGAAGACACGATGCATCCACCCGAGGTGGACATCGATGCCCATCTCGGGAGCTGGTTGCGACGCGAGGAACGAGCGAGGCCTCGAGTCGACGAGCGGAGAAACGACGTCCAGCGATTCGGATGTCCGCTCGGCCCGGAGACGGCCCCGCTCCCTTCGGGGACGGGGAACCGTGATCGTTCAGGGAGCGCTTGAGGTTTCGCCGGAAAGTGCCTCGGATCGCTTGACAGCTTCCGCTGAGCCTGATCGACTGCCTGGAGGGCAGGTCCCGTCGTTTCGATAGCCGATCGGGCTGTCATGCCGATGAGCCGGTTCATGTGGTCGGGGGAGCACAAGTGACCACATTGATGCTCCGACAGGCAACCGGATCCAATCCGTTGGTCAATGCTGACGGGCTCGACCCTCCGTGATCTTCAGTTCGACCGAGGAGAGACGACGATGACCACATCGACTGGCCCGCCATCGCCGCCATCGAGCCGGAGGCGGGCCCGGGTACTGCAGGTGGGGGTGGTACTGATCGCACTCGCCATCGTCCAACTCGGGCTCGGTCCGATCAAGGCGACACCTGCGTCAGCTACGGTTGGGTTCTCGGGTCCTCCGGTCGTTCGTGTCTCCGGCGACCACCTGGTGAACGGCAGTGGTACCCCGATCCGGCTGATCGGGGTAGGCCAACCTGGCACCGAGTCCACCTGTGTGGCTGCAGAGGGGTTCTTCAGCCCGCCCAACTCCGACACGCCGTCGTGGATCGCCAAAATGAAGAGTTGGAAGATCAACTCCGTCCGGCTCCCCCTGAACGAGGATTGCTGGCTCGGCATCAACCTTCCCTATCCCCAGTTCGGAGGGACCGCCTACCGGACAGCCATCGCCCAGTATGTCAGTGACCTCAACGCGGCCGGGCTGGCGGTGATTCTCGACCTCCACTGGAGTGCTCCCGGCACTCAGCTGGCGACGGATGGTGAGGTCATGGCCGACGAGGACCATTCGCCAAAATTCTGGTCGTCGGTGGCGGCAACCTTCAAGGGACATTCGGGGGTGGTCTTCGACCTCTACAACGAGCCCCGACACCTTCCCTTCTCCTGTCTGGTCCACGGGGGCTGTGTCGAGAACGGGGTGAAGGTGGCCGGCTACAACCAGCTGATCTCCGACGTGCGTGCTACCGGAGCGACCAACGTCATCATGGTGGCCGGGATCGACTTCGCCGCCAACCCGACCG
>JBEKIU010000263.1:0-3633 GCA_050011635.1 Acidimicrobiales bacterium
ACCAAGTCGTCATCATTTGGACGTATCTACGGGCTCGCGTCGAAACGCATGGTGGATACGACGAGGCGGGTTCGATCGTAGAGACGGTCATCATTACGGCAGTCTTCGCCGCTTTGGCGATCGCTATCGGCGCCATCATCGTGGCGAAAGTGACGGCGAAGACCAACTCGATCAACCTCAATTGACACTCCACTCCCGAGCGTACCGCGGCGCTCGGCCAGGTCGGCAAGCCTCCGGGAAAGGGAACGGCCATGCCCGATCGTGGCTGAGCGTTGCCGGCCGCCCGTGGGACCGGGTTCGCGATGATCGCGGCTCGACGATTGTCGAGGCCATCGTCGTCATCCCAGTGCTCATGTTGATATCGATGACGTTGGTCCAATTCGCACTCTGGGCTCATGCAGCCCAAGTTGCCCAGCTGGCGGCGTCTGAAGGTGACCAGGCGGCTCGTGCCTTCGGCGGCGGGGCTGAGGCGGGAGAAGTCCGTGCCAACTCGATCCTGCGAGGCCCCGGCTCAGACGTCTCTTCTTCCAGCTCTGTCGTTGCGGTATTGCCGGGTGATGTGGCGCGGATCACGGTCACTGGCACTGCTGTGACGATCCTTCCCGGGTTGTCGCTTCCCGTCGGGTCGGTTCAGGTTGGCCCCATCCAGGAGTTCAGAGGAACCGAGTGAATCGCGGGAGGCTCGGACGGGAGGAAGGCAGCCTCATGGTCGAGTTGACAGTCATGGCACCCATCCTGTTTGCACTCGCCTTGTCTACCCTGGTGTTCGGCCGGGTATCCGAGGCACGTCAGGAGGTCGTCGAGGCCTCGCGGGCCGGAGCGCAGGCGGCAGCGGTTCAGCCGGACCCCAGCAGTGCCCAGTTGGGTGCCGCAGACAGTGCGGTGGTCGGCCTCTTCAACGACTCCCACATTTGCGCTCATCCGCTGATCAGCACCGACGTGAGCCATTTCTATCCAGGGGGCTATGTCACCGTCTCTGTGGCCTGCCAGGTGAGTCTGTCCGATCTGTCCGCACCGGGTATCCCCGGCAGCACAACGATCCGGGCTTCGACGACCGCCCCCATCGATCCGTACCGTTCGGTCACTTGAGTGAGATGAGAGGTATGCGACGTCGCGTCACCCAGGACGGATCGGTCAGTGCGTTCACGGTCCTCATGCTCATCGCGGTATTCGTGCTCATCGGTCTGGTTGTCGATGGCGGAGCGGTCCTCTCAGCTCAACAGTCTGCAAGTGATGAAGCAGAGCAGGCGGCTCGGGCTGGCGCTGGAGCACTGTCTGTAGACGCCCTCCGAACCGGAGCCGTTGCGCTCAACCAGCAAGAGGCGGTCGTCGCGGCAGAAAGGTTCACCGCCGCGGCCGGACATCCCGGAATTGCCACCGTGTCGTCGGGCATGGTGACTGTGGTCATCCAGTATCGAATCCACACGGAGATTCTGGGAATTGTGGGAATCGACTCCTTACCGGTGTCGGCGTCGGCCTCCGCGGTCGATGTCCAAGGGGTGACGGTGGGCTCGTGATGAAGGCGATCGTGCCACAGGAGCCACGCCATCAACGTGTGCTGTGGGGAGCACTGTCGATCGTGGCGCTGGCTCTCATCGTGGTGGCTGTGCCGGTGGGCTTGTACGAGCTGGGAGGCATCCCGGTTTTCCATCTCGACGTCGGCCGGGCGGCGAAAGAGATCTCTTCGCACCGGGCGGACGGTACGTACCTCATCTCGCACTGGCTGATCCGAGGCGCTTTGATCCTGGCGTGGATCTCCTGGGCATGGATGACGATGTGCGTGCTACTCGAGATCCGATCTCGTCTCACCGGCCGAACATCGGCCCGGCTCCCGGCCAGCCGTTCGGTGCAATCGTTGGTTGCGTGCCTTGTCGGTACGACATTGGCCATTTCCTCGATGGGCCGCGTCGCGGTGGTGCCGAGAGCCAGCGCCACGCCGGTGGCGTCGGCGACTCAAGCCGGACCGGCGACCGTGAAGCCTCTGCGGGTCATCGACGTCCTGACGCCGGCAGGCCAACCGCACCAAGCCGACGAACGTCCCGGCGAGATCCCATCAGCCGGTACAGGGTCACGTGCTCTGGCCATCACAGCGCCAACGGGCGGACGCGTACTGCCAGTTGACGATTGTTCGTTGGGGAGTGGCCCGGTCGGTGCGACCACCGGGTTTCAGCAATCGCGGCACGGGCCGTATGACGTGCGGTCCTCTGAACCCTCACACGTGGTGGCGCCACGCGAGACACTCTGGTCCATCGCCAGAGAGAGGCTTGGGTCTCCACTGCGATGGAAGGAGATTGCGGCACTCAACTACGACGTCATCCAGCGTGACGGTGGAACACTGACCGATGAGCATTGGATACGTCCCGGTTGGATGCTTCAGCTGCCCAGGAGCACCGACAAGCAGAGGTCCTTCCCGGCCGGCCGACCGGCCCGGATAGCCGGATCGTTCGAAAATGTGGATCAGGTGATCGGCCACAATTCGGTGCCAGACGAGTTACCCGTGATCGAATTCCTCAATCCGCCGCGGGCGGCCGGCCCGACCGACCCTTTTCCGGACGGCGGCGGTCTCGTCCGTTTCCGTGATCCCAGGGTGCCCTTGATGCCGGTCGGGGGTGGTGTCGTAGGAGCAGGTGTCGTCGGCCTCCTCGATCGTATGAGACGCGTCCAGCAGCGTTACCGCAATGAGGGCGCCTACATTCGGCTGCCCGATCCGGCTCAACGCCACTTCGAGCAACGGCTCCGACTGGGCGAAGGGCGGGAGATCGTCCATGACGTCGATCTTGCCCTCCGGCTTCTTGTCCAGGCGTGGAGTCACCGCGGGTCCGACCTACCGTGCGTGATGGGAGTTACCATCCGTAACGAGTCGATCGACCTTCTCATCGACCGGACAGAAGGCTGCGAATCACTTCCCGCCCCCTTCCGATGTGATCTCGCTCGCCGGTCGGTGGCAGTTGACAGAGCATCGCTTCCGTGCGTCCAGCCCGACGAGTCCGGCGTCGGACGTACCGTTCCTGCTGCGCCTTTGCTCGTAACGGCCGGTCATGGAACTGATGGCGTCATCATGGTCAACCTGGAATCGCTGGGAGCCCTCTCAGTGGATGGGGATCCGAGTGGGTGCGAGGGTGTTGTTCGTGCTTTGGCTCTGGAATTGGCCACCTCCCACTGGACGGGTTGGTTCGACCTCAACGTTGTCGGGTTCGGCGTTGAGCTCGAGCGGTTCGAGAGAGTAGTTTCGCTCTCTGACGTGTCGATGCTGTTGGATCGCTTGTATCGCCGCCGGCTCAACAATGAATCCTTGTTGCGGGAAGCGGGCTACGGGTCGTTCGCCCAAGCCCGGTGTGCCGACTACTCGACAAGGTGGGATCCTGTAGTCGTCATTTGTAGCCCGACGATCGCTGAGGCCGATGCATCGGAATTGCTTGAGTTGGCCTCGGATCCTCGTTTGGGATTGGCGGTCGTGGCCTCAGGGACCACGCCCGGAGCACCGCACGTTCTGAGTCTCGCGGGCGCCCATCGGACGTCGAACCTCGAGCCCTTGGGTTCGGTCCTGTTCCCTCAACAGATCGAGCCCCAAGAACTCGATAGCGTGACCACGCTCGTCGACACCGCCATGAGCCGACAGTCGGTCCTCATCTC
>JBEKIU010000264.1:0-3614 GCA_050011635.1 Acidimicrobiales bacterium
GGCATCGATGGCCAGCTCGAAACGATCGGCCAGCGTGGGGTCGTCGGGCGTCCGCCTGGCCAGCGGCGACACCTCGACTGGGAAGCCGCGTACGAACACCGGGTCGACGACGGTAGGCAACAGGATGGTGTCGTAGAGCTCGAAGATCAGTTTTCCCGCACCCCACTCGGGAAGGAAGTCGACGCCGTGTTCCGTGCAGGCCGCCCGAACGTCGTCGACCGGATCGCTCGGGTGGAGGCGGCGACCGACGATCTCCTCGATCCAATCGAGCAGCTGTCGGCGCGGCCACGGGGGGGTCAGGTCGACCGATCTTCCGCCGACTTCGAAGACCAGCCGGCCGGTGGCCGACCGGGCCGCCTCCACGATGAGGCGCTCGGTCAGCTCCATCCCGTCGGTCACGTCGCCGAATGCCCGATAGGCCTCGAGCGCGGTGAACTCGGGGCTGTGCCGGGTGTCGACCCCTTCGTTGCGGAAATTGCGCGCAATCTCGAACACCCGCTCGTATCCTCCCACCACCAGGCGCTTGAGATAGAGCTCGGGCGCGATGCGGAGGCTGAGGTCGATATCGAGTGCATTGGCATGGGTCATGAAGGGCCGGGCCAGTGCGCCGCCGGCCTGAGGCTGGAGTATCGGCGTGTCCACCTCCACGAAGTCCTCGGCCAACAGCTGGCGGCGCAGAGCGGCCACGGCCTTGAAGCGGGTGTCGAACACCCGGCGGCTGTCCGGATTGGCCAGGAGGTCGACCTCCCGCTGGCGATAGCGGGTATCGGTCTCGGTCAACCCGTGCCACTTGTCAGGCAGCGGACGAAGGGCCTTGGACAGTAACCACAGCTGGGTCACGTCCACCGAGAGCTCTCCCCGTCGGCTGGTGATCGCCTCACCTTCCGCACCGATCCAGTCACCGAGGTCGAAATTGGCCAGCACCAACTTGGCCTGATCGGAGAGATTCGAGTCCTGCATGAGCAACTGAACCGATCCGGTCACATCCGCGAGCGTGGCGAACGACAGACGACCGTGTCCTCGGATACTGGTCAGGCGCCCGGCCATCCGCACCGTCTCCCCAGTGCGGAGGTCGGCGTCCAGATCACCATATCGGGCCCGCAATTCGGCCGCCGTGGCCGTCCGATCGAAGCGGGCCGGATAGGGGTCGATTCCTTGGTCGGCGAGAATCTCACGCTTCTTGCGGCGCTCGGCCCCCAGCACGTCCAGTGTCCGAGTCTCCGATTCCTCGTCTCCCGGATCCTTCACGATGTCTACCCACTTCCTCGGGTTGTCCTTGATCGGTCCCAGCCCCCTCGGGCCGCCCTGGATATCTTAGGCAAACGGAAATCATGAGCACTCTTGCCATCAATGTCGATCTCATCACGGGTTGGTTCCCCCAGACGGTCGTCATCGTCGCCATCGCGTCGGTGGTGCTGTCAGTGGGATGGCACGACGGGGCATGGAAATGGCAGTTGCCGATCGGTATCCCGATCAGCTTCGTCCTCACGGTGCTCACCGGCGTGGCCATCCACGTGTTCAACCTGGTCCCATCGGAGTTTCCGACCTCGTTCTACCTGTGGGCATGGCTCATCTGGTATTCGGTGGTCATCATCGTGCTCGGGTGGACGCGGGCGCACTGGATCCTGCGCACCTTTTCGGTGATCGCGCTGGTCTTTTCCATCCTGGCCGCCTTCACCGTGATCAACCAGAACTACGACTACTACCCGACGCTGGCCCGACTGCTGGGGAAGAGCGCCGCCAACTTCACCGACCTCCCCCAGCTCAAGGCCATCAGGGACGAAGTCCGGCGTACCGGCAAGCTCCCCACCCACGGCGAGACCATCGAGGTGACCATCCCCGCCACCATCTCCAAGTTCAACACCGGACAGGCCTACGTCTACCTTCCCCCCGTGTGGTTCAAGAATCCCGAACCTCAGCTCCCTCTCATCGAGCTGATCGCCGGCGTCCCGGGCGAGCCCTCGGACTGGACGCGGGCCGGCTACGCGGACACCACCTCGACCGCCTTCGCCGAGCAGCACCACGGTGTCGCCCCCTTGCTGGTCATCCCGGACAACAACGGGAACCTGACCAGCGACAGCGAGTGCTCCAACAGCGTCTTCGGGAATTCGGAGACCTACTTGATCAAGGACGTACCCAATTACATGCAGTCGGAGTTCAACGCGGCCATCGGCAAGCACGCCATGGCCGTGGCCGGCCTGTCCGCCGGCGGCACCTGTTCGACGATGCTCGCCCTTCGCAATCCGCAGACCTTCTCGACATTCGCGTCCTACTCCGGCTACGCCTCGCCCACCTACGAGAACGACAACGCCCAACAGACGATTGACCAGCTCTACGGGGGGTCGAAGGCCAACTACGAGGCCCACAATCCGGTCAACCTCCTGACCGGCCAGAAGTATCCGGGCTCGGCCGGATGGTTCACCGCCGGCCAGAGCGATCCCCAGCCCCTGGCCGCGTCGCACCAACTGGCCTCACTGGCCAGAAAGACGGGGATGCAAGTCTGCGAATCCTCGCCCCCGGGCGACCACTCCTTCACGTTCTGGGCTGCCGCATTCCGCCTCTCTCTGCCCTGGCTGTCGTGGCGACTCGGACTGACTCCCCCACCGGCGAGCGTCCCGGCCCACTGCGTCCCCCCGGTGCCGTGAGCCGCGCCCATTCCGGCACACCCGCCCACCTCGTCGGCAGCAGAGCGAGCGTCGCCGTTCCGGCACACTGCGTTGACGCCTCGCGGACCTGCACTTAAGCTGCCCGGGCGCCCCTAGCTCAACGGTAGAGCAGCGGATTCTTAATCCGCAGGTTCCTGGGTTCGAGTCCGGGGGGGCGCACTTGGTCAGAGGAACGAGATCCTCACGACCCTGGCTGCATGTACCCGGCGGAGGTCCGACTCAGGTCACTAGTTGGCCGCGACCGCGTGTCCGGCCCCGGCCGAGATCATGGTCATGCGCTTGAGCACGGAGACCACGGTGAGCTGGTTGCTGGTGCTGCCGTTGCCGACCTGACCCTTTGCGTTGTCGCCGCACGTCCACATGCTGCCCGACGAGTCCAAGAACGCGGAGTACTGTCCCCCGGCCAGCGCCTGATCGATTGCCGGAAGCCCAGGAACTTTGGTGGGAGATGTCACAATCCCCGTCGTGCCCATTCCGCACTGCCCTTGTTGATTGTCGCCCCAGCAGTAGGCGTTGCCTTGGGCATCGACAGCAAGCGTGTGGCCGTTGTTGGTCAAGTCGCCGCCACCGTCGATCGAGTTGAACTTCACACCGTGCTGTATCACCGGTGTCGGACTCACGACCTCGTTGGCCGTGCTCCCACAGCCGCACTGGCCGAGGTTGTTGTTGCCCCATCCATAGGCTTGGCCACGGACCAGAAGGTCTGCAGAGAAGCTCCCCGTCGTCAGCTCCACACCTGTCGAAGAACCGCCGGCCAATCTGGTCAGCGTGGTATTCAGCTTTGGCCGATAGAAGTCCTGGCTGTTCTTTGACAGGGCCATGACGCCCCCTTCGTTGCTGCCCCAGACATAGACGTCGCCGTTGCAGGTCAGGGCCAGCATGTGCCCCGAGGCAGCGACGACTTGCACGACCCCGAGACCGTCGAGCGTCGTCACCCGTTGCGGAGTC
>JBEKIU010000265.1:0-3573 GCA_050011635.1 Acidimicrobiales bacterium
TCGCCCACCGGCATCCGGGGGTCGAGCGACGCGAAGGGGTCCTGGAAGACCACCTGTATGTCCTTGCGGACCTCCCGCATCTGGCGGTTCGACAGTCCCACGAGCTCGCGCCCGTCGAAGCGGACCGAGCCCGAGGTGGGCTCGACCAGCTGCAGCACCGACCGCCCCGCCGTCGTCTTCCCACAGCCCGACTCGCCCACCAGGCCGAGGGTCTCACCCCGGTTGATGGTGAAGTCGATGCCGCACACCGCATGCACGATGCCGACCTGGTGACGGACGAACGAACCGCCGCGTTTGGGGTAGTGCTTGTACAGGCCGGTGACCGAGAGGAGGGGTTCGCTGCCGCCCTCGGCCTGGGCTCCGGCCGACGGCGTACTCTCCTCGGGCCGGGCCGGGGTGGCGGGTCGGGAGTTCACGGCGCCACGCCCTCCTGGTCGACCGACGTGTCGGGGAACATGGACGCCACCGGCAGTCGGGTGACCTGGTCGGCGAAGTGGCAAGCGGACAGGTGCTCCGCCGGCCCGCTGTTGGCGGCAGCCGCGACGGTACCGGCAGCCCCGGGCGCTCCCGCAACCGGGCCGGCCTCGGCCATGGCGGCCACCGGACGCAGCTCCGGCTCCTCGTGGTCGCAGATGTCCGCCCGTAGCGGGCAACGTGGCGCGAACGGGCAGCCGGCGCGTTCCCCGATCATGGACGGCGGCGATCCCGGGATCTGGCGCAGCCGGTCCCGGCCGTCGCTGTCCAGCCGGGGCAGGGACCCCAGCAGGCCGTGCGTGTACGGCATGGCCGGCTCATAGAAGATCTGCTCGACCGTCCCGATCTCGACGGGCCGACCGGCGTACATGACCAGGACCCGGTCGGCCAGGCCGGCGATGACCCCGAGGTCGTGGGTGATGAGCAGCAAGGACGCCCGGGTCTCTTCGAGGGCGGTCCGGAGCGAGCTGAGCACCTGGGCCTGCACGGTCACGTCCAGGGCGGTCGTCGGCTCGTCGGCCAGGATGACCGCGGGGTCGTTGGCCATGGCGATGGCGATGACCACGCGCTGGCGCATACCGCCGGAGAACTCGTGCGGGAAGTTGCCGACCCGCTCTGCGGCGTTGGGGATCCCCACCGTCTCCAGCAGCGCCACCGCCCTGGCCATGGCCTGGTCCTTGCTGACGTCCTGGTGGGCGCGGATGGCTTCGACGATCTGCCAACCCACGGTGTACACGGGATTCAGGGCAGTCATCGGGTCCTGGAAGATCATGGCGATCCCGACGCCGCGAATCTTGGCCAGCTCGCGCTCCTTCAACCCGAGCATCTCCTGGCCGTCATAGGTCACCGACCCGTTCACCCGGGCGTTCTTGGGCAGGAGGCCCATGGCGGCCAGCGCGGTCACCGACTTGCCCGATCCCGATTCGCCCACGATGCCCAGCACCTCCTGGGGAGCCAGCGAGAAGCTGATTCCCCGCACCGCGTGTACCGGTTGGCCGGAGGTGGCGAAGTCGACCACCAGCTGGTCGACCGCGAGTGTCGGTTCTGTCATCTAGGCCCGCACCCTGTTCTTCTTGGGATCGAAGGCCTCCCGCAGACCGTCGCCGATGAAGAAGACGGAGAGGATGAGCACCACCAGAAACAGCACCGGGAACACGAACAGCCACCATTCGGTGGTGGCCGAATCCTGGCCCTGGTCGATGAGGAGGCCCAGCGAGATGTTCGGTGGTTGGATGCCGAGGCCGAGGAAGGACAGCGTCGACTCCAGCGAGATGGCCAGGGCCACGGTGATGGTGGCGTTGACGATGATCGGTCCGAGGGCGTTGGGCAGCATATGGCGCATGATGAGCCGGCTGTCGCTGGCGCCGAGGGCGCGGGACGCTTCGACGAACTCCCGTTCCCGGAGGGTGAGGAAGTCCGCTCGCACCAAACGGGCGATGTAGGTCCACGACACGGCGCCGATGATGATGGCCAGCCAGAACCAGTTGTCGGCCTGTTTGGCCACGATGTTGGCCAACAGGATGAGAATGACCAGGACCGGTATGACCAGGATGAGGTCGACGAAGCGCATGAGCGACGAGTCGACACGGCCACCGTAGAAACCGGCGATGGCGCCGACCAGGGCCCCGAGCACGGTGGCCATGAGGGCGACGAGGAGGGCGATCTCGATGTCCTGGAGCGTGCCCCGCATGACCTGGGCGAACATGTCGCCGCCGATGGTGTTGGTACCGAAGGGATGGGAGAGGGAAGGCGGTGCATTCAACGTGTCGGTGATGGCGGTGTAGCTGTATTTCCAGAACAGCCCGGTGAGGATGGCGGCGATGGCCATCCCGAAGAAGAGGACCAGTCCGATCACCGCCTGCGGGTCGTGGATGAACCGGTGGGCCACCGTGGCCAGCTGGCCCCGGGTGTCGTCGGCCATCCCCTGGCTGTCGTCGTCGGTGCCCGCGCTCGGGGCCGCTCCGGGCAGGGTGTGCATGCCGGCTTCGGCCATGCCCACGCCTTGACGGCGTTGCTGGCGCGGGGAGAGATCGGAGGTTTCAGTCATAGCGGATCCTCGGGTCGAGGAAGGCGTAGAGGATGTCGGCCAGCAGGTTGAACAGGATGACGAAGACCGCGGTGACGAGCAGGTAGGCCAGCGAGATGTTGATGTCCAGGTTGGTCACCCCGTTGAAGAACCAGACGCCCAGGCCCTGCCAGCCGAAGACGATCTCGGTGACGAGCGCCCCTCCGAGGACGGCGGCGAAGTCCAGCGCGATCACCGTGGTGACCGGGATGAGAGCGTTGCGGAGGACATGGCGCACGAGCACCCGCCGGGGGGAGATGCCCTTGGCCCGGGCCAGCCGCACATGGTCGCTGTCCCTCATCTCGATGATCGAGGCCCGTTGGTAGATGGCCCACGAGCAGTACGTCACCAGGATGAGGGTGATGGTGGGGAGGGCGGTGTGGGCCGCGTAGTCGGGCAGGCGGGAGAAGAACGAACCGGTGAGCGTCGGGCTCTGCTCCCCGTTGGTGTAGAAGATGATGCGGTTGAGGTGCTGGTTGACGGGAATGGCCACGAAGTCCTTCAGCAGCAGGCCGATCACGAACACCGGTGCGGCCAAAAAGATGAAGTTGGAGACCGTGGCCACCCGGTCGCCCAGCTTGTTCTGCCGCAGGGCGGCGTACACGCCGACGGCGATGGCCAACACGATGGAGAGGAGGGTGGCCAGGATCACCATGCGCAACGTGACCAGCAGGTGGGAGACCAACAAGGGCCTGACCTGCTGGCCGGCGATGTCCAGTCCGAAATTGCCCTGGACGGCATGGCTCAACCAGATCCAGTACCGGTCCCACAGCGGATGGTTGAGGTTGAGGAGCTTCTCCCGGGCCACGATGGTGGAGTGGGGGATCTTCGGATTCGATTTCAAGATGGCCAGCGGGTTGCCCGACTCGGCCACCAGCAGGAAGACCAGGACCGTGGCCAGGAGCAGCACTACGATGCTGATGACCAGCCGGCGGACGATATAGGCGATCATGGGTCGTGGCGGCCGGGCGGGGAGGGGGGACTCACCCGTCGTCCGCAGAGGGACGGACCGGGGCCCGCTCCTCTGCCCTCAT
>JBEKIU010000266.1:0-3545 GCA_050011635.1 Acidimicrobiales bacterium
GAGGCAGCACCGAACGCTCATCCGACGGAAGATGACGACCACCGAACCGGTGGTAGGGGATGGCCGTTCAGCGTCGGATAGCAGTCGGGGATGCCCGCCTGTCCTAGCCCCGAGGTGCGAAGAACTCGAGTGCGATGTTGTCGGGGTCTCGAAATGACAATGCCGAGTAGGAAGGTGCGTCCACGATGCCACCGTTGGGGATGCCGAGCTCGTTCAGGCGGATTTCCCACGCTCTTAACTCATCGCGGTTGGCACAGCCGAAAGCGAGATGATCGAGACCCGGCCGGCGCTCGTTGAACGGCTGAGTGCTGTTCAAATCAGGGAACTGAGTTAGACCGACGATTGTGTCGCCCGTAAGCCAAGCGACACGCTTGAAAGGACCTGTGTCCTCGTCAAGGATCGGGTCCGAGCCGAACAGAGCCTTGTACCAAGGCACACTCCGTTCGAGGCTCGTAACCGTTAGCGCCACGTGAGTAATCGCAGGGAAATCTGGCATGTCTTTTCAACACCTCGTGAAGGCAGCGAATGCCGCGTCTTTTGGCTGGCAACTCTCTGGGAGTAGAAGCTATCTGGAAGCACAAGTGCCCGCGCACGTTGGAGGCCCCGCTCCCGGTGATGTGGAATATCTGGCCTGCTAGGCACGGGGAGGTTCCATCCACTGCAGCGACGATCTACTGGTCGCTCAGGTGGGCAGCCGAGACAATGGACTAATAGTCAGTTCCAGTCCGCCATGGCATCTCTTGGAACGTAAAAGAGTTGCCGTCGAGATCGGCGAATCCCGCGTACTTGACACCACCTCCGACATCTTCGACCGGAGATACGTCCACGCCCCGGCTCAGAAGCTCAGCACGCGCCCTTTCAATATCGGCAACCACGAGATGGATTCCCTTCACCGAGCCAGGGGTCGAATCCTCGTAGACAGGCAAGCCGGTACCGATGCTGATCGAGCACATCGAACCGGGAGGGGTTAGTTGCACTACCCGCACACCTTCCGCAGGCCGCACGTCTACGTCTTCGGCGAAACCCAACTTCTCGACATAGAACGCCTTGGCTCGATCGACATCAGATACCGGGATTGGTACCAGCTCAAGTTTCATATCCATTTTCACTCCTCCGACTTCGGCATATCTGCTTCACGGGTCTGCCTATCTTCGACTGGGATGACTTCGACTGGCAATCAGGTAAGAGGTCCAGCGCGTGTGGCATGCATCGATGCCGACTCGGGACGCACCCCTCGCCGGAAAGTGCCCCACCCAACCCTGGTATGGGACACCCATTGCCAGGGGCCAACGTGAGCAGCGCCATCAGGTTCACATCTCTCAGGTCGTTGCAGACAAAGCAGGATATCTCAGTAGCTGAATTCTGATGGGGTGTCACCCAAAGAGGGATTTTGCGGCATCTTATGGGTGTGGATGTTGCGGACAGTGAGCTGTACAGGAAGCACGCTGACGATCTGACGCGCTTTGCCACGGGCCTCGTCGGTCCCGATCACGCCGCCGACGTCGTCTCCGAAGCGGTCATTGGTTGCCTCGGTTCCTCCGGATGGGGGAACGTGGTGGCGAAGCGCTCCTACTTATTTCGATCCGTCTATAACGAGGCGGCCAGATTCCACCGGTCGTCGGGGCGTCGCCTCGCACGTGAGCGTCGAGCAGCATCGCCCGAGTTCGTCGAACTGCCCGAGATTCGACCTGAAGTTCTCGCCGCGGTCGCCCGTCTCAGCACTCGACAGCGGGCCGTCGTCGTACTGACGTACTGGGACGACCTCGATCCGGGAGCTATTGCCGAACTCTTGGACATAAGTGAAGGCTCGGTGAAACGTCACCTTGCTCGCGGAAGATCTCACTTGAAGGAGGCCCTCGATGCGGACGAATGACGCCCTGGACATCAAGATTCGCACCTTGGTCACCGAGTTGATGGAATCTGCTCCACAGGCGCCCGCCCTTCCCCAACTGGAATGGATCGATGCCGGCAAGGCCCGCAAGCCTCGCCGCTCGCCAGCCTGGCGCAACAAGCGAACTGGTCGGCTCACGATGATCGGCGGGGCCGGCGCGGTCTCGATAGCTGCTCTGCTCCTCCTGGCACTCCTTCCAGTCATTGGACAGCACCAGCAATCGGCCGCAGCAGCCGAGCTTCATCAGATTGCTACCAACGTAACCAATCGGTCGGTTCCCCAGCTGAAACGGGACCAGTGGCTCGAGACGAAGCGGCTCGCGTCCTTCTCGATGGATGTGAAATGGATCGGGTCGACGTCGATCTCCGGAGCTGAAGCGACGGTGATCGCAACACAGACCGAATGGTCAAACAACTTTGGCGAAACGTGCGTACTGTCGGAACTCGGGCGGGCCCACTTCGCGTCCTCTGCGGCAGAAACGACCTGGACGTCTGTTGGGTTAATAGTAGATCCGATTCAGCCGCCGGTTTCACCTTGCAGCGACGGCGGTGGAGCGAACGCCAGGAACGGGGACGGTCTCTCATTCGGGTCGGGTACCACCGATGTCTCCTCACTTGCCACAGACGCGTCTGCCTTGGCTCATGAGCTGAGCACGGGCACGACGGGGATCTCCGGATTGGATCAACTGGGATCAGGCACCTCCAACCCGGGATTCCAACGGGCCGTTGCCCTCCTTGTCGGCCCGTTGACCGGCGCTTCTCCAGCATTCGATGTGGCGCTCTATGGCGCCTTGGCTCTATTGCCGGGCATCCAAGCGCTGGGCACCACCTCCACCCATACCGGCTCGACCGGTCTCGGTTTCGAATCTGCTGGCGCCAGATACCTCGGACCAACCATCATCGTGGTCGATCCAAAAACAGGAGCACTACTCGAGGCACGAAATCTCGAACCCGGTCTCTTCGATCCACTCGCCTCCTTCGTCCCCTTCAGCTTGAGCACACACGGCGTAGGAGGCAATGGAGGCAACAAGATTCAGTGGATCGACCCCATCGGCTCCAGCGCCGTCGTCAATACGGCGTCGATCCCGACTTCCCTCAGTCCGAGTCCACCACCAACCGCCGTGATTGTCGCCATCGGCAAGCGAGGCGTTTCTGCGATTCCGTTGAACGCACTCCAGGGCGAGCTCTATGCCCGACTCGGCGCACCCGGCGAAGGCTCGGGCTATGGATCCGCATCGGGTGGAGGAGTCATGACCTTCACCTTCGACGGCCCTCGATCACAAGTCCAGGATTACGCAAAGGCGCTCCGGCACTCAGATCTGATTGCATCGGTCACCGTCAACTATGGAGACAAGTAGTGGCCAGCCGTCCTCCATCTCGGTTTGGGGTATGTATTGCATTCGCTTCGCATATCCCGGATGTGCCGGAGTGTGGCAGTTCGCGGGTGGCAAGCACTCATCGGTCGATAGCTCCCCGCCGAGGCGGCGTTCGGGGGCGCTTAGGGGGTTGTGGCGACGCTGACCGTCGATCCTCGAAGATAAGCGTTCTGCCGCTGAGAAAACGGCACTGATCGGAGCAGACGTAACACGTCTAAGGTTCTGGGTGGCGTTCGAAGCTCTGAAAGTGGGTTCCTCGAACCGCATAGTCCAAAGGTA
>JBEKIU010000267.1:0-3525 GCA_050011635.1 Acidimicrobiales bacterium
GCTCGGCATCGTCCCAAGGACTCTCGCTCCGGTCCACCAACGAGCCCCTCCCTCGCTTCCAGGCCCACAACTCCACCAGGCTGTTCACCCAAAGCCCCAGGTTGAACGCTCCCACGTTCGCCCACACCTTCCGCAACTGCACCTGCCCGATCCGTTCGTTCTCCTTGACGTCATGAAACACCTGTTCAATTCCCCAACGATCGGCGACCCCTTGCGTGATCTCCTGAACCGTCGCCTCAAGATCGTTGCAAACGTAGGCTCGCCAACTCGACCGATCCGATTCCTCGCGGACGATCACCACCCGCACCACGCCACCGGCGACTCGCCAGGTCGCCAGGAACGACTTGACCTCCCATCGCTTGACCTGACCTTTACTCATCACGACTTCGATCGTCTCCCAGCCCCGTTTCTGACCGGCTCGCAACCCCAGCTTGATCTGCTTGGACCCATAAATCCGAGGCCGTCCTCGACCACGCTTCTGGCCCGGCTTGAGCACAGCCGGCAGGTCGTTGAGGTGCGCATCGCGTCGCAACCGAGTCACCATCACCCAGCCGGCTTTCTTGGTGGCCGCGTAGACCGGTCGCTTGGCGTAACCGCCATCGGTGAGCAACCAGACCGGGCCATCCCATCGACCTTTGAGCGATTCGGCCGTGGCGTGGATCATCGTGGCAGCCAACTCCAGCTTGGTCTGGAATTCCCAGGGCGAGACTCCGCGAGGCAGCGAGGGGACGTCGCACCGGCGGACGTACAAGCTGGCCCAGAGGGGTAGGCCGATGATCTGCGAGTGGGTGTGTTTGACCAGGCGTGCCAGAACCACCCAGTTGTGGCCGTAGAGGGTCTTGGAACCGCTGGGGCCGGGAGTCGGATTGTGGTGCCGGCCGGCCCCTTCGATCTCGGGGCCATGCCGCTTGGTGGGCGTGTCGTCCAGGGCCAGGGTGAGCCGCTCGGTGATGGGAACTCGTTGGATCGTCCGGTCCAAGAGGCTCAATCCGATGGCCTGGACCTTGAGCCCGAGTGCGGCGAGGAAGTAATAATAGGAGCGATAGCCGTGGGTGATCCCCGCGGCGCGGAACCAACTGGTGACGGTGCGTCGCCCCTGGGCGAGGATGACACCGACGATCAATCGCTGGAGCCGCCAGGCGTTTCGGCCGTGGAGATGCTCGGCGAGGGTGCCGACCCAAGCGGCGAGCATGCCGGAGAGCACAATGCGAGCCACCCCTCGTCCTCCTGGGGGATTGTGTCGTAGACACCACAATCGTGCCCAGGGGGCGAGGGGGGCTCTGTCGCAAAGTGGGCTGACGATGGCTCGAACGGGTTGACAGTTTGTCTTGAAGGGGAGTCCATCCTGTGATCGACTGGGTCACCAACAAGATCGCCAGCAGCCCAGAGGACCTCCCCGGTGACCACCCAGCCTCTCTCTACCTGGATCGGCAACGCCGCCGCCGTCTTCTCCAAGGTCTATGGGGCGGTCACCCACCAGGCCCAACAGGCTGGCTGTAGCCGCCAGACGCTCTACCAACACGCTCGCCAACTCGAGCAACGCCTCGACACCACCGCCCACGACGAACTCCTCGCCGAGAATCAGCGGCTTCGCGATCAGGTCGAGGCCTTGAGCCGACCCCCCGAGCTCTCGGTCATCTGCGATCCGGCCAAGCTCCGCCAGGTGGCCACCGTCGCCTTCGCCGCCGGCGTCAGCCTTCGTCAGATCGAGGACATCTTCGAGGTCCTGCTCCCCGCCGGTCGCGGCCCCGATCACTCGACGATCGGTCGCTGGGTCGCCGACGAGGCCAAGAAGGCCGGGCAGGTCTTGGTGCCGCTCGACGACGCCTGCGCCAAGAAGGTCCTCAAACTGGCCCTGGACGAGATTTTTTCGGAGGGCGGCCGACTCTGGTCGGGATCGACCCGGCGAGCATGACTGCGGTCTTCTGCCGCAACTCGGCCGACCGGAGCGGGGCGAGTTGGCAGCAGCAACTGGCCCCCTTCGTCGCCCTGGAATTCGCCGTCTCCGACGCCGCCAAGGGGATCGCCTCGGGGCTGGAGGGCGTGGCCCGGCAGAGGCGGGCGGCCGACGACACGACGCCGCTGGCCCAGGGCCTTGACCTGTTCCACACCGCCCGCGAGGCCCGAGGCGTGCTCCACCGGGCCTGGCATGGGGCTGAGGCGGCGTGGGCCAAGGCCGAGGCGAGCGATGCCCGGGTGGCGGCCTCGAAGCGGCAAGGCCTCGATGCGCGAGGCGTGGCCAAGGCCGCCGCGGCCGCCTGGCGGCGGGCGGCCCGGGCGTTGGAGGACGTCGAAGGCCAGGAGATGGCGTGGCGTCGGGCCCGGGCGGCCCTGGACCTGTTCGACGCCGAGGGCCGGCTCAACGACCGGACCCGAGCCGAGGCGGAGATCGCCGCGGCCCTGGCGAACTTGAGCGGCCCGGAGTGGAAGACGGTGCGGAGCTTCCTGCGAGATCGCCGGAGCACGGCCTTCCTGGACCGGATGCACGATCAACTGGCCCAGACCGAGCCGCGTGCGGAGTGGCGGATTGCGATGGCCTGGCGTTGGTGGGGCCGGCATCGGGGATCGACCGGTTCGGCCGACCCGCGGCTCGAACTGATCCACGCGGTGGCCTGGGGTCGTCCCTTGAGCGAGGCCGAAGACCGGTCATACGCCCGAGTCTCGGCGGTGCTCTCGGGCACGGTACGAGCCAGCAGCGCGGTGGAATGCATGAACAGCGTGTTGCGAAAGCAGCAGTCGAACCACAAACGGATGACCCAGGAGATGCTGGACCTGAAGCGACTCTACTGGAACAGCCATCGGTTGAAGACCGGCAAGCGGAAGGACAGCTGTCCTTACAAGCACTTGGGCCTTGCGCTGCCCAGCTTCGACTTCTGGGAGTTGCTGCAAACCGACCCCGAACAACTGACGCAAGAACTGTCAGGTCAGAAAGATGCTGGGTGAGACAGAGCCCAATTAACAGACCGACCATATGACACAAAGCCTTATTGGCTAAACCCTTGCACTTTGAACATTCCGGGCCGCCACGGCGTCAGATGACGCAGAGATGAGAAGCAGGGATGCTTCGGATCGGCGGATACCTCAGGAGCTACGTGGGCACCCGGATGCGGTGAGCGTGCTCGGGCTGGAGTCCCGCGCATCTTCGACCACACTACAGTTCCGCCCATCATTTTTGAAATTCGGACCAATTTCCGGAAATTTCTCCACTGCCCGCGACAACAAGGAATTGACGGTTCTTGCATCCAACGGGGCAACGATTCAGGAGAAATACAGATGTCAATCGCGACCGATACCGGGCCGGGGATCATGGGTGCCATCGAGACGTGGGCGGCCGGTTCGTTGCAGCGGACGATCGAACGGCCGGAGATGACCGAGGGGGTCGTCAGCGTCCAGTCCATTGACCCGCAGGCCATCGCGGAGCTCGCCTCGGTCTTCGGCGTCCACAAGGCGACCGTCCGTTCGGCGCATGGAGGGCGACTGACCAGGGTCGTCGGGGTCCAGATCTACTTCGAGGCCCCCACCGAC
>JBEKIU010000268.1:0-3512 GCA_050011635.1 Acidimicrobiales bacterium
GAACGCCCCAGCAACAAGCTGTTCGACTTCGCGGGTCATTCGTCCCAGACCGGTCGAATCTCGATAACCCCGTGCGCAGCGTACGGATGTCTCGCCGCGACCTCAATCGCATCGTCGAGGTGCTCACACTCTATGAGCGCGAATCCGCCGATCTGCTCCTTGCTCTCCATGTACGGCCCGTCGCTTATCAAGGTCTCGCCGTTGCGCGACCGCACCTTGGTGGCGTCCGTGCTCGGTCGAAGACGAACCCCGTCGAGGAAACTGATCCCCTGCCGGTCCATGTAGTCGATCCAGGCCACGTGCTCTGTGTCGCGCACCAATTCGAGTGGACCGCGATCATCCGACTCGTCGTCGCAAATCATCAACATGTATCGCACTGTTCCTCCGAATCCGTCAATCTTCTCGAGTGAGCACGAACACAGGAATGCTCCGGGTGATCGTCCTCTGGAAATCCCCGGCGGCCGGCGACTGCTCGACGATCGTCGGCCACACCAAGGATCGTGCCTCAGAATCCAGCTCTTCTGCCACGACGCGAAACCTCTCGGTACCCAGCTCGACGGTCACCTTTGGGTGGGCCTTAAGGTTGTAGTACCAGGCCGGATGGGTGCATGACCCCCCGTTCGAGGCAATGATCATCAAACCCCCGTCCGACCTGGTGAAGTAGATCAATGGCATCACGCGCTCAACTCCCGAGCGCGCGCCGATGTGATGAACGAGTATGAGCCTGAAGTCAGCAAGCGGCCCTGTCACGTACCCGCCCCTCGCTCGAAACTCCTCGACGACCTCGGCGTTGAACTCGACTGGGTTCAGACCGGCCATTTCCGAGTGCTCAGGCGATCCCGTAGACGAGGCTGACACGGCCATCCGGCAGTGCCTCGACGTCGAGCAGGTCGAGCCCGTGCCTCTCTGGCGCCGTGAACAGCGGGGTGCCCGCCCCTGCGATCAAGGGGTGGACGATGAAGCGGAGCTCGTCAACCAGTTGCGCTTGGAGGCAGGCCCGCACGATCCCGGCGCCACCCATGAGATAGATGTCCTTGCCAGGTTGCTCGTCCTTCAAAGCTGCGATCTCGTCGAGTCCGCGCAGGAAGGTCGTCTGGGGCCACTTGGCAGAGGTCAGGGTGCGCGACAGTACGTAGTGCGGGGTGACCGCCGCGAAGCGCGCCCACTCGACCTCGGCTTGGGCCGGAATGTTGACGCCCATGGGGTTAGGCTCGCTCGGCGCGTCCTGAATGGCCGTCCAATACTGCTCGTAGTTGGGGTACATGCCGCCGCCAAGGACGCAGGCGTCAATTTGAGGCGTCAACCCGAAATCATCGGACCACGCATCTACCCAGTCTGCGTAGCCGTCCGGGCCCTCGGTCTTCCCGTCGATCGAGATCTTCATCGCACCGATGATCTTGCGCATGGCTGCCTCCTGGCAGAGTCCGTGAACCCGACTCCGTGGCGAGTCCCCTCCGGGCCATCCAAGCCGGCCCAGAAAGGTGGTTCGCCCTACTGACGAATGGCCTCACCCAAATCGACAGCTGGCCTGAATTTTTTGCGCCTGAGTGATTCGACGGATGCCCCGCACATGCGCTGCAGGAATTCCGGAGACCGGACGAGCACGGTCATTCACAGACCCTGTGGGCGCCGAGAACGTCATCCCGTCTGCACAGAGCCCTGGAGGTCCAGTGATCCCTCGTTGCCTGCCACACCGACGTCGTAGGCCACTTTGTAGGCCAACTACGCACGATTTCTCACAAAGCTGGAGCCTGGGAGGAGAATCGAACTCCTGACCTACGCATTACGAGTGCGTTGCTCTACCGACTGAGCTACCCAGGCAAGGTCCTGACCAGGTAAAATCCCATTAGACTTCACCCCGTCAGCTCCGTTTTGTCCTAACCTGTCCTAACCGTGGCACACTGTGGCTTGAGAAGATACAGCGAACAACGACGAGGCACAGGCATGACGAAGAGAGTTTCCCATACTGGCAGCATCCGAAAGGACAAGGGAAGGTCACATCGGTCGTCCGGTGACGGCTCGATAAGCATGGTGCGAGCGGGTGTGTGGCGGGTCCGCTCGCCAATTCTCGGGTATACCGACAGCGGCTCGCCGATCCAGCCACAGAGGACTGTGCACGGCACCAAGGCACAGGCGTTGGAGGCCCTCGACGACCTGAAGCGCGAGGTCCACGCCGGCCACCTGGTGGCAGCGTCAGGGCCCTTCACTGACTTTCTCGAGAGGTGGCTGGAAGTGGCATCTTCCCGGTGGAAGGCGACTACAGACCGCCGCAATCGAGACATTGTCGAAAGGCTTATCGTCCCTGCTGTCGGATACAAGCGCACCCGTGACATCGGCGCGGCGGACCTGGACCGCCTGTATGCGAGCTTGCGGAAAGCTGGGAACAGCGAGGCCACCATCCGCCGGGTGCACTCCGTGCTGGCCGCTGCCCTCAAAGTGGCCCATACCTGGGGAGAGCGAGGCCCGGCCCCGGAGCCGAGCCACAAGCCGGTCGCTGTCCGACAGCACCCACGCCCACCCACGGACGAAGAGGTGGCTGCCGTCGTGGCTGCCACCCATGAACCGTTATTCGCTGACCTCTTCACAGTGGCTGCCTCGAGTGGGCTCCGACGTGGGGAACTGTGTGGGCTCCGGTGGCAGGACATCGACACGAAGGTCCGTGCCCTACGGGTCGCACACAGTGTTGAGACGCTTAGAAAGAGGACGGAGGGGAAGACGTGGGCATTGACCACGCCCAAAACTCACCAGACCCGCGTCGTCCCATTGTCAATGGTTGCACAGGATGCCCTCGATCGCCGTTGGTTGGCTGCGCCGTCCAAAGGCCCACAAGCTTTCGTCTTCACCGAAGACCCCACCGGGTCTGTTCCGATTCACCCCGACCGAGTGACCAAAGTCTTCACCGAAGCCCGCAAGTCAGCCGATGTGGGCGACCACGTGACCCTCAAGGGCCTTCGGTCCTATGCCGCCACGGTGATCGCGTCCGCCGTTGGTCTGGTCGAGGCTCAGGCTTGGCTTGGCCACAAGGATGCGACGACCACCGCCCGCCACTACACGGCTCGACGGGCCGAGGATGCCGACAAGGCTCGCGCTGCCCTTGAGGCTGCCATGACACCAAAAGAACTGGAGAAGACAGGGTAGTTGACTCATTTGAAAGCCTCTGGACGGGACAGGGTTGAAGTATCCGGTCCGCCCTGTCACACTTGGGACGGCTGAAATAACGGCCCAAGCTAGATCACCGGTAACGGTGGCGAAGTGTGACCAAAGGTGCACCGCCCTTACATGGGAGCACTCCCTTTGGGCATTCGAAGTATCCGACGCACGGGACAGTGGGTTGCGTGCGGGGGTTGATTGCCAAAGGAGCTCCAATGAATACCGAGTCGTATCTAACGGCTGAGCAGGCCGCCAAGCTGCTCCAAATCAACACCTTCTCGTTGTACCGCATGGTTCGTGGAGGGCATGGTCCGCCCGCGATCCACATCGGTCGGACACTTCGGTTCTCGCGACAGGTCCTC
>JBEKIU010000269.1:0-3466 GCA_050011635.1 Acidimicrobiales bacterium
AACCCTGGGCCGCGGCCTACGCGGCGTCCAAAGGCGGGGTGCTCGCCTTCACTCGGGCGCTCGCCGTCGAGTACGCGGCAGCCGGCCTGCGCGTGAACAGCATCAGCCCCGGGGCCATCGACACACCCATCACCTCTGCCTTCCACCTTCCTGAGGGTGCGGACATCAAGCTCTTGAACCGGGTGACCCCGATCGGCTCCTTCGGTAGCCCGGAAGGAATCGCCGCGGCCATCGCCTATGTCGCCTCCGACGAGGCCTCCCACATGAACGGGGCCGACATCCTCATCGATGGCGCCACGGTGGCTTGACCCGACCTGACCCTGCCTGACCTGACCCTGCCTGACCCGACCCTGCCTGACCCGACCTGCGAGCCGGCGCTGGCAGCCGGCCGGCAGCCCGCACCCTCCCGGAGCCCCCCGGGCCCCGACACCGATGGTCAGCCGAGCGTTGACCGCCCGTCTGTGGCCCACCAGTCCGCGGTCAGCTTGAGGCCCTTGATCGACGCCCTCGGCATCAATTCCTCATAGGTGCGCCGATAGCCGGTGTGGGCGATGAGCCAACGGTCGTCATCTTTGACGTACTGATCGGTGTAGAAGGCCGCACCCTGCACGTTGACGCCGACGTCGGTCAGGACCACGACGTCCTCCAGGGCCCACACGCCGGTGGCCGTACCGGGGCCGGTGAGGTCGATCTCGGGATGGTGGCAGCGATGGCTGCTCAGCATGGTCGTGCCACCCATCGAGGTCCGCAGGAACTCCATGATGGCATCGCGGCCGTCGAATTCGTAGAGCCCCCCGCCGTATCGGGCGGTCGCGTCAGGCGTGAAGCACGTTTCGATCTCGTCCCACAGCTTCTGGTCGAGGCACCGCAGGTAGCGGTACTTCAACCGCTTGATCAACTCGATCTCGACCAGGTCGTCCGGCGTCATTGCTTCCCCTTACCGTGATGCGGCGCGAGATACCGTCGTGATCCGGTCATCGAATCGTACCCACACCGGGGATGAGCGGCAGGTCGAGGGCCGTGACCCACCCGGGGGGGAGCAGGTTCACGGCCGGGACCGCGTTGAGAGCCCGGAGGCCGGTGGCGAGGCAGCCGGCCGCGGCCGCGTCCCGGCCACTGCCGTCGGTGAACCTGAAGGCCGTCTCTTGAACGATCGACGGGGTTCCTTCGATCTCCACCCGGTAGACGTCGTTCTGGTTGCCTCGAGGCCAATCGGGCGCCGCATCACCGCCAACCCGGTTGACATGTTCGAGGCAGATGCGGGGTTCGCCCCGGTAGATGCCGTTGATGGTGAACCGGATGGCTGCGACCTCGCCCGGGTTGATGAGGCCCTTTGCCGTCACCACGGGCTTGTCGGTGGCCCACTTCTCCCAGGTGCTGGTGATCTCGTCGAGCTCGATGCCCACCGCATGAGCCATCATCGGCACCGTTGCGCCCCAGGACATGACCAGGATGTCGGTGTGCTCGAGCAGGGGGACGAAGTCCGGCGAGCGCCCGATCCCCATCTCGTCCTCGTAGTCGCCCTCATAGTTGATGTAGTCGAGGATCTCGAGCGCCCGGACCTGGCGCACCTCGCTACACAGACCCATGAGTGTCATCGGAAACAGGTCGTTGGCGAACCCCGGGTCGATCCCGGTGGTGAAGCACGACGCACCGCCGGCCCGGCAGGCCTCGGCGATCGGTTCGGTCCAGCTCGGGGGGTTGAGGGGCATGGTCGGCCACACCCACGGCGTCATCGCCGTCGAGCACACATCGATGCCGGCCCGGAGAAAGGCGCCGATGTCCCGGATGTTGTCGTCGGCATGGGCGGCCGTCGGTCCGAAGTGGACCACGGCGTCCGGCCGCAGCGCCACCAGGGCGTCGATGTCGTTGGTGGCCGCCATGCCCACGGGGGCCGACCCGCAGATCTCTCCGACGTCGGTGCCGACCTTCTCCGGGTTGTTGACCCCGACCCCGACCAGCTCGAAGGCGGGGTGGCGGAGGATCTCGGGGATCACCATCTTCCCGACGAACCCGGTGCCCCAGACGACGACCCGTTTGACCTCGTCGGTCATCGGTGCATCTCGCCCGAGTTGACCAGCAGGTACTGCCCGGTCACCGCCTTGGCACGATCGGAGGCGAAGAATGCGGCCACGTCGGCCACCTCACCGTCCTCGGTCATCCGACGGAGCGGGAACTTGCCGACGATGTCGTGCAAGACGTCGTCTTGCGATCGGCCGGAGTGCTGGGCCGTGCCCGTGACGTACATCTCGACGTTCGGACCCCACATCCACGACGGGACGACCATGTTGAGGCGGATGTTGTCGGGGCCGAGCTCCTCGACCAGGTAGTACATGGCTGTCAGCAGTGCGCTCTTGGATGCGGCATAGCCACTCTGGGGGAGCGCGGGTTGGAACATCGACTGGGAGCCGATGAGAACCACCGACCCGCCCCCGCCCGCCTTCATGGCCTCGGCCACGGGTCTGATCACGGTGAGGGCACCGAAGACGTTGGTCTCGAACGCTTTGCGCCAGGCCTCGAACTTGAGATCGTAGAGGCCACCCCAGACGTTTTCGTAGGCCGCCACCTGGATCAACGCGTCCACCGATCCGAAGCGCCTCTTCGCCGCATCGACCAACGAGGCACACGAATCGGCATCGGTGATGTCGGTCGGGTGGGTGGCCACCCGGTCGCCGGTCGGGTCGAGGTCGTCGGCGATGGCGGCCAGCGTTTCCAGCGTGCGGGCGGCCATGACCACGTTCGCGCCGTCCCGCAAGGCGCTGGCTGCGCATTCGCGGCCGAGGCCGTTTCCCACGCCGGTCACGAGGACGGTCTTGCCTTCGAGGATCATTCCCCACTTCTACCGGGGATCCACCACCTCGTCCACTTGATGCCGGGGCGGGTTGGCGGAAGCGCCGGCCCGCCCCGGGGTGGGCCCGCGTCTTACAGGCTGGCCCGGCCGCCCACCGACTTGCGGGCCACTGCGTCCACTCCGGCACCGGCCGGGTACATGCGGGAGAGGTGGTTCCACGAACACTCCGTGCACACCTCGATGACGTAGCAGACCACGGGGTCCTTCCGTCGCCAGTAGCGGGCCAGCTCGGTCTGCGTGGCGACGCAGCGGCCGCCCGGTGGCAGCCGTGACCCGAAGACGAAGGTGACCTCGACGAGGTCCGATTCCTCGCAGATCGGGCACTGATGACCTGTCGGGTGGCCCAAATTCCGGGCCACCCGGAGCAGCTCGGGATGGGCGTCACAAACATCGAGACGGGAGAGCCGGCCTTTCCGGTACTCACGGATCACCGCGTTGCGAGCGAGCAGATACTCGACCCGCCCCCCGGTGGGAGAAGTCTGCACACCCTCGAGTGCCCCGGATCGGAAGCTCACGCCAACCAGGGTAATCCCTCGTGGGCGACGAGGCACTGTTGTAGATCGAGCCGGCGCGGTCTGGTGTAGATCGAGCCCGCCCGGTCCGGTGCAGATCGAG
>JBEKIU010000270.1:0-3452 GCA_050011635.1 Acidimicrobiales bacterium
GACGAGTAGGTCATGACCACCTCGACCTTCACCCCTCGCTGCGCCGCACCCTCGAGAGCGCTCGTCACCGCGGGCTCGTCCATTTCCTCGTTTTCGACCAACAAGGAGCTGTGGGCGGAGTCGATGAGCGACACGATGGGCCCCTCGGCGCCCGGGGACCAGACAAGGTCGAGGCCGGTCCGACCCGGTGCCGGCGGTCCTGACCCGCTCCAGTCCTCGTTGAAGACCTGTTCGATGGCCCCCACATCCTGGGCGTCGGTCGTGATCACGGCGAAGTCCCGGGACGTCGAGTAGTAGGCGTCCGTGAGATTGAGGGTCATGATGGCCGAGGTCCGATCGTCCACGGTGACCGTCTTCTGATGGAAGATCGTCCCCGCGGGCGCCCAGCGGACCTGCACCCCGTTGGAACTGAGCGAGGTGAAGGCAGGCTGGTTGTAGGAGCGTTCGTAGTCGCTGTCGAGCAGCACCCGTACCATCACCCCCCGGTGGGCGTCGGCCTCCAGGATGCCGACCGCGTGGGGATCGGAAAGTTCGTACATGGTCATATCGAGGGTGTGCTGGGGACTCGACAGCAGTGAATAGATGGGCCCCATGCCCTGGTTGGGCTCGGTGACGAGCGACCAGGTGGCGGCCGTAGGTCGAGTCGGCTTCGTCGTCGATGTGGTCTCGGGCGCCGCACTGGTCCGGGACGTCTTGTGCGAAGGCGTCCCGCGCTTCGGCACCGCCGCCGAACTCCCGCGGGCGGCGGTCGGACCGGTGGCGGAGCAGGCGGTGAGGAGCACGGCCGTCATCCCGCAGACCACCCACACCCATCGGCTGCGATGCCGTGCCGACCGTGATCTCCGTGCGCGAGATAGGCGGTAGGCGTCACCCGACACCTTCAGCCGCGCTGCACCCCGTGTGGCATCGATCACCGGCTCCCCCTCAACCGAGCGCCACGACCGCTGGCGACGGACCATCAACTCGCCCCGCCCCCGCCGCTCATCCGGGCTCGTCCCACCTTACCGTCCCGAAAAGGCGGCGCAGCTCTGACGTTGATCGGACTTCCGTTTGGAAGGGAATCGGGTGCGCGCTGTGGCAAACTCGCACCGATGCTGTTCCCCCGCCGCGCTCTCCTCCTTCTGACGCCGTTGCTCATCCTCCTGGTCACGGGATGCGGGTCCACGGTCAGCTCCGGCCCAACCACGTCGGTCCATGAATCGAATCCGCCGACGTCCGCAACCTCTCCGTCGACGATTGCCGCGGCACCGCGATCCACGTCACCACCGACCGCCGCGGGCACCCACAACCTCACAATCACCGATGCCGATCGGACGCAGCTGGTTCAGGCCGCCGCCGCGCTCAACAACGTGCCGGCCGCCGACTTCGTGGGTCTCGTGCCTGGAGACACCTACTTCGCCTATGACGGTCCGACCGCCACCTATTGGGCCGGAGCCAAGCTCGATCCCGGTTCGTCGCAGCCGGCGCAGGTTTCGACCCAGGACGACGGTGCCTACGTCCTCTTCCACCGCCCGGCAGGTGCCGACTGGATCGCCCAGGATGTCGGACTCGCTGGGGTAGAAGGGGGGAAGTGTCCCGTCGTCGTTCCCGCCGCGATCTTGGCCCTGTGGAACTGGGGCCCGGGTACCTGCCGGCCGGCCGGTGTCTAAGCCGACGATTGTCGGGCCTGGGCGCGGGCGGCTGCTGGGGGTATCTGAGATGTGGGACTGGCCGGTAGGCAACGACCGAGCGGGCAATCACGAGGTCGAGCCCGGCGATCCCTACAGCCGGCGCCGAGAGCCGAGTACGAGTGTCGCCCCCTTGAAGTCGATGATGGCGTACACGAAGCGACTGAGAGCATCCAGTCCGAGAAGGCCGCCGATTCCGCTCAATCCGAGCTGTCCGAGGTCCGTCGACCTGAGCATCGACGAAGCAAGCTGAACATTGCCCACGGACCATGGGCCGCTTCGGACGAGGGGTACCGTGACCTTGGAGCACGCAGTCTGCATCTCGCCGAGGAAGGCGGTCTTGGAGAGATCGAGTTTGCGCGCCAGGGAAGACTCCACGACCGAACGCGACGCGCCCGTGTCGAGCTCGAAGGCAACGCCCTCCGCGGCGCCCCTGAAGTGAACCATCGTTGTCGCCACGGCGAAGTTGGGTCTCTCGGTCACCCTCAACCCGGCAATCGAACTCGGCGGCCCGCTGATCAGATCCGGGGGGATCGGGTGGGCCAACGGACCGGTCACGACGCTCGGACGGTCCGGGGCAGGCGCCTGTATCCCGGGCAGTGTCATGGTCTGGGCGGCGAAATCGAAGCGGAGGGCGCCGAACCTGCTCAAGACGTCGGCGCCGAGCAGTCCGACCGGCTCCCCTTCTCCGCCCCACCCGGGAATGGTCTGTGCCGCGATGGGCTGACCGGCGAGAGGTAAACCGGCCATGCTCCACATGGTCAGTTCTCGGAGTTGCGTGGTGCCCGTGCATCCGATGCCGGCATACCGGAGCGGCGACCCGAGCTTCGGGAGGTGCAGACGCCGCGCCACACTGAGGTCGATGGCGGAGGAAGACGCACCCGTGTCGATGACGAAGGGGAACGGACCCTGGCCATCGATGCACACGTTGACCGAAGCCTGCACGTCGGAGCTGACAGAACCGACGGTGATCGGTACCCGGAAGGCGCCACTGGGGAGTGCGGTGACGCCGCTACATCCCGAGGTCTCTGGTGGAAGTGCGAACTTCTGGTTGCCGAGGACGCGGGTGGATGGACTATCGGCGTGGGTGATGACGAGGAGCGCGGCGGCGATGAGCACTGCGCCGACCACGACTGCGAACCGCAGCGGCCAGCCCCAACGCCGGTCTCTCGTGGCGGGGCGATCACTCACCATCAATCGTATGTCGCCGGACATTTCCGGCGATCCACAGCTCCGCGGGACGGTCGGTGGCTCGGGGGGTCAGGAGGACACGCTGACGTCATCCGGCGAACTGCGGTCGACGACAATTCGAGCACCGATAGCTCGGGTTTCGTCTTCGTCCCATCCGACGCCACCAATCGCTGACGCCACCCATGGCCCTTCAGCCTGCACCCTGACGCATCATCCGTTTGTGCTCGCGAATTACCTGACGATCCTTCTGGGCCAGCTCGAGGGCGCGCTCCAGCGCGCGGGTGACAACGGAGTCTTCACTGGCCAGTTCGTGGACGATGCCAGCCGACAAGGCGTCGGACCCCGGGTACCGGCGACCTGTCAGTGACGACTCCCGGAGCGTCGCCGTGGGCAGATGGGCGGCCACAACCTCGAACATCGTCGGCGTCAACGGAAGCCCGAGATCGACCTCTGGAAGGCACCAGAATCCCCTGTCCTCACGCATGATGACGATGTCGTGTGCGGTCGCCAACATCGCACCGGCGGCAAAGGCGTGGCCGTTCACGGCGGCGACCGTGATGGCCGGGAAATCCAGGATGCGGACCAGAAGGCGCT
>JBEKIU010000271.1:0-3443 GCA_050011635.1 Acidimicrobiales bacterium
CGCCCGTCGACGACCAGAGCGGTGGCCTCCGAGTCATCGATGACATAGGCCAGCTCCGCGGCCACCCAATGCCAGTTGACCGACACGACCACGAGCCCGGCGTGCATCACCGCCACCATCACCTCGAAGAACTCCCGGCGATTCCCACACAGCAACGCCACCGTGTCGCCTTGACGGAGGCCACGGCTCCGCATCCCGTTAACTACCCGGTTGACCCGGGCATCGAACTCTGCCCACGAGGTCCTACCCGTCTCGTCTACGAGTGCGGGCCCCTCTCCTTTTCGCCCTGCAATCGCCCTCGTAATGTGTGCCATCGCTGATCCTCCTTCTCTGGTGGCCCCACAACCTCCAGCTTCGACCCCATCCAGTATCGCCGTCGCGGCCCGACGCGGGGTACCCGGAGGGGAGCATTTGATGTCGCCATCGAGATAGCCATGAGTGCCGATCATGGGCAGTTCGCGATCGGAGTGCCTACCTGCAGGCGGCAATCGAGGGCAATCTGGTCAAAGCAGGCGACCCCACGTTCACTGGTCCGACGAGGACTCCGGTCGGGTACGAGACTCCACTTGAGCGCAAAGTTCGCCAGAGAGCACGTCGTCCCGTTGGAAGGGTCGCTGGCATCGGTGGTTTGGTGGGATCTTGAGCGAACTCCGTCAGAACCGTGGCATGGCAAAGGGACGGGTACTCTCCTGTGAAAGCCAATCTCTGGGATCGACCTCACCCCCGGAAACGTCATGTTCGCGTTTGACGATGGTGGCTCCCACCACCGGGAGTGACGAGTTCTGGGTCGACTGATTGAGCTCTTGGATGAGTGTCCCCGATCACCCCGGGAGCGGGCGGTCATTTCCGTTCAGAAGCGATCGGTGCTCCGCTCGGCGAACTGCCCACTACCGACGTTCGGGCGTGTGGATGAGTTGTAGGCGGATGTGATTCTTCTCGGGCTGGAGTAACCGGCCATAAGGTTCTCCGATGGCTCGTGGTGGACTGCTCCGGCACCGTGACTTCCGACTGCTCTGGGGCGGGGAGACAGTCAGCGAGCTGGGTAGCCAGGTGAGTCTCCTCGCCATCCCTAATGTCGCCGTAACCACACTGGCTGCCACACCGTTCCAGATGGGAGCACTGGCTGCGGCGTCCACGGCGGCCTTCCTGGCCATAGGGCTGCCTGCCGGAGTGTGGGTCGATCGCCTTCGGCGGCGACGAGTCATGATCGCTTCAGACCTGGGACGCATCGTTGCCCTGGGATCGATTCCAGTGACCTATGCGCTCGGTGTCCTGCACCTTCCCCAGCTCCACATCGTTGCGCTGGCTTCGGGCGTCTTCACTGATTTCTTCGACGTTGCCTACCAGTCGTATCCGCCATCTCTCGTGGGCCGACAACACCTTGTCGAGGAAAACGCAAAGCTCACCGGAGTCAGCCGGTCGCCCAGGTTGCCGGGCCGAGCCTTGCCGGAGGTCTCGTACAAGCCATGTGCCCAGACGGGATGCTCGGGCGCATGAATGCGACGATCAGGTTCGTCGTGTACGGATTACTCCCGATCGGGGCGCTCGCCGGAGGGGCGATGGGGACGGCGATCGGGCTCCGACCGACATTGTGGGTCGCAATCTCGGGCGAGGCGCTTGCTGGTATCTGGCTTCTCGCTTCACCCATTCGACGTATGAAGGACTTCCCAGCCAGTCGGTATGGGTAACGCCGACTGGGAGTTGATGGCTGTCCGGCGGAGTGACCGAAGGTGCCTCTGAACGGCGGACAAGCGGGCGTTGGAACCGTGGCATCAGATTCGGGACCACCGGCTGGTCACGTAGCGCAGACAGCTGGCTCTGGGAGTTCGTCGATCGCTGCGCCGACATAGGGGGTCGGAAGCTTGGTTCCAGGGACCACTCCGCCATTGCCCCAACACCCGACTGCGTCGCCGAACCCCCAACCGAGCGGGCCAATGTTGGATGAACTTGCCAGCCAATAACCCTGCTGGTCTGGGGTGGGAACCAACGGCCCAACCACGTCGTGCGCTCCCAGTGGCTCGGCAACGGAACCAAAGAAGGTTGCGCTGCCGAACGCGAAGACCCCGCCGTCCGAACCATCTAACCAGTAGCCGTTTCCGCTCGACGTAGCAGCGATACCGACAATGGGCCCATCAAGCTTGGTACCGGCCATCGAGCCGTGAAATGACGCATCCCCGAAGCCGAACACTCCGCCGTCTGAGGCAACCAGCCAGTAGCCACCTCCATCTGGGGTGGGGGTGATCCCAACGATGGGTTGGTTGAGATGTTGTCCAGCCATCGAGCCGAAGAACGGGGCACTCCCGAAGCCGAACACTCCGCCGTCTGAGGCAACCAGCCAGTAGCCCCGGCTGTCGCTGGTGGGGGCCATCCCCACGATGGGTTGGTTGAGATGGTGCCCAGCCATAGACCCGAACAGGTGGTCGCCGTACACCTGACCGTTGGCTCTCACCTGCCAAAAAGTTCCCGAGTACTTCGTCGAGCTGGTTTGCTCACTCGCACCCGCACGGGGAGTAAGGGACAGGAGGAGGAGCGGAACGAGCGCGAAGGCGAGGATGCTTCCTCGCTGATTCAGGACCGGGATCCGCCGGAAGAGTCGGGCCATTCGCCTAGTAGAGCACCTTGAAATGAATTCCGTTCAACGACTTGATGAACAAAGCGTGACTGCACCTGTCCCACATCGCGGCCGTGGGTCGCGGTCGTGAATGTCGCCGGGGACTCAGCTGTCGGGCGAGATCGCATCCAATCGGTGCCGAACCTCCGACGTGTTCACGCCGAGAGCGCCCAGCAGCACCGCCGCAGGATCTGGCGGTTGGAGCGTGAGGATCCGGGCCAGCACCTGCTTGGCCGTGAGCTGGAGCTTCCGACGGTTGGGCTTCGACGCTTCCTCAAGCACTCTCTTTGCCGCGGGAGTCATCCGGAGGCGATCATTTTGCGCGACGTCTCTGATCCTCGGCTTCTTCGGCACGGCGCGCATCGGCAGTGGGGGAGCGTCGGTGCCGGACCCCAGGCCCAGGGCGTCCAGTGCTTCGTGATCGAGCGACTCGAGGGCCTGGCGAGCTTGCTGCAGGCTGACGCCCAACACGACTTCGATCGAGGGATCCTCCAACAAGGCGAGCAAGAGGTGATCGGTGCCCGTTCGCCGATCGCCTCGGCGACGCGCCTCCTCACTTGCCTGCAGACAGATGGCCCAGGCGTGAAGCCTCTCTGGCGCAACGGAATCGGTGGTCATGATGACTCCTTGTTGTATTTGGTGTGCACGGATTGGCGGGTGACGCCCAAAGCGTCTCCGATCTGCTGCCACGACCAGCCCTTTTCCCGGGCCGCGGCGACGTGGTTGGCTTCGACCCTCTCGGCCAGACGATGCAGCGCCAACGAGGCGCGTAGCCCAATCGCCGGGTCATCCGACGAGAGATTCACGCTGAGTTTTTCGACGTCCATGTTCG
>JBEKIU010000272.1:0-3434 GCA_050011635.1 Acidimicrobiales bacterium
GCAGGGCGCCAAGAACCCGGGTCGGCACCGACCGCTCCATGTACTGGCCGCTCCATGTACTGGCCGCTCCGTGTACTGGCCGCTCCATGTACTGGCCGCTCCATGTAATAGTGCTCCTATCGACATAGTGTGCAAAACCCTTCCCGTGGAAACTTCAGGGGTTCGAGGTGGGGGGCGCTCCCGTCGGGCCCGGACGGCGCTGTCCCTGGCCGGTGCGGTGGTGCTGTCGGCCCTGACCCTCACCCTCACCCTCACCGTCCCCGTGGCCGTCAGCGCCGCCGGCTGCGTCCCCGGCCCGGGCGCCAAGCTCGCGGGCTGCGACCTCTCCAAAGCCGACCTCTACGGGGTGAACCTCGCCGGCGCCAACCTGACCAGGGCCACCCTCACCGGCGCCAATCTCACCGATGCCAACCTGACCAGGGCCAACCTGACGGGGGCCATCGCGCCCGGCGTGGATCTGCAGGGCGCCCTCGTCTCGAAGGCGACCCTGACCGATGCCAGGTTCAAGGACGCCCTCTTGACCGATGCCAGCCTCGAGGGCTCGGTCGTCACCGGCGCCAATTTCTCAGGGTCGGACTTCACCGGTGTGGTGTCCGGCTCCGACACCGGCAGCGCCGCGCTGCCGAGTACCTGGAGCCTGGTCCGCGGCTACCTCGTCGGGCCGGGTGCCAACCTCACCGGCGCCAAGCTGACCGCCGCCACCCTCACCGGCGCCAATCTCACCGGCGCCAACCTCACCGGCGCCGACGTGGCCAAAGCCGTCCTCACCGGCGCCAGGCTCACCGGGGTCGTCTCCGGCGGCCTCGTCGGCATCCCGAGCCGGCTCCCGGCCGACTGGTCGGTGGTGAGCAAGTACCTGGTCGGGCCGGGCGCCTTCCTCTACGGTGCCGACCTCGCCGGCGCGCGCCTGACCCGGGCCGACGTCGCCGGAGCCAACCTCGAAGGGACCGTCCTGACCGGGGCCACGCTCACCGATGCCAACCTGAGCGACGCGGACGCCATCGACGTCGTGCTGTCCGGCACCCACCTGGCCGGGGCCGACCTGGCCGGGGCCACCGTGGTCGGTGTGACGTCGGGGGGTATCTCGGGCACGCCCAAGGCGCTTCCGTCCGGATGGGAGATCGTGCAGGGGGTCCTGAAGAAGACCCCGACCCCGCCGGCGTCCGGTTCGTCGTCGGGGCCGGCGTCGGGTTCGGCGGTGGGTTCGGCGGTTGGTACGGGGGCCGGTCCGGCGTCCGGTTCCACCGGGACCGGCAGGGCAGGGGCCGAACCCCCGGTGACCGGCGCCCGCCGGATGGCGACTGCACCCCCGGCGACTCCCCAGCATGGCATCGACGTCTATGTCACCGACTTCTGTGAGCCCGCGGCCGCCTGGCAGGCCAACGCCACCAACGAGATGCAGGGCATCAAGTCGCTGGGGGCGAACAGCGTCGGCATCGTCTTCCCGTTCTACGCCACCGGTCCCACCACCAACAGTGTCTTCACCGCCGACCTGTGCGGTGAGCAGAAGGCCATCCCGGTCCCCCTCCAGTCGCCCAGCCCGGCCCGTCTGGCCGTTCTCGTGCATGCGGCCCAGGCGGCCGGACTGCAGGTCCTGCTCCGACCCTTGCTGGATCAATCCAATCTCTGGGTCTTCGGCAACTGGCGGGGCAACATCCACCCGGCCAACAAACCGGCCTGGATCGCCAGCTACCAAGGGCTCCTGAGGCCGTACCTGGAGATGGCGCGCGCCAACAACGTCACCCGATTCGCCATCTCGTCGGAACTGACCAGCCTGGCGTCGAGCTGGCAGTGGCCGTCGGTGATCGCGTCGGACAAGAAGCTCTACCCCGGCCAGTTGGTCTTCGACTCGAGCTGGTTCGAACCGATCACGGCTGTCCACGCCGGCACCGCGGTGGCCCAGGACGCCTATCCGCCGGTCGTGCACTCGACCCCGACCTCGTCGGTGGCCCAGCTCCTCGCCGGCTGGAACGCGTACCTCAAAGCGGAGCCGCTGGCCGTGGCCGGCCCCGACGACGCGTTCGACGAGGTGGGCATCGCCGCGTTGGACGGCGCCTACGCCCATCCGAATGTCGATCCGCCCCCGAGCTGGATCTTCAATCAGGCGATCCAGGCCAACTGGTTCACCGCCGCCTGTGACTTCGTCAAGGAGCACAAGATCGGCGGGCTCTACTTCTGGGGCCCATGGTTCTACTACCGCGGCGGGAAGCTGATGACCCAACCCGACCCCGTCCAATCGTCGGAGTTGCAACCTGCGTCACAGGCCGCCATCCGCAAGTGCTTCGGTTGACGGTGGGGTAACCCGGCCGACGGCCACGAGCGCCAACACCTCTTGACCGGGACAAGAGGAGTATCCGAACCTTCCCCGCTCAGTCCTCGACGACCCCCATCCGCACCAGGACCTCTCTGGCCTCGTCGACCCCGCGCACGTGCCCGGCCAGGAACCCGGCCGTGCGGGCGGCGTCGGCGTTCATGGCGTTGTCGTCGAGGAACAGCACCCGGTCACGGGGGACAGGCAGGCGCGCGGCCACCTCCTCGAAGAGGTCGGGGTCCGGTTTCACGAGGCCCAGGTCGAAGGAGAGGAACCGGTACTCGAATAATTCCAGGATGGGCCAAGTGGCCACCTGGTACTCCCAGTGGGCGGTGTTGGTGTTGCTGAGGCAGCCGATGGGCACCGTGGCCCGGACCTCGTCCAGCAGCTCCGGCGCCCCCGGGAAGGGACCGGTCGGCCACTGCAGGAAGGCGTCCATGAATTGCTCGGCGGAGACGGGCAGTCCCCACTCGCTGACCACGCCGTTCGAGAACTCGTCGGCCGAGCACCGGCCGCTCTCGAACCGTCGCACCCACGGGCTGGTGAGCCACCGCCGCCAGATCTCCTCCTCGCCTTCGATCCCGGCCAGTTCCTGCATGGCCCCCACCCCGTTGAGCTCGATGATGACCCCGCCCAGATCGAACAGCACGAGGTCGGCCTGGCGCACGGTCATGGCGGCGAATGTAGTGCCGTGATCGATGCGCCGGCGCGGCCGCCGGATTTGCCGTACCGGTGAGCCGTGCCGGTGAGCCGTGCCGGTTCTGCCGGTTATCCTGGCGCCGACTATCGAAGCTCGTCGTCAGTCCGGAGCGGCCATGAACACGGAGGTGATCCGGCTCGAGCACGTGTCGGTGGTGCGTGGCGGCACGCCGCTCCTCGACGACATCACCTGGTCGGTGGGCGCGGGGGAGCGGTGGGCCCTGCTGGGTCCGAACGGCTCGGGCAAGACCACGCTGTTGAAGGTGGTCGGTTCGTCGCTGTGGCCCACCCGGGGGCAGGTGGCCATCCTCGGCCAGCGGTTGGGCCAGGTGGACATGCGTGAGCTGCGGACGCGCATCGCCGTGGTCAGCGCGTCGGTGGGCCGGACCCTGCGGCCCGAGCTGGCCGCCCTCGACGTGGTGCT